>JAIFNI010000064.1 GCA_020047785.1 Clostridia bacterium
GAAAACAATGGCCAAACCTGCCATTCTTTTCGGAAAAAGAGCAGGTAATTTTCTTCCGGCGCCTTACTTGTCGAGCATCTTCTTGTAGGTGCCGAGACGAATTTTGGCGTTTTCTTCCGCCAATTTGAACAATTCATCCGCAACATCCGGGAAAGTCTGCTTGAGGGACGTATAGCGGACCTCGCTGGCGAGGAATGCCTGGAAGTCGCCGGTCGGATCCTTGGAATCCAGCACGAAAGGATTCTTGCCTTGTTCCGCAAGTTCCGGGACGTATCTCCACAGGTGCCAGTATCCGCACTCCACGGCTTCCTTCTCGTGCGTCTGCGTCTTGGCCATGCCGCCCTTGATGCCGTGGTTGACACACGGTGCATAGGCGATGATGATGGACGGTCCGTCATGGGCTTCCGCTTCGATGATGGTCTTCATGAACTGGTTCACGTCGGCCCCCATCGCAACCTGCGCCACATATACGTAGCCGTAGCTGGTGGCAATGAGACCGAGGTCCTTCTTGCGCATCTTCTTGCCGGATGCCGCGAATTTCGCAACCGCACCGGTCGGTGTGGACTTGGATGCCTGTCCGCCTGTGTTGGAGTAGATTTCGGTGTCGAACACAAGAATATTGACATTCTCACCGGAGGCCATGACATGGTCCAGTCCGCCGTAGCCGATATCGTATGCCCATCCGTCACCGCCGACGATCCACACGCTCTTCTTGATGAACTGGTCGCGCTTCTTGTTGAGTTCGTCAACCAGCGCGTCACAGTCCGCACAGCAGGGCTTGTAGGCGTCAAGCGCCGCAATCAGCAGGGCCGAGGCTTTCTTGGAAGCATCTGCATTGTCTTTTCCCGCAATCCAGGCTTCCGCGGCGGCTTTGAGGTCTGCCGGGGCACAGGTGGAGGCAAGAACCTGGTTCATGGTGATGAAGATGTGTTCGCGAATCTGCTTCACGCCGGTCGCCATGCCGAGTCCGTATTCCGCATTGTCCTCGAAGAGGGAGTTGGACCACGCCGGGCCCTTGCCGTTCTTGTCGGTGCAGTAGACGGTGGCAGGTGCGGAACCGCCCCAGATGGAGGAGCAGCCGGTGGCGTTCGCAATCATCATGCGGTCGCCGTACAGCTGGGTGATGGCCTTCAGGTACGGGGTTTCTCCGCAGCCCGCGCAGGCGCCGGAGAACTGGAGAAGGGGCTGTGCGAACTGGCTGTTCTTGACGGTGTTCAGCGGGGCAAGGTCGTCCTTCACGGTGACCTGCTCGATGACATAGTCCCAGTTGGCGAGTTCTGCGGACTGGGTTTCCTGTCCCTTCATGATGAGGGCCTTTTCCTTGGCGGGGCAGGCGTCGGCACAGTTTCCGCATCCGGCGCAGTCCAGCGTGGAAACCTGAATCTTGTACTGGAGACCCTTGAACTGCGGGCCGGAAGCGGTGAGGGTTTTCATGCCTTCCGGTGCGCCGGCCTTCTCTTCCTCGGTCAGGAGGAACGGACGGATGGCCGCGTGCGGGCAGACCAAAGAGCAGCGGTTGCACTGAATGCACTTCTCGGGCTGCCATTCCGGCACGTTGACGGCGATCCCGCGCTTTTCATACGCGGAGGTGCCCATCGGGAAGGTGCCGTCTTCTCTGCCGGTGAAGGTGGAAACCGGCAGGGAATCGCCATTCTGCGCGTTGATGACATCCACGACATTCCGAATGAACGCGGGACGCTTGCCGTCTTCCACCACATCATCCTTGGCGGTTTTCCAGGAGTCGGGCACATTCACCTTGGTGTAGGAGGAAATGCCGCGTTCCACGGCCGCATAGTTCATGTTGACGACAGCGTCGCCCTTCTTGCCGTAGGTCTTGTAGATTTCGCCCTTGAGGTACTCAACGGCCTTTTCAAGCGGGATGACATCGGCCAGCTTGAAGAAGGCAGACTGCATGATCATGTTGATGCGGTTGCCGAGGCCGATTTCCACACCGATCTTCGTCGCGTCGATCGTATAGAAATTGATTTCGCTGTTGGCGATCTGGCGCTTGAGGTCCGCGGGAATCATGGTTTCAAGTTCCGCGTCGGTCCACTGGCAGTTGAGCAGGAACGTTCCGCCCTTCTTCAGCCCCTTGGCGAGGTCGTACTTGCCCACGTAGGACTGGTTGTGGCAGGCAATGTAGTCGGCTTCGTCGATGAGATAGGTGGCGCGGATTTTGTTCTTGCCGAAGCGCAGATGGGAAACGGTGATGCCGCCGGATTTCTTGGAATCGTAGGCGAAGTAGCCCTGTGCGAACAAATCGGTCTTGTCGCCGATAATCTTGATGGCGGACTTGTTGGCGCCGACAGTGCCGTCGGAGCCGAGGCCCCAGAACTTGCAGCGGATGGTGCCGACGCTTTCCGTGACGATCTGCTTGTTCACCGGCAGGGAAAGGTGGGTGACGTCATCCACGATGCCGATGGTGAAGCCGTTTTTCGGTGTGGCGGCATCCATGTTCTCGAAGACCGGCAGCAGGGACGTCGGGGTGACATCCTTGGAGCCGAGGCCGTAACGGCCGCCGACGAGGACGGGACGGCTGTCGGAGTTGTAGAACAGGTTCTGCACATCGAGGAACAGCGGTTCGGCGATGGCGCCCGGCTCTTTCGTGCGGTCCAGCACGGTGACAACCTTGGCGGTCTTCGGCATGACATCGAAGAAATACTTCGCGGAGAAAGGACGGTACAGGTGGACCTTCACCATGCCGTACTTGCCGCCCTTGGCGTTCAAGTAGTCGATGACTTCCTCGAGGGATTCGGTGACGGAACCCATTGCGATGACGACCTTGTCGGCATCCGGTGCGCCATAATAGTTGAAGGGCTTGTATTCCCGGCCGGTGAGATCGGAAACCTGCTTCATGTATCCGTTCACGACGTCCGGCACAGCGGCATAGTAATTGTTTGCGGCTTCACGGGCCTGGAAGAAGATGTCGGGGTTCTGCGCGGTTCCGCGGGTGACAGGATGTTCCGGATTCAGGGCGCGGGCGCGGAATTCTTCAATCGCCTTCATGTCGGCCAGCTTGGCGAGTTCTTCATAATCGAAGACTTCGATTTTCTGGATTTCATGGGAGGTGCGGAATCCATCGAAAAAGTGGATGAACGGGACGCGGCTCTTGATGGTGGACAGGTGGGCCACAGCGGCGACATCCATGACTTCCTGCACGCTGCCGGCGGCCAGCATGGCGAAACCGGTCTGGCGGCAAGCCATGACGTCTGAATGATCTCCAAATATGGAAAGAGCGTGGGAGGCCACGGCACGGGCCGAAACATGGAAGACGCTGGGCAGCAGTTCGCCCGCGATCTTGTACATGTTCGGAATCATGAGGAGCAGGCCCTGGGATGCGGTGTAGGTTGTGGTGAGCGCACCAGCCTGCAGAGATCCGTGAACCGCACCGGCCGCACCGGCTTCGGACTGCATCTCGACCACCTTGACGGGTTGACCGAAGATGTTTTTCTGACCGCGTGCCGCCCATTCATCGGTGGACTCGGCCATGTTCGACGACGGTGTGATCGGATAGATCGCGGCGACTTCCGTAAAGGCGTACGCTACGTGCGCCGCGGCGGTGTTGCCGTCCATCGTCTTCATTACTTTCTTTGCCATGTCATTCCCTCCTTGATTGCTTCGGAGAATTGCACTTTGTATACATAGCACATTGTACAATACAGATCGCCTTTCCGGCAATCACTGTCATTATACCACAACAGAAGGGTTCTTCAACGGGAAGGTCACAACGAAAACAAAAAAAACAGGCACCTGTTGATGCCCAAAACAAAAAAAACAGACACCTGCCGATGCCTGTTTCAGGACTTGGGGCAGAAACTGAGTCATCGCCCGGATCGTTTGTGCGCGATTCCTTACGTCATGGTCAGGTTTTTGTATCAAACGGGTATGAATCTCCCTGTCTTAAACCCGGTACAATTTCAGCTTGCGGCGAAACTGCTCGATTTCCGTGGGACTCAGCTTGTGGAGCGGACCCCGGAGAGCCGTGTAGGCCATGCTGTCATGGATGCCGTTTTCCATATGATTCAGCAGTTTGTCGATATCCTTGGATTCGGACGGATAATTCGCGCCATACAGGTAAGCGCGCCGCTCCTTGCCGTAATCTCCATACAACTTCGAATAGGCCTGATGAACTTTCCGTTCCACTTCCACCAGAAAGGATTTCTGGGTGAATGGGCAGACGACGATGAAAGTCGCCCGGTCATAGTCCATCAGTCGGTCCGTATCCCGCAGATTGCCGGACAGCTCCTCGGAGAAACGCTGGAGTTCCGCATCGGAAAGCCCTACCGTATGAACCATCAGAAATGACACTGTATGTCCGCCTCTGCTGGCGAGTTTCAGCTCGCGCATCAGACCGGCGCGCATCATGTTTCCGTCATCTGCCTGCAGTTCGGGGATTTCACGCTCATCGGCATCCGTCTGTGCCGCAGTCTGTGGATTCCGGACGGATTCAGTCAGAACCTGAATCCGCTCCAGCAATGCCGCATGATACCGTTCCCGCTGGGGCGGCAGAAGAACGATGTCTCCGATGCCCGCCTTCTGCGCACCGCCGACCATTTCAACCGAATCATTCGGAACAATGGCCAGTATCTTGCCAGTGTATGGATTCTTTCCGGTCTTCAGCCGTTGCACTTCCGCATAGAGACGTTCCCGGCTGCGCTCTGTAATTTCGAGCACAAACAGGATGATGGATTCCCCATCCAGATTCAGTTTGAGTTTCACATCTTCTTCATCCGTCGCTTCCGCCACATCAAGGCCGACTTCCACCAGAAGTCTGAGAAGGAGGCCTTTCAGATAACGGTTCACGCAGTTCACCAGTACTTTTTCCATTTCCGCCACCTGCACATCCCTGTGCATTGCCTGTTCAGCAATCCCTGCTGCCCTGCACCTTCTTCGTCTTCAGCCGCGCCTGCCCCCCAGCAGCCGCAGGACCTGGCGAAGGGTCAAGGGGACATAGTGAATATCGGCATATTCTGATGAAAAACATATCTATTTGTGGTATAGTACTTTTGACCAATTCCGGCCGTCGCAAGGGCGGCTGAAACATTCAAACGAGCGCACAGGAGGCAATTGATCATGGCAAAACTCGTGGGCAACCTTATTTTCGGACAATCCGGCGGACCGACCTCGGTCATCAACGCCAGCGCCGCTGGCGTTTTCACAGAAGCACTGAAGATGGACTGCATCCCGAATGTATATGGTGCCGCAAACGGCATCCGCGGCATTCTCGACGAGAAATTCTACGACATGCGCGCCGAGGACCCGGCCGAACTCGAACTGTTGAAAACCACCCC
>JAIFNI010000182.1 GCA_020047785.1 Clostridia bacterium
AGCAGACGGACCAAACATGGAAAGGAGTTTATCCGGATTCGTTCCGGCCGCCACAACTGATTCACCCAGTTTCTCAAGTTCCCGCACAACATGCTGCCCGACCGAACCGGATGCACCCGTTACAAGTACTTTCATGGTTTTTCCCTCCCTATTCCGATCGGATGATGGGTGGATCTTTCCACAGGCAGAATCAACGCATTTGTTTCCGGATGCACTTCGTGTGCCGGTTCTTTCTCAGCGCTGAAAGACACGCACCCAGTCGATCCGTACCTGCTGCGGAAACACAGTCGCTTCATTCGGAGAACCAGGCCAATCGCCACCTATGGCGAGATTCAGAAGCAGCCAGAATTTCTGGTGGAATTCACTCATTTGTTTTGGGGTGATATCGAGTTCATAGAATTGCTCCCCGTCCAGGAACCATTGAATCCGTTTTTCATCCCAATCAATCCCGAAAATATGATAATCATCGGAGAAATTGCCGCTTTTCAGTTTGGTGCTGCCACCCCTCATTCCATGATCGCCGAAATCGGACCAATGCCCGGTGCCATAGACGACATTGTCGAAGCCATCTCCTCCACCGATCAGTTCCATGATATCTATCTCGCCGCAGAGTGGCCAGTTGCCGTCATCGCCCATCGCCCAAAAAGCGGGCCAGATGCCCTTTCCTTCGGGCAGCCGGGCACGCATCTCTATGATTCCGTATTGGAATGATTGAACATGATGTGTTCTCATACTGGCGGAGGTGTATGGCGCCCCTTCCCATTCTTCCTTTCGGCCTTCAAGAATGAGTTCCCCGTTTTCGATACGCGCATTCTCAGGCCTGTCGGTATAGAACTGCAGCTCATGATTGCGTACCTTGCCGCTCTCAAAACTCCAGACTTTTCTGTCGATTTCAGGTCCGTTGAATTCTTCCGACCAGACAAGTTTATAATCGTCTGTTCCTGGAACTGAAGGTTCGATGCCTGCCCCGATTGCGGAAGATGATTCTATTTCATCAAATGCCACGGCGGCGGCAGACACCACCACCCCCTCGGAGGAAGCCTCCGGTGTCTGCACAGAGGCAGATTCCAACACGGGGGATGCGTGAACAGTATTCCCGGCAGACACACCGCAACCACCAATGAAAAGACAGGAACACGACAACAAAACCAGGGTTAAGCTCTTCATCCTATTTCCCCCCATCCCGATATCCGCCCGCTTCGATTCCATTATATGATGATTGATTCTCGTGTAAAAACTCGTCTTGACGAGTTTTTATGCAGGATTCCATCGGAATCCTGCATGTGTATGGCGCCAAAGGTGCCATACACACACGAAATCACGTGATTCGGTGCCATGCAGCGGTGTTTCCGCTGTATGCATGCAAGTTGCGATTCGCAACTTGCATGAAAAAGTCGAAAATCGACTTTTTGCACTAGAATCATGATTGTGCAACAGTTCATAAAAGCGAGTTGATACGCCAGAACCAATCATAGCTTTTTCCGGATTGTTTTCCAAGCCATGGGTTCAAGATACATATGAAGGATTCTCACCAGACTTTCCTGTACTTTTCAGATGCAGCATACAATCTTCATGGTTTCGTCTTATCAGGATTGTTTCAGGATGCACGCAGATGATAGAATGAACGAAACTTTCAAAGACTGTTCAGAACGGCATAACACATGAAAACACAGCACAGCACAGTTCAGTACAATGCGGCAATATTGCAGAATGGTGGTATGGACATGCTTCTGATTTTCACCTCCGCCCTGCTTGTCGGGTTTTCCGGTGCCATGATGCCCGGCTCGCTGCTGACCTATACCATCAGGCAATCCCTTTCTGTCGGGAAGAAGGCTGGTTTTGTCATCGTCACAGGCCATGCAGTCCTCGAAGTCATGCTGATAGCCCTTATTCTGATGGGTTTCGATGTCATTCTGCAATCCACTGCCGCACAAATCGCCATCGGGTTTGCAGGCGGCTTTCTGTTGCTTCTGATGGGTCTGGACATGGTGCTGAAAGCTGCCAGAAAGAAAGTACAGGTCGAATCAGGAGGGAAAGAACATAAGAATGGGGGAATGCTGCTTTCCGGACTGCTGATCAGTGCCGCAAATCCATATTTCCTGTTATGGTGGGCGGTCATCGGCCTGGGATTCCTTCTGCAGGCTTTCCGAGCATTCGGATATACGGGTGTCGCGGTCTATTTCCTTGGGCATATCAGCGCTGACGTAATCTGGTATGGATTGGTTTCCATCGTAGTGGGAACCACACGGAAATTCATCAGGGATGAGCCGTATCGCCTCATTCTCATCGGATTGGGCTGCCTGCTTGTGTTCTTCGGCGGGAAATTCGTATATGAAGCAGTTGCGTCTCTTGGCGGAATGTTCACATGAATCGCCGGAAATACCCAAGACGCAGATTCCTCTTGGCGCGCCGGCACCGGCTATGCGGCACCAGACGGATCACGTCTCATGGCGGAGATGAATCCAGTGCGTTTTCTGCAGGGGTACGTACCCGACCGCCTTTGCAAGTGCGAGGGATGCCGTATTGCCCTGTACAATTTCAACCAGACAGGGATGACCAAGCGCCCTCATCCGTAGCACCAGTGCCGCATTCAGCCGTGTGGCCAGACCGAGACGCCTGTATTCCGGCAGTACCTGCATGACGCCCATCGTCAGTTCCTCATGGGTCATGACAAAACCGGCAAGAATCCCGTCCACCTTCACACCGACAGCAGGCGCGCTGCGGATGCGGCTCCTCAGGTATTCCACCGTGGTCACATCCTTGTGGTCGTAATGGCTGAGGATGTATTCCGCATCCTCCGGCTTCAGGTCCACGATTCCATCCGTATTGTCCATCACCGGAATGGAATCCGGCAGATATAGTTGGATGCAGTTTGCGTCATGGCCGGTTCTGAATGTACGCCGAATGAATTCGGCCGCCTTGTCCCCCTGGACATGAATCAATTCCTCCTCTCCGGTGATGAGTGGAAGCAGAAGTTCACAGCGCTGCTCCGCGTCGACCGCCAGAAACGAGAATCCGTCGACGCTGTCCGAATCCTTTGCCAGAAGACAGGCGCCGCTTGCGTATATCTCGACAGACCGCGTTCCGTTCAGAAGGCTCCGCATGGTGAAGTGCCGCAATGGTTCCCTCTCCAGGATCGCTATCGCTTCTTGTCTGGTTATCTTTGCTATCATCCGGTCCGCATCGTTTCTCATTGTCAAATCATACACCGTCCATTTCATTTCATGTGTGATTTTCAATCGTATGACGGGGATATTCCGTGCCATTCATAAGCCTCTGACCGCCTGCGCCTATCATTTTTCGCCGAATTCGTCATTTCGTCAACACCATCAGTATATTTTAAGGCTTATCAGAATTATTTATTAATTTTTTCTTGCTTTTATGCTATTATATTTAATGTTTTACATTCTTCTGCTAAACTGAACGAGGAGATATGAGATGGATGGATTGGACAGACAGATTCTGGGATGCTTACTGGAAAACGGTCGTATGACCGCATCGGAAATAGCCCAGCGCGTGAAGTTGAGTGTACCGGCTGTGAGCGAGCGTATCCGGAAACTGGAACAAAGTGGCGTTGTGGCGAAGTACACTGCCTTGCTTGATCCGGTCAGAATGGATCGACACCTGACTGCCATCATGATGGTAAGCATGGACCGTCCCCGTTACAACGAAGGCTTCACAAATCACGTGCTGTCCGAGCCGGATGTGCTGGAATGCCACTATCTGGCAGGAGATTTCGATTATGCGCTGAAAATCGTGACACAGGGCACCGAATCGCTCGAAAAACTGCTGAACCGGCTCAAGAGCGTGCCAGGCGTCCAGAAGACTCGCACCACGGTCGCACTGTCCACAGTCAAGCATGGCGCAACCGTTCTTCCCTGATCATTTTCCGGGCGCTGTGAATCCGTTGCCCCCCAGAACCCCTGCAAGAATGGGCCTGACAGAGGAGGAAAAACCATGATCATCGGCGTACCAACGGAAATCAAGAACAATGAGAACCGGGTTGCCATTACCCCGGCAGGGGTGCACGCCTTGACCAGAAAAGGCCACCGTTGCCTGATCCAGCAAGGCGCAGGCCTCGGAAGCGGCATCACGGATGCAGAGTACGAGCATGCAGGTGCGGAAATACTCCCGGATGCGGACAGCACCTATGAGGCAGCCGACTTGATCATCAAGGTCAAGGAACCCCTTTCAGCCGAATACGGCAAATTGCGCAAAGGCCAGATCCTTTTCACCTACCTGCATCTGGCCGCGAGTCGGGAACTGACAGACGCCATGCTGACCTCCGGTGTGACCGGCATCGCCTATGAAACGGTTCAGCTGACGAACGGCACACTGCCTCTGCTTTCGCCGATGAGCGAGGTGGCCGGCCGCATGTCCGTCCAGGTGGGCGCCACCCTCCTTCAGAAGTACAACGGCGGACTCGGTGTCCTTCTTGGCGGCGTACCCGGCGTTGCTCCCGCGGAAGTGGTCATCGTGGGCGGCGGGGTGGTCGGCACGCATGCGGCAAAGATGGCAGCCGGACTTGGTGCGCGGGTGACGGTCCTCGACATAAACCCTTCCCGTCTCGTTTATTTGGATGACATATTCAACGGCCGAATCACCACCCTGGTCTACAACGAGTACACCATGGCGGAAGTGGTGAAAAAAGCGGACCTGCTCATCGGCGCGGTACTTGTGACCGGTGCGAAGGCACCAAAGACAGTTTCCGAGGAAATGGTCATGACCATGAAGAAAGGCTCCGTCATCGTGGACGTGGCCATCGACCAAGGCGGCAGCATCGCCACCATAGACAGGGTCACCACGCACGACAATCCCTGTTATGAAAAGCATGGTGTCATACACTACTCCGTGGCCAATATGCCCGGCGCGGTTCCCCGTACATCGACCTGGGCCTTGACCAATGCGACCTTGCCTTACCTGTTGAAATTGGCCGACAAGGGCGTAGCCTGGGCACTGGAATCCGATACGGCCCTGCGCGGCGGACTGAATGTGCACGAAGGAAAACTGGCCTGCGAGGCCGTCGCCAACGCCTTCGGCATGGAATGGACCCCTGCGCTCGAACTGCTTCAGACCAACAAATGAATATCGTGAAAAAGTCGAAAATCGACTTTTTCATGCAAGTTGCGGATGCAAGATGCATGCTTGTGGCGACCTTGTCGACACAAGACACGGAATCACGAATCAGACGCCGTAAAATAAACTACTTGATAAGGATGTTGTGATCAAGACGCACTTTCAAGGTAAAAACAATAATCCAGGATTACCAAGCCTTCCGAAT
>JAIFNI010000101.1 GCA_020047785.1 Clostridia bacterium
CGGTAAAACAAGCTGCAACTCGGCGACGTCGGCGGCATCCCGCGCGTGCTGGACGCCGGCCAGTGCAACGACTCGTACTCGTTGGCCGTCATCGCACTGAAGCTCAAGGAAGTGTTCGGGGCTGAAAGCGTGAACGACCTGCCGATTGCGTACAACATCGCCTGTTACGAACAGAAGGCCGTCATCGTGCTGCTGGCGCTGCTGTTCATGGGTGCCTGATTCACGCAAGAGTGAATGTCGCGATTCAGCCGTTGTTGAGCAAAATTGGACGATAATGGCAGAGAACGGGCTGTTCATCCGTACTGCGGATGGACAGCCTGTTTTCGTTTTTCGGAATAATCCCTGAATCAGCCCGGTGGCGGTCACTCATCGCTTTTTCTTGACAAAGCGCAAACCGCCGCTGAACGCGAGCAGCAAAATGCCCAGCCCCCCAACGGCAAGCGACCCGAGATAGCTGCCTGGTCTGTCCGGCATGTTGATCCGGGAGAATGTCGGAAAGTAGCGAACCCTGACACTGGATCCGATCCGTGGCAGATTGCTGACATTGTATACCCGGTTCATGCGGTAGGAGGATTTGACAGCGTTTCCGTTTCCATCAACAAAACGAAAGTGGATGTCATAATTGTAATCCATCCGTTCGCTGTTTGCGTTTCAGTATAGGAGTTTTTGCCGGGCTTCACCAGACTGTGTCGCCACACGATGCTGGAATGGATGGAATCGAATGCCGGCGACTGCCAACCCTGGCCCATGCAGCAGTACGGCAGCTTGTTCCTGCCTGCGCGAATGTGTTTGTGTCAATGGGACATGGGAATGTATAGCATGTTGGCATTCATCAACAAGACGACAGCTTCCTTGAAAGGGTTCCCGAATGAAGACCTTTCCCAGGCTGACCATCCTGCAAATCCTGATAGCAGCCATGATTGGTGTTTTTTTTCTTGTCGGAAGCCAGCTCACCATAGTGGATCATCGGCTTGGTCAAGGCAGCGTCCGTTCATTGAATGACAACTGGGTGATTGCCTCGGGTGAGGATGAAAGTGCGGCCTCAACGCTTCCGCTTCAGCTTGATGTGAAAGAGAACGAACCCTATACTGCCTTGATCAAACTGCCGGAGGCTTTTTCGGAGGCAAAGACCTTGAGACTCAGGTCTTCCATGCAGGATATGCGGATAAAGTTGAATGAAGAGGTTGTTTATCAGACAACGAAGCCGACTCATCCCTTGTTTGCGATCCCCGATGCAAGTCTTTGGCATTTTGTCAACCTTCCGCCGGACGCAGATGGGAAGACCCTGTCAATGACCCTTTCATCACCCTATCGGTTGTATTCGGGGTTCATCAATGAGGTGTATTATGGAGAGGCGGATGCCCTCTTGTTTGACCTCTTTTTCAAGGCCAGATATGCAATCTTCTTTTCGCTCATCTCCTTGATTCTGGGCGCCCTTGGCTTTTTCGTATCACTCATTTACGTGCGGAACGGTGACGATAGTCTGGCCTACATGAGCCTTTTGGTAGTTGGGATGAGTTTTTGGATCCTTTCTGATGAAAAGGTCATGCAATTCTTCACAGGGAACCATTTCCTCATCGGGTCAATCAGTTACATGGTTTTGCCCCTGATTGCCATTTCCTTTTTGCAATACCTCAAGCTGGCAGTGCTCAAACGCCATGAAGCGCTTGTGAACATGATGATTGTGCTGTTTCTGGTTCAGTTCATTCTTCAATTCATTCTCCAGGTTGGTTTTGGCATCGCATTTATTGACAGTGCCGTTGTCTCCAATACCCTCATCCTGTTGGGGGCTGGTCTTGTCATATTCTTGTTGGGCTTGGAGGTGCTTTATCACAAAAACCGGAAGCCAAGAACGTTTTTCCTCTTTTTCATGGTATTCATCGTCTTTCTTTTGGTTGATGTCGTCCAATTTTTCTTCAATTACCACACCATGACCTCCCGATTCAGTCAGATTGGGTTGTTGGTGTTTGTCGCACACCTGTTGCAAGAAAACTTCCGCTCCTATATGACAATCATGAGAAGCAACCAGGAGGCGGCGCTGCTGTCAAAGCTGGCATATCGTGACTTTATTACAGGTGGACCCAATCGGGCCGCCTTCGAACGGGATATCGCGGAAGCGATATCCAGCAAGAGAAGGTTTCGTTTGGCCATCATGGATTTGAACCATCTGAAGCATATCAATGATACGCATGGCCATCAGGAGGGAGATCGGGCCATTCTGCTTGTCTATCAGGCTTTGGTCAGAACGTTCGGGGATGGCGGAACGGTGTATCGGATAGGCGGCGATGAATTCTCGGGGATTCTTGCAGAAGACACCGAGGAACAATTTGGGGATAGATGCAATCAGCTGATGGCGGAACTGGAACGCTCCCGACAAGGCCTTGCCTATCCGTTGATGGTCGCGGTCGGCAGTGACATCTATGATGAAGGGGTTCAAGTTGATTTCAAAACCTTCTTCAAACAGGTGGATTCACGCATGTACCAACACAAAAGGGAACTGAAGGCCAGACAACCGTTGGCAAATCCGTAATGAGCAGCATAAGCCGAATAGGTTCGCTGAACGATGGGCTCATAGAAATTGGTTTCGACGATGCCAGCTTTTAGAATGTTCGGAATAGAGATTGCAAGTTTGAATGACCTTGTGGACGAAGTGGGTGGGCATCCATCAACACAGGCATCCGTCAGCATCAGAACGATGCGCGCGGGCAGTGCCCGTCCTGTCATCGGAAACGGTTAGTCAACCATCTGGCGAAAGCCTTTCCAGACAGGACGATTGCGGAAATGATTCAGGTTGGTTGCTTCAATCTGGAACACATGTGCTCCGCAAGCGTCCGGATGAATTGTTCCGGATGCGCAAGACTGAGCTCACCATGCCCCATCCCCTTGCACAGAAGCGACCGGCAGCCTTGCATCCGTGCAGCAGCAGAATCACCGGATTGTTGATCTGTCCAAATGTGATGAATCTCATAGGGTCTCCTCGACTTGCTCCATGCCTCTCCTTGTTTCGGGAACCGACGCACCGGACTTCCGACCCGTGTAGAGAAAGAATACCACAATAAGGGAGAATGCAACGGAAATGAGTCCTTCCAGCACGGTGAACCGCGGGGAGGATTCGGCGGTCAGAAATGCGTCTTTCAGGATCGCCGCCGCCGTGATTGTGTAATGGTAGAAGATTGTCAGTTTGAGGCTTCCACCGCTCCTGGCATACAGCCAGGCCATGACGACGGACTGGAGTGTCAGGTTCATCAGTCCGATGATCAGGAAGGCCGGGAGCATCCATGATCCGTAGTTCTGATACCCGATGTAGTACATGGGCAGGTGCCAGAAGGTCCAGATCACCCCGAGGATCAACCCAGCCTTCAATGTCCCGTGCCTGCGCAGCAGTTGCGGCAGGATCAGACCACGCCATCCGAATTCTTCCCCAAGGCAGGAAAAAAACGGCCAAATGAGCCCGACGGCCATAAGAGGAATCGTCAGCCGGAAAGAATAGGGACGAAGGGTGAAATGGCCTGCCAGCGTGGTCAGGAGCAGGACGCCTGGTACGATGAGCAGGGAGGCCGCAACCAGAAAGCCAGGGGTCCGAACGTGTACCTGCCCCAACAGGGCGGCAGTGCCGGCTTTGCCCTTTGCGATCCTTGTCAGCAGCAGGGCGGAAACACTCGGGGCAATGCCGCTGAGAATGCCGGTCAGTACGAAGACGGGGGTTGGCGTTGTGACATTGTCGACAGCATGGGTGAAAATCAGCAGGAAAGCCAGGGACCAGGTCCACCCGAAAGCAAACAGATAATAAAAGAGATTCAGGTGTTTTGAGATCATCGTTTTCATGGTTGTTCCTCCGTGTTCTTCAGCACATGGATGAGTCTGAGATTCATGTCCCGTATGGTGTGAATGATGGCGAACAGCTCCGACTGGTCCCGCAGGAACCCCTGCAGGCAGGTGGTCCCGTCCGGGCGGTGTTCCATGGACAAGCCCCGGAACTCGCGCAGCCGTTTGGGATCAATGTGGCATTCCGTAAGGATTTCATAATGTTCCATGACCATGCTCCTGTTTTTCCTGGTATTGTGTGTATGCCATCTCGTTGACACTTTTGCGTCCTTTCGGATGCATCGGCAAGACCTGTACTTGCTTCGCATATACAGGATTGACTGTACATGCTTCGCCTCGAATCACCAGGAAGACCTCTAATTGCTGCACAATTAAAGGATAGGACAGAGCCGGTAAAGATTCACCACCGGAACCTGTGGTTTTTGTGAAGATCCATCCCACAGGTTTCTATGAACCAGAAAGAAGGTGTGATATGATCGCATAAAGTGTTGCAGGGAGAAGCGCATGACCAATGGCATCCTTTCCACGAAACTGCACAGCCCTGTAATCCCGGCGCATCACATCCTGCGTGGTGCCCTGATGGCACGCATGCAGGCGAACCATGGCAGGGAAAGACCGTTTACGCTGGTCTGCGCACCTGCAGGCTATGGAAAGACAACACTCGTTCTTGCATTTCTTGCATCCGTTCCGGCACGCTGTGCCTGGCTTTCACTGGATGAAGCGGACAACGATCCCACCCGTTTCCTGATTTATCTCGCCGCAGCACTGGAAAAAGCCGGGGTTTCCGTGGGTCGGGACGTCGATTGCCTTGCGACGGACACCGGTCTGCAGGCTTCCCTTGTACTGGCGGAACTGCTGGATCGTGTGGCTGCCGAAGGACTGCAGACGATTCTGGTCCTGGATGACACCCATCAGTTGCAAGGTCCTCAGGTCACAGACCTGCTCCGCTTCCTCGTCGAACACCAGCCGCCTTGTCTCCACCTGATTCTCACAACCCGGGAGGATCCGGGATTTCCCTTGTCGAGACTTCGCGTCAGCAACCGGCTTCTGGAAATCCGGATGGATGAGCTCAGTTTTTCCGGTCAGGAGGCCACTGCATTCTATCGGGATTGCATGGGACTTTCTTTGGAAGATGCTTCCGCAGAAAGACTGACAACAATGACCGAGGGCTGGGCTGCCGGCATGCAGCTGGCAAGTCTGCTCCTCAACGGACTTGATGGGGAGAAGGTTCACTCGGCCATCGCACGGTTCGACGGGTCAAATCGCTACATCATCGACTATCTGGTGGAGGAAGTGCTGCAACGGCAGCCGATGGACATCCGTGAATTTCTGTGCCGCACATCCGTCCTGGATCGGCTGGAGGGAAGCCTCTGTGCCGCTTTGTCCGGCAACGGCGACTGCATGTCCATCCTGCTGAGGCTGGAAAAGG
>JAIFNI010000010.1 GCA_020047785.1 Clostridia bacterium
TTGGACCTACAACACGGACTTGCTGGAAAGTTATCTTGCCGCCTATCCGGAAAAAGAGTCTGCGCTATTTTTCGGAGATCGTTCCTATACTTATTTCGATACATTCTGTCGGGTTCTGCCGCGTCATGAGAAACATGTTCTGACCCCGCTGGGTGTTCGTCAGTTTGGTGCGATCGCGGAAGACAAGGACCGTCACAGGATGCTGGAACAGCGGGAGAAAAACCCGAATGCCGTTCGTACGAACCATGGAGAAGGGGAAGTCTACAAATCCGCCCTTTTCCCGAAACTTTTCGTTCTCGTCCTCAACAAGGCAGCGAGTCTGGATCCGTCCGGTATCGGCATCGAACTTGATTCGAACAAACCCAACTGGTACGATGCGCTGAACAGCCTGCCGGGCCTGTTCGGCTCCTCCACGAACGAGACCTTCGAGTTGAAGCGACTCCTTCTCCTGATGAAGGAAGTTGTCATGAAACCCACCCATCCATCAGGGAGCATTGCAATGCCTGCGGAAGCCGTGGTTTTCCTGAACGAACTCCTCTCCGCCTTCCGCACCAAGGAAGGATTTGCGCAATGGGACACCCGCTGCCAGGCAAAGGAATCCTTCCGGGCAGACACCTTCACAGGAATCAGCGGAGAAGAAGTCCCCGTATCCGATGAGGTTTTCATGCAGTTTGCCGACCTGGTGCTCGACGCGCTCGAAAAGGGGATCACCAGGTCCATCGATCCCGCAAGCGGCCTGCCGTTCAGCTATTTCTCCCATGAAGCGACAGCATGGGAGGATACGGGGGAAGTGAAAAACGGCCATCCGCTGGTTCGTGTGAAGGCATTCCGGATGCGTGCCCTGCCACTCTTCCTCGAAGGCGTTGTGCATGCAATGCGCAGCGAGAAGGACCCGGTGAAGGTCGGAAAAATCCATCAGGCGGTCCTTGCCAGCGGATTGTACGACAGAAAACTGAAGATGTTCAAAGTGAATGCGTCGCTGGAAAAGGAAGGCTTCGAAATCGGGCGCAACCGGGCGTTTCCGTCCGGCTGGCTTGAAAATGAATCCATCTGGCTTCATATGGAGTACAAGTACCTGCTCGAACTGGCCCGCAAGGGTTTGTTCCCGGAATACTTCGAAGCCGCGAAAACAGCGCTGGTCTTCAATCTGGACCCGAACACCTATGGCCGGAGCTTCCTCGAAAACTCCTCGTTCATCTGCTCCAGTGCATTCTATGACGAGAGCCGTCACGGCCGCGGCTATTACGCCCGTCTGTCCGGTTCCACGGCGGAATTTGTCCATTTGTGGCTTCTGATGGTGATTGGCGCCAAACCGTTCAGCACGGATGCATCCGGCAATCTAGTCCTCACCTTTGCACCGGCCATACCTTCCGATCATTTCACGGTTCAGCCGGAAAGCGTCGCATACCATCTGGCAGACGGCAGGGAATCCAGACTGGATGTCCCTTCAAATGCTTTTGCCTTCCGTTTTTTGGGCCGGATTCCGGTGATCTATCTCAATCCGAAGCGCGTGGATACCTGGTCGAAGAATGCACAGATCGCGTCCATCAGGATTCTTGGCAGGGATGGACAAATCCTGCATGCATGCAGCGGGGCCTCCGTGAAAGGGGAATGGGCGGAACGTATTCGTGCCAGAGACGGTGGAATAGAAGGAATTGAAATCGTGATTCGCTGATGACGTACGCTCTCCTTGCAGCCACGCAGGCAGACCTGGATTCAAACAAGAGCCTCCCATGAAAGAATCCCACCCATTGCGGCACATCGGACGCATGGACGGGATTCTTTCTTGTTGCTCTTTCCTTTATTTCCGGCGACTCAGGTGCCGGAAGAAGATTACCTGCCCTTTTCCTGAAAGAATGGCAGGTTTGGCCATTCTTTTCGGGAATTCATGGAGGTTATTTTCTTCCAAGCCATTACTTCCCGGTAACATATTTCAAGGGGTCCTGACGATCGCCATTCTTTCTGACTTCGAAGTGAAGATGGGCACCTGTCGACAAACCGGTGCTGCCAACCTTTGCGATGACATCTCCCGCCTTGACAGTCTGTCCCTCCTTGACAAGGATGCCGCGCTTCATGATGTGGAGGTAGAAGGTCGAAATTCCTCCGCCATGATCCAGGATGACGGTGTAGCCCGATCCACCGGTATGCCAGCGGGCGGAAAGGACCGTGCCGGATGCTGCCGCATGAATGAAGGCACCCATCGGCGCGTCGATATCGATGCCGCCATGAAATTTCTTGTACTTGAGGATGGGATGGATCCGGTAGCCATACAGGGAGGCGATCCGCTCATATCCAGGTGTCGGCCATTGCATGGTTCCACCGACATATTTGCCTTTGGACGATATTTTCCGAATCAACTCCCCCAGTTCATCGGACTCCTTTTCAAGCAGGTTCTCCGCTTTCTCAAGCTCCGCCACACTCTTCTGGCTTTTGCTCACCCGTTCTTCGGCAGCGGAACGGGAAACGGACAGCTCATCAATCTGCTCAAGGCTGTTCATCAGTTCAGTCTGCGCATTGTCTTCCTCATCCTGCTTCTGTTTCTTCAATCCCTCGATTTGCGCCTGCTTTGCCTCAAGACCCGCAATCATGGCCTGGTCGCTCGCGGCAATCGCTTTCATCGCCGACAGGTTCCTGACCATTTCCGTGATGCTGGAACTGTTCAGCATCTCGAGATTCCCGTCATGAAGCTTTGCATGGACATAAAGTGCCACAAGGCGCTCCTGAAACAAGGCGAGTTGTACGTCGTACTCCTTCTCGGCCTGCAGGATGGCTGAATCCAACGTGGCGATCGCCGACTCGATTTCGGCAATCCGGCTCTCTATCTGCTGTTTCTCATACCCTTTGCTCTCAAGTTCGGCAATGATGCTGTCACGCATTTTCTTGTCATTGATGAGATTCTGCTTTGCCGTTTTCTTCTGGGAAGAAACTGCGTTCAGCTCTTTTTTTGTTTGAGTCAGTTCCTTCTTGGCTTCGGCCGCATCAATGGCCGAAGCGGGAATTGCCGTGACGATCAGAATTGAAATGGCCATCACGGCCATGATGCGTCTTTTCAGCATGATTGCTGCTCCTGTTTTCCTTCAATCAACCGATTCCATATTTTTACATGAATGCGCGGAATCGAAACTTGCAGTTTCGACATCATTCATTATAAGCATTTACTTCTGTCAATACAACCCTTGATTCTGGTGTAACAACTCGCTTTTGCGAGTTGTTATGCAGGATTACTTTGGAATCCTGCATGTGAATGACACCGATGGTGTCATTCACACACCGAATCACGTGATTCCGTGCCCTACAGCGGCATTGCCGCTGTAGGCATGCAAGTTGCGAATCGCAACTTGCATGAAAAAGTCGAAAAACGACTTTTTGCACGAGAATCACCCTTGAATCCCGCAGCTACGATTTCACGGATGATCCCATGAAACAGTTATGCCCAAATTCCCTTGAGGGGCCATGTCTTGACAGTTGTGACAGCAGAAGGACCTCCTGACAGCGAGCGTACTTTCACTTTGCCATCCACGCCAACCGGATAGGTTCTGGCTGACAGACACCCGATCCGATCGGCAAACACTTCCACACAAGATATATCGACAAAAATCCGGAGTTGAATCGTTCCATCAGTTTCAAGTGCATGCCTGATGAAAACCGCGTGCCTGTCCGTCCAGGCATCGAGACTGGAATGCTCCAGCACAATGCTCAGCATGCCTGCACCGGCATCATAGCGGATGATGGTCTCCTCGCCATTGTCGCTGCATAGAACCGCCAGTTCAATCACGGAATCAGGAGACAATTTCAGGATGGCATCCATCTCAAGTTGTGCGCCCTGAATCGGCAGAAACCTGCCGCTCCGATCCAAAACGATGTCGTTGACTTCCTGCATCGGTCCGCGAAGAACCTCCAGTTCCACAGCCGGCTCCATGACAAGAAGGCCGGCAACGTCCAGCGAAATGCTTCTTGGCACCGACTGCACACCCGCCCAATCGAATCTTCGCGCTTCCGCAATCTCAGGCGCAGTTTCCGCTGGGAGCTCTCCCCGTGCGCCTTCGGGCATCCATCCCCACAGCACATAACGGCCATTCTCACGCTTCAAGGCCTGTGGCGCATAGTAGCCTTGCCAGCCCCCGCCATCCAGCGTCCCTCCCGGTGCGGTTTCCTGCAGGCGGAAATCACTGCCGATTTTCCCGATCCGAACCTGCACCTGGCTGCCCGGAGAAAATATCAGAACATACGTGTCCCCGAATTTGAGCATGTTCGGACATTCCATGATGACGTATTCGTCGCTTTCATACAGAATACCGCAATATTTCCATGTCATCAGATCGTCCGACTTGTACAGAAGCACACAGCCAATCCCATCATGACTGCCGCCAAGAACCATGGACCAACCATCTGCTTCGCGCCATACGAAAGGATCCCGCCATTCCCGGACCACAAGGTCTCCATGTATCTGCAACGTCAGAATGGGGTTCCGGTCGATCTGCCGCCACGTCAGACCGCCATCGCAGCTCCTCGCAGCCCATTGTTCCGCCCCGACGGCCGCATCGCGATTTCCTTCCCCGATGCTTGTATAAAAAAGAATCGGATTCCCTTCCGAATCCTTGATCCCGCTCCCGGAAAAGCAGTGTCTTTCCCCTTTTTCATGCAAGGGGGCCAATGCCGTCGGAAGGTGGGTCCAATGAACGAGATCCCGACTGGTGGCGTGTC
The DNA here is from genome assembly GCA_020047785.1 of Clostridia bacterium. Classification (GTDB taxonomy): domain Bacteria; phylum Bacillota; class Clostridia; order DSM-8532; family DSM-8532; genus JAEWSN01. The sequence goes on from JAIFNI010000010.1 coordinate 4,705, forward strand.
CCCAGTGGATATCACCCCAGACAGGTCCGTTCGGATTGTACTGGTAAAACAGATGGACTTCCCCCTCGATCTCCATCAGACCGTTCGGGTCATTCATCCAGTTCCTTTCGGGCATGAAATGGTATCCTGGCCGCCATTTGCTCGTGAACATGCTGATTTCCCCCGGTTCACCCCGTATGCATTGCTCCGGATACGCGCCGAAATGATCAATCCGCTGCTTCCGTGTTCGCTTCCCCGTGTCTGACAAAGAGAATGCAGCCCAACGCGGCTGCGAAAGCAATGACGGAATAGACGAACAAGGTGGCATAATCCTGTGTCAGATCGCGGATGATGCCGAAAAGAATGGGACTGGCAATGGCGGCACTGAAAGAGAAAAAGTAGTAATAGCCTGTGAATGTGCCAATCCGTTCCTTTGTCGCCATCTCCACGACCATCGGCAGGGAATTGATGTTGATGCAGGCCCAGAACACGCCGCCCAGCAGCAGCAGAATTTGCACGATCAGCACGTTCTGGATGAACAGCATGGGCAGAAACACAATCGCCATACCGATCAGGCCGATGACGATGATATTCCTCCTTCCCAGCCGCCCGGCAAGGATGCCGGCAGGGAGCGCAAAGGCGACGAATGACAGGGAGAACATGGTCAGCAGCTGGGTGGCTTTTCCGACCGTTACCCCGAGCGAATTGGTGGCATACAGCGTGAAGAAGGTTTCCACCGCATTATAACCGCAGAACCAGAAAAAGATGGCAATCAGGAGGAGAATCAGGCTGCGTTTTTCTCCTGGCTTCCAGTCCTTGATGGGGGTATGTGTCATTTTTTCTTCCTGCGGAACATCCTCATGACCGACCCGGCTGTCCGGCTCCCGAACGAAAAGCATCAGCATGACAAGCGCGAACAGCATGACGCAGGACCCCATGATGAACGGCGCATGAAGATTCTCATTCAGATCCGACAGGATGCCTCCGACAAGGAAGGCGACGATGCTGCCGACACCCCCCATCAGGTTGATGATGCCATTCGCCTTGCTTCGCAGCGGTGCCGGCGTGACATCCGGCATCAGCGCGACAACGGGAGAACGCCAGAGCGACATGATGAAGTTGAAACCGATGATGACGGACATCATGCCCACGAGGGTCGATGCTCTCGGAATAAACAGGAAGGCAATGGCACATAACGGAATCCCCACCAGAATCCACGGCATCCGGCGTCCGATGCGCGTATGCGTGCGGTCGCTCAACGCGCCGACAACCGGCTGGAAAATCACACCGAAGAAATTGTCAATGGTCATGATGGTGCCGATCAGCGCGGAAGCGAGCATGAATCTTTGCTCGAGCATGACAGGAACCAGACTGTTGTAGAGACTCCAGGCGATGGAACTGGCGAAAAAACCGAATCCGATGAGGAATGTCCTGCGATAGTTCAAACGCATGATGGTATCCTCCATGAGCCGAGTTCGCGCTGACGCGCCTCCTGTGCCTGCATGCGGCATCTGACACGGATTCTATCATTCTCTGCCGTCGGACACCAGAATGAATTTATCGTCTGCATTCGCACGCGCTTTTCCGTCTGCATTCACGCACGACCACCCCGATGACAGCCATAACACCACCGGACAGCAACAGGACCGGTGCGGCAGCCACATCAAAGAGCTTTCCGCGTGCCGCCTTGCGATACATCTTCATCAGCTTTGCATGGCAAGTCATTGTTTGTTCCTCCTGAATTCTTGAACCGATTGCATCCATCATACACAACGATTGGAAGTTTTTGGGACATGATTCATCTTTCATGACGTGAATCCGTCAGGCTTCGACCTGTCCGAATTCCGAACACGGGTCCGTCAGGCTTCGACCTGACAGAATTCCGATCGCGGGTCCGTCCGGCGTCGTTCAGCGCAAAGAACAGGATTATCGCCGCCAGCGCGGTCGCCGCAGCCAGAACCAGCATCCCGCTCCGGCCGTCCGCCTTCAGAAAAAAAGTGGGCGTGCTGCCTGCCAGCAGGGCCAGGGTCGTCAATCCGAAAGCAAGCCCCTCATGCCCTGGCATACATATGGTAATATATGATATTTCATGATACAACCGGCTATCCACCCGGCTTGTCTGTCAGAATGCGCATATCCGGTTTTCAATTGCAAATCCATATGCTACACTCGGTTTCATGGATATGATGTCTTGTGCTTGGTGTCACACAGCGAAATGAATCGGTCAGGAGGCGCATGATGGGGAAAATATTGAAGTTGGGGAAAGATTCCGATAAATCTTTGCAACGCAACGGTCAGCGCGCCATTCGGCCAGAAGGCCATGCACCGGAACAGACTGCCGGTATCGAGAAAAATTCGAAAACCGATCTGCACGAGTGGCTGGAAGCGAATGCGGATTTGAACGAGGAGGATTTTGATAAAGCTTTTAAGGCACTGGTAGATCGGATGGAACCGGAAGAACTCCTTGGCTTCAAGGAACAACTGGAAAAAGATTTCTACGGGGAGATATGGAAGCCACGTCCGAGGAAGCTGAATCTGTCTTCCCTGCTCAATGGCCGCAGGGTGACCGAACTTTTTCAAATCGCACGCGAGAACGGATACAAACTGCCGGACATAAAAAAGGCGGATCTTGTCCGTCTGCTTGCGGCGACACTCGCCGGTTTGACGGAGCTAAGGGTCCACTGGCTGACCATGGAAATGTTCAACCTATGGGAAGCCGCGCTGGAACGCAATGATCTTTTGCCGGCAAACGAAGTGGAATCGGATCTCGAACTCCTTCGGGGCCTCATGACATATGGACTGCTTTTTCCGGTCACGTCGAAAGGACAGAAATATCTGGCGGTGCCGGATGAACATCGGAAGCTTTTTTCGAAGAAGAAGCGGGACAGATACCGCGAGGAATGCATGGGCTCCGATGCTGCCCGAAGCATTCTGCAGGAACTCCTGACGCTTCACGGCATCCTTCCGATGGCTGAAATGCTTTCCATGATGCAGGAAATCAGCAAGCAGCCCTTTGATGAGGATCTGTTTCGGATTCTGATGTCTGTAGGCATGCCCGAAGATGAGATCGATGAACTGGTGGAAGTGGATGGCGTAACATACGTGACCAGTGGCTGTGTGGCGGATGTCGAGGCGGTTGCAAAAGCGCAGGCCGCACTGAAATTGCCGTATCGACGCTATACGCTGGAGGAACTTGCCAGCCATGTGACAGGAGAGTATCTGGTTGCGATTCCAGGACAGGCGGAATTGATGGAACTGCTGAGCGCCCATATCGGAGAAGAGAACGCGGAAATGGAAGTGGATGACCTGATTGACGCGATCCAGCAGGGCATCCCTGGGAGCCTCCTCCTGCAGGCATTCGAGCAGATTCTGGAGAATGAGCCGGAATCAACCAGAAAACAGGCGAGAAAAGTCTTCTCCCGGATGCATGATCAGGTTCCGCAATGGGAGCTCCGAGGCCATTCCGCTGCGGAAGTTGCCAGATCCGGTCAGAAGGTTTCCTTTACGCTGCTTTCGACCGGATTCGAACCCGCAGCGGGCGCCCGCTGCGGCCGGAATGACCCATGCCCCTGTGGAAGCGGACGAAAGTTCAAGCAGTGCTGCGGGAAATAGATTCTTCTTGCCATTGCGATCGCATTCAGAACGGTTTCGCCCGTTCATAGGGTTCCGGCCAAGCGACGTCAGCTTTGATGCTACGTGCCGACAACAATGGCCAGAACGGGTTGCGGAGCAATTCGCGGCCCAGGAACACCAAGTCCGCCCTCCCGCTGCGCACGATGTCTTCCGCTTGTTGCGGAGATGTGATCAATCCTCCGCCAATGACAGGCAGCTCTGTTTCGAGACGGATGTTTTCCGCGAAGCGGATTTGGTAGCCGGGCCACGTCTCCACCACCCCGGGCACCACACCCCCGGAGCTGACATGCACGATATCCAATCCTTCCGATTTTACCAAGTTCAGGATGGCAGCCATATCGACTGTGTGATTGCCGGCGCCATCGTATTCCTCCGCGGAAATGCGGACCGCCAGAGGCTTTTCCTTCGGCCAATGGAGACGGACCTCCCGGATGGTCTCCAGCAGGAAACGCGCACGATTTTCGAACTGGCCGCCATAGCCATCTGTGCGTTGGTTCACAAGCGGTGAAAGGAATTGGTTGATGAGGTAGCCATGGGCACCATGCAGTTCCACATAATCAAACCCGGCCGCATGGGCACGGGCGGCTGCGTGTCCAAAGTCGCCTATGATGCGGTGAATTCCCGGATAATCCAGTTCCATCGGCAACGCACCCTCTTCATTGAAACGGAGAGCCGAACAGGAAACGGGCTCCGAATCGCTGACTTCCGACTTTCTCCCGGCATGTCCAAGCTGAATACCCGCCATGGCACCTTCCCGGTGAATCGCATCGACAATACGACGCAACCCGGGTACCTGTTCATCCCGCCACAGGCCGAGGTCATAATCGGAGATCCGTCCTTCGGGTGAAACGGCGGTTGCTTCGAAAACAATCAGCCCCGCCCCACCGGCCGCGCGGGATGCGTAATGGGCCAGATGCCAGTCATCCGCCATCCCGGCTTCCGCCATGTACATGCACATCGGTGCCATGACAATCCGGTTTTTCATGACCATGTCCTTCAAGGCATAGGGGGAAAACAATCCGTTCATGATTCCTTCTTTCCGGAGATGGGTGTGATTCATGCACTTGGCTCACGCCTGCGATCAGGCTCTTCGTTCATTGTCTTCTCAATGAATGTTTTTGTCCAGCAGTTACAAACAGGTTCCAGGCCGTATCGCAGCGAAGCTTGATTCTCGTGTAAAAACTCGTTTCAACGAGTTTTTATGCAGGATTCCTTTGGAATCCTGCATGCGAATGGCACCAAAGGTGCCATTCACACACGGAATCACGTGATTCGGTGCCAGAGTCACGGAGTCAACGCGCATCTGGATATTTCGCAATGAAGGACTTTACTGCACCCTCTTCGGGGAATATACTGTTTTAGAGTTGTTGAGAGGTTACTTGTTCTTGTTCAAGAACGAATGGCAAGACCGGCCAATCATTCTTGAACAAGAACAAGCGGCTTTTTCGGATTTTTCTGCAGGTTCCTCGACGGGTCATCTACACGGCAGAGTTCTACCGGTGAAATACTGGAGGATGCATGGAGTATCTCGGAACTTTCTTCTCTGCCTTCAAGGATCAGATGATCGAAAAAATAAAAATTGGCAATATAGGTGAAGAAATCAGCGAGGCAATTGTGCCAAACCAGGTTTTTTCGTTTCAACTGGGGTCTGTCCATCTTGTAGTCACCGATGCCATCATTGCCACCTGGGTTGTGATGGCGGGAATCCTGCTTCTTGCCCTCCTGTTCGGACATAATCCGAAGCGAATGCCGACCGGACAGCGTCAGCTTATCTCCGAAACCCTGATCATGCTGCTGATGAAACTGTGCCGTTCCTCCAACCTGAGTTACGAGCAATCCGAAGAAGTGGTCCCATACGTGGGTACCATAGCCATCTTCATCTCCCTGACGAATCTCTCCGCCATGATCGGTATCCCTCCCCCGGCAAAGAATCCCGCTTTCCCGATTGCCCTGGCCTTCTTCACACTGGTCTACATCATCGGCATGTCCATCCGGTTTGTCGGATTGAAGGGATTCTGGCATTCCCTCCTTTATCCGAAAGCCATGCTGCTGCCCTTCAAGATTCTTGATTACCTCATCAAGCCGATTTCACTGTCCCTCCGGCTTTTCGGGAACATCTTCGGATCGTTCATTCTGATGGAATTCATCTACCTCATCATGCCCGCCATTCTGCCTGGTGTGGTCGGTCTCTGGTTCGATCTGGCCGACGGCATTCTACAGGGAATCATTTTCACCTATCTGACCGTCACCTACATCGGCGAAGTCATTGAAGGCGCCCATATGGCCCACCTCGCGCACGAAGAGGGGCATCCGGCCTGACAGGGACCGGAACCTGAGAAAAGGAGGATCACATCATGGACAAAGGGATGATAGGATTGGGGGCTGCGTTGGCCATTGGCATGGCGGCTCTCGGCGCCTCGATCAGCATCGGCATCGCCACCGCGAAGGCAACCGAATCCGCGGCAAGACAGCCGGAAATAGCCGGAAAGATACAAGCCATGCTGATGACCTCGATCGTCTTCATTGAAGCGACCGCCATCTATGCGCTGGTCGTCAGCCTCCTGCTCGTTTTCGCTTTCTGAAGGCAGGTGCGCTGCGCACATCAACGGTCAGCACGGTCGACGAAATGGGGGGAGCATCATGTTTTCGCCTGAAGCAATGGCTGGTTACGCCTCTACCGCTTTTTTTACCATCATCAACCTGATGGTCACCTATTTCGTGTTGAAACGGTTCCTGTTCAAGCCCATCCTGAATGTCCTGCGCAAACGGAAAGTGGAAGTGGAGACCGAGTTGGCCGAGGCGGAAGAAAAACTGAAGTCCGCCGCGGACAAACTCGCCCACGCGACGGATCGCCTCAGCAGCGCCAATCATGAAGCCGCCGGAATTGTCACGGCAGCCCGCAGCCAGTCCGAGATTTTGCGTGAATCCCTGCTTTCGGACGCCAAGCGCGACATTTCCGGCATGTACAGCCGGGCGGACATGGAAATAGGCCGGATGCGCGTCACCATGCTCAACGATGTGCGGAACGAAATCGCAGACCTGTCCGTGGCCGTCGCATCCAAGGTCATCGGCCAGACCCTGGACGAGCAGCACCAGAAGGACATGGTCAGCCGATTTCTGGATGAGGAACTGCGCGCAAAGCGGGGTGAGAAATAATGGCCGAGGCGCCTTTCCGCATGATACGCATCGTCTCCGCTGTTGCGCTGGAACCTGAAAAAGGCAAGGACATCGCAGAGAAATTCGCCGCCCAGAATGGGATCAAGGAATATGAGATCCGTTTGGATACGGATCCGGCTCTCATTGGCGGCATCCTCATTTATGCCGGTGGTTTCCGGTATGACTTCAGCATCAAGGGACAGTTGGGCCGAATTGCCAACAACCTGAAGACCCGCAAAGCCATCGGATTCGACGGCGGAGAATCCGCAACGGATGTCAAGTCCCTCATCAGGGGAAGTCTCCAGGATGCCCTTTCCGATTTCGGAGAAAAGCCGGTGGCTCCCGGCGGACAGGATCTCTTCGACCAGGCGGAACCGCTCCCGATATCGGGGGATGAAGCCTCTTCCCTGACGATGGTCGACAACCTGCGTGAGACCCTGGAAGCATTCTCGACCACCATGGCTGTCGATGAAGTGGGGCAGGTCATCAGCGTCGGGGACGATGTCGCCCAGGTCAGAGGGCTGCAAAACTGCCGAAGCAACGAACTGATCCAGTTTTCCCACACTACTTTCGGCATTGCCATGAATCTGGAGACCGATCATGTCGGAATCATTCTCCTGCAACAGGATGACGCCATCCATGAGGGCATGATATGCAAACGAACCGGTACAACGGCCAGTGTACCGGTCGGCAAAGCCCTTCTGGGCCGTGTGGTCGACCCGCTGGGTTCTCCCATCGATGGCATGGGCGCCATCGACACCCAGCTCAGACGACCCATCGAATACCCCGCCCCGGGCATCATTGACCGGCAACCGGTCAACCAGTCCCTTCACACGGGCATCACCGCCATCGACGCCATGACGCCGATCGGCCGTGGACAGCGCGAGTTGATTATCGGGGACAGGCAGACCGGTAAAACCGCGATTGCGGTCGATGCCATCATCAACCAGAAAGGGAAAAATGTCTATTGCATTTATGTCGCCATCGGGCAGAAAATGTCCACGGTGGCCGGGGTTGTCAATCTGCTGCACGCGCAGGGAGCCATGGAATACACGACCGTCATCGTCGCCAGCGCATCCGCATCCGCTTCCCTGCAGTACATTGCACCTTACGCCGGCAGTGCGATGGCGGAAGAGCTCATGTACAATGAGAAGGCCGATGTGCTGATAGTCTACGACGATCTGACCAAGCATGCCCAGGCCTACCGCGCCCTGTCCCTTCTGCTGAGACGCCCCCCGGGCCGCGAGGCGTATCCCGGCGATGTTTTCTACCTGCACTCCCGTTTGCTGGAACGCGCCACCCACCTCAACGACCTTTTGGGGGGAGGCACCATCACAGCCTTGCCGATCGTTGAAACACAAAGCGGGGATATTTCGGCCTACATCCCCACAAACGTCATTTCCATCACCGACGGCCAAATCTATCTGGAGAGCGAACTTTTTTTCTCCGGGCAGCGACCTGCCATCAATGTGGGACTTTCCGTTTCGCGGGTCGGCGGTGCCGCCCAGTCGAAAGCCATGAAAAAAGTGGCCGGCCCGCTTCGAATCAACCTGGCGCAGTACAGGGAGCTTGAGTCCTTTTCACAATTCGGTTCAGAATTGGATGAAGAAACGCAGTCCAGACTGAAAATCGGCGAACGGGTCATCGAAGTATTGAAACAACCGCAGTATGCGCCCATGCCGATGGAAGACCAGGTCATTTCCCTGTATCTGGCGAACAAGGGCGTACTGGTTGCGCTTGACAAGGAAGATGTACGCGAATTCCTTCAGGATTATCTTGCCACCCTGCGCAGCCTCCATCCGGCAATGCTTGAGGAAATCGCTGCCACAGGCCTCTATACGGATGCGGCTGTGATGACGGTCGATCAGACAGTCGCGGCATACATGGCTGCCTGGAAAGCGGAGCACGAGGATTACGGAACGGCGGTCTGACCGCACCCGTTCCTCAGGGAGGCCCTGTTTCACCAACAAGAGCGATACGCCTCACAACGGCTTTCAGGCCGCAGAATGCGGGGATCATGGAACAACTGGCCAACCTGAAGAAGCATATTGGAAGCATCGGGGACATCAAGCAGATGACCCGCGCCATGCAGTTGATCAGCGCGGTGAAGATGCGGCGGGCCCGCAGCCAGCTTGAAAAAACCATGCCCTTCTTCGCGCTTTGCGCGGATACCATGGTCGAATTGCGGGATGCGGGCGTCGTCATCGACAACCCCTTGTTCATGTTGCGTCAGAAGAAAAAGGGCGAGGTCTGGAAAATCGGTTATTTTATCCTGACAGGGGATCAGGGGCTGGCCGGCGCCTACAACCTGAATGTGCTTTCCACGGCGGAAAAGCACATTCATGCCAAGATCGTCGACAACCTCAGCAAAGGCATGATGACCTCGGCCAAGCTGTATCTTGCCGGAAATATCGGCAGGGAAAGGCTGATCAAGGAAGGATTCGATGTGGTTGAAGGCTTCAGATACCCCATCAACGAACCGACCTACTACCGGGCCAGAGACATTTCCGAGTATATTCTCGACTTGTTTGAATCCGGTACGCTGGACTTGGTCTATTTCATTTATACCCGCATGGAATCAGCCATCTCGATGAAACCCATCGTCACACGCGTACTGCCGGTCAATCCGGACGCGCTGGACCTGATTGTTCCGGACCGCTACAGGCAGAAACGCGGGCTGATCAACGGCGATCTGCTCGATTATGTGCCATCTTCGGACGATGTCATCACCTACCTGATCAGCACCTATATGAACGGCATGGTTTACGGAGCGCTGACCGAAGCGTACGCAAGCGAGCAGACCGCACGGATGACCGCCATGGACAACGCGACAAGCAATGCCGACGATATGCTGCATAAACTGACTCTGGTCAACAACCAGCTTCGGCAGAGCCGAATTACCGCTGAACTGTCGGAAATCGTAGGTGGCGCGGAGCTCTTGAATGCCCAACAGTCAAAGAAAAAGGAAGGTGGAACGAGCGAATGGCATCAGGTTATGTGACCCAGATCATCGGGCCGGTTCTGGACATCCAGTTTCCGGAAAACGAGCTCCCGGCCATTCATGAAGCGATCCGCATCCGCAACGGCGCACTGACCGTCACCGCCGAAGTCATGCAGCAGCGCGGGGAGGGAATCGTCCGCTGTGTTTCCTTTTCACCGACCGAAGGCATGATGCGTGGCGCGGAGGCTGTTTCGACCGGCGCACCGGTACTGGTTCCCGTAGGGGATCTGATGACGGGCCGTCTCTTCAATGTGCTTGGAGAGCCGATCGATGGCGGCGGACCTGTCATTGCATCGGACCATTGGCCGATTCACAGGCCGGCTCCCTCCTTTGCCGAACAATATCCGGAATCCCGGGCATTGGAAACAGGAATCAAGGTCGTCGACCTTCTTGTCCCCTTCAGCCGTGGCGGCAAAGTCGGTCTTTTCGGTGGCGCAGGGGTCGGAAAAACCTTCCTGATCCTCGAGCTGATACGGAACATCGCCAAGGAGCATGGCGGATACTCCGTGTTCATCGGGGTCGGCGAACGCTCCCGCGAGGGCAACGACCTCTGGAACGAAATGCGGGAGTCCGGCGTCATCGACAAGACGGTCATGGTTTTCGGCCAAATGAACGAAACTGCCGGGGCCAGAATGCGCGCGCCCCTGACCGGCCTCACGATGGCCGAGTATTTCCGGGATGTCGTCAACAAGGATGTCCTGCTGTTCATCGACAACATCTTCCGGTTTGTCCAGGCCGGTTCGGAGGTGTCCGCCCTGCTTGGACGCATTCCTTCCGCAGTCGGATATCAGCCCACCCTGGCCAATGAGGTCGGCGCTCTGCAGGAGCGGATCACATCTACGCGAAAAGGCTCCATTACCTCCATTCAGGCTGTATACGTCCCCGCGGACGACCTGACGGATCCGGCTCCCGCCACCACCTTTGCACACCTGGACGCCATCACGGTCCTCTCCAGATCGGTTGTGGAGCTTGGCATTTATCCAGCGGTCGATCCGCTGGAATCTTCCTCACGCATTCTTACCGAATCCATCGTCGGCGCACCGCATTACCGGGTCGCCAGAAAAGTACAGGAAACACTGCAGCGATACAAGGAACTGCAGGACATCATCGCCATCCTCGGCATGGAGGAACTCAGCGATCAGGACAAGCTGACGGTCAATCGCGCGCGAAAACTGCAGCGGTTCATGTCCCAGCCCTTTTTTGTGGCTGAAGGCTCAACCGGCTATCCGGGCAGATATGTCCCAATCGAAGAAACTGTCAAGGGATTCGGGGAGATCATCTCCGGAGGGGTTGATCACATACCGGAACAGCATTTTTTCATGAAGGGTGCCATTGATGACGTGTATAAGGCATTCTTGGGTGGAAAGTGATTTTCGGTCGGTAAGATCAGGCGTAAAATCAGGCAAAAGTCAGTTGTGAGTCAGCCGAAAGCAGTTCCCGGATAAGGAATAAAAATCCTGAAACATCCGTACAGAGATAGCCTGTTCGATCGGGAGGTGTGGAGGAATGGCCGAGAAAACCCTTCAAGTCAAAATCGTCACACCCTACGCCATGTTTTTCGACGGACCAGTTGAAATGGTTGTCATGACCTGCAAGGACGGGGAACTCGGTGTTCTGCCCGGTCACTCCCCCATGCTGGGTGCGCTGACGCCCGGTGAAACACGCCTGAAGATAGACGGTGAATGGCTGCTTGCAGCCACTACCAACGGCTATTCGGAGGTTGGTCCCGCGTTGACCATTCTCGTGGTCAATGCCGCCGAATGGGCGGATCAGATTGATGTGACGCGTGCGGAAAAAGCCCTCGCCCGTGCGGAAGCGCACTTGAAGGAAGCCGGCTTTCCTTTGCAGGAACGGATTCACGCAAGGCACGGCATCGCCCGTGCGAAAGCGAGGCTGAAGGTCGCGGCCAAGCATGTGTCCGAGCAGGCACGAATCAGAAAACCTTGAAAAAGCATACCCGGAGGTGCTGTCAAGAAATCCCGGGAACCCTCTTCTTGAAATCAACATGCTTTCTATTTTTCCGCCCAGCTGTCCGCGACATGAACATCGGCTATGGCAGGAACGCGTTTCAAGTAGTGCGCGCCGGCCTGTTCCATGGTGGACTTCAGCAGTATGGCGATGTCCGCTGCTTCCCCCTCCCCTGCTTCGATGATGATTTCATCGTGAATCACGGCCACAAGGAACGCATCCGTTGACGCGAGCGCGTCAACGAGCAGACCGAGGGCCTGTTTGAGTATGTCGGCGGCACTTCCCTGAACCGGTGTATTGGACAGGCCCGCCAATCCGGGCGATTCACCATATACATGCCTGCGTCCTGAAACCGTGCGGCTTTCCGTCGGAGGGTGGCTGCGCAGTTGACGATGCCAGGAGGCAATTCCGGTATACGCGTCAAAGAAGCGTTCGCGGAACCGGACCGCTTCTTCGAGTGTCATGGAAACACCATATGTGCCACTGGCGTAAGCTTGCAGCCCCTTGGCACCCATGCCGAAAATCAAGCCGAAATTTACCGCCTTCGCAGCCTGTCTTTCCTGCCTGGTGATTTCCGCCAGCGGCCTGCCGGAAACGAGTGAAGCCGTAAGTCTGTGCAGGTCCTCATTTCGGCTGTATGCATCCATCATGCGGGAATCATGGGCAAGATCGGCCGCAACCCGGAGTTCAATCTGCGAATAGTCGGCAATGACGAGTTTTCGAGCTTTCGGGGCGTCGAAACATGCCCTGAACGCGGCGTCCCTTGGGATTTGCTGGATATTCGGTCCCCCGCAGCTCATGCGCCCGCTCCATGCGCCATTCTGTCCGTATCGCGGATGAAGCCGACCAGTCAGCCGGTTCACCAGATCAGGGAACGGCAGCAGGAATGAGGAAAGAGACTTGCCGGCCTTCCTGTATTCCAACAAAGCTGACACAAGCGGATGCGACTGGAACACTCCAAGAGAATAATGGGACGTATCCGCCACGTCGATGCCGTGTTTATGCAACAAGGACAGTATATATGGATTGCTGTCCAGGTTCCGGCCAATGGATACATCCTCCCCGAACAGGCTCATCTGCATCATGGGACGGCCGGTATAGGCATACAGCGACTCCAATGCCGCATCCCGTACCGCTTCGGTTTTTCGGCGAAGCTCCGCCCATTTCTCAAGATTCACATGGATGCCTCGGTACTCCATCTGAGCGATGGCCCTCACACAGGCGAATTCCAGCCGTGCCACTTCTTTCAGCCGATTATCCCGCAGAAGCGGTACCATGACATTCCGCAAATCCAAAAGTATCTGCGCGTCCCGAGCCGCATAGACAAGCTGTTCGTCCCGAAGTGTACCGGACCAGTCACCTTT
>JAIFNI010000138.1 GCA_020047785.1 Clostridia bacterium
TCCTGCAGCGAGCTGCGCTGCACATCGAACACGACCGCTTCCGTCACATCCATCCGTAACACATTCTTACTTTCCATATTGGCCATGCTGCCCACGCTATGCGAATTCATGCTGTCCACGCAGGTGTTTTCATCCCTCATGCAGCGTCCTCTTCAGGATGTCCTGTTGGACTTCCGGGGCCAGTTCCACGAAACGGGCACTGAATCCGCCGACCCGCACAATCAGGTTGTGATGCTTTTCCGGGTGTAAAAGCGCATCCTCCAGATCGTGCCGATCCACCACGGTCAGCATCGCCTGTGTTCCGCCTTCTTTGAAATAGGCCTCAAGCAGCTGGGCAACGTGACCCTTCCGCTCCCGGAACATGGACTTGGCGAACTTCATGTTGTGGGAATATCCCGCATGATTGTCAGCCGGAATCTTCGCCAGGGACCGAAGCATGGCGGTGACTCCCTGTCGATCCATTCCGGCCGTCGGGGTGCTGCCGTTCGCAAGCGGCCCGCCGGTTTCACGTCCATCGGCCGATGCAGCCGTCTGCTTGCCGAGTGCGACATTGTAATAGTTGTTGATGTTGACCAGCAGGAAGTAATCGAAACCAAGCGTCGGCGCCAGTTGCCTTGCATATTCGCAGGCATGGCGACTCACACGGACAAGCATGTCGTCTGCGCTATCCATATCATTCCCGTATTTCGGCATGGACAGGCACAGGCGGCGGACACGCTCCTGACCCTCGAATCCGGCATCCAGCGCCGCTGTCAGTTCTGCCAGCGTCAGGAGTTTTCTTTCATACACCAGTGTCCGGATGGCCGTGAGGCTGTCTGCCGCATTCACCATGCCGAAGGATTCGATGATGGAACCCGTATGCCTTGTGCCGTGGTCCAGCACGGATCGACCGGATGCGACCGTTCCGTCATACAGGAGACTGATGAGGTTCAAGGAAGCCGTTTCGCGCTCCACCTCATACTCAATCAAGTGGCGTCGCCCGAGTTGTTCGATGAAATGCTCGACCTGGGCGGCATAGGCGGACCAAAGCCTGTCAAAGGTGTCGAACTGCTCCGGATTTCCCGTCGAAAGCCCCGGCCGCAGCCCCGTCAGAACATCGAATCCATTGTGCAGTGCGGCTTCCAGCGCCTTCAGCAGATTCAGCGAGCAGTTCGGAGAACCGATGGACTGGTGATCGATCGCATATTCACCGCAGCCGTAAGGCACATAGTCGAGTGCCTCGTCTCCCGTCACGCCGAAAGCGCGCATGACAGCCGGCACGTTCACATCATCGTTGTACAGCATCGGATACACACGGCCTTCCCCGAGGACGGACATGGCCTTCTCCATCAGGGCGGGGTTCATGCCGCGATGAACCCTGAGGGTCAGCTGCGGTTCCGTCTCGACCACCCGTCGGGAGGCTTCCATCGCTAACAGCGCGAACCGGTCCGCATTGTCCGGGTTGCGTCGGCCCATACCGCCAACTATGACTCGGGCGTTGAACTCCGAGATTTCATGTGCGGCGACCCGGCGCGCAACCATCAGCCGCCAGGACGATTCCAGGAGGGACAAGGCCTCTTCTTCCGTCAGCCGACCGGTATCCAGGTCAGCGGCAAGCAGGTCGCCCAAAGCGATGTCCATCCTGCCATAATTGACGGAAAGGGAGGCAAGGGCATAAATCCATAGCAGCTGCAGGCCGGCCCGGAAGCTTTTCGGCGCAGCACAGGCGATTTCTTCCAGCACGTCGGCCATTGCGTGCAAGTCAGATACATCGGACATGACCTTTACATCAAACCCATCAGACAAGACCTGTGAATCCAACCCATCATCCGTCTGCAGGGAATCCGCCATGGCCCTGGCTTCTTTCGCATACCGCAGGCAAATATCGGCAATCTGTTCCAGGGACAGAAGCATCGCATCATACAGGGGAACCGGAGATTCACCGGCTCGAATCCGGTTCTCCCTTGCATCCATCACTTCCGCACGGAGGCCTGGGATCCCGAGGCGGACCAGCTTGTCATAGTCCAGGCAGGCACCCGCAATCCGGCCACCCATATTGGCAATGGTATTGGAGGTGTCTGACAGAATATCGGCAGGAAGCCGACGAATCAATGTGCCGTCATGAAGGGATTCCCCCTGGGGCAGATCATCATCCAGCATCACCTCGTCCTGCCAGAAGGCAAGCATTTCCTCCGGCACAGGAAGATTCTCCTGTCTGGCGCCGTTCCGGATGCGCGTCTTCTTGCAGTAATACAGCGAGCCGCCGGATGTGTTCTCCGTACCAAAGCCAACGAGCGGATAACGGACGCGGCCGGCCAATCGGTCTCCCCGCTGGATGGACTCGAAAAAAGACTTATATTGTGATGCCAGGCACCAGGCTTCCCGAATCGAGGGGTCTGCCTGCCGGTGCATCTGATAGGTCGACGTGAAATCGAGAGCTGCCTGCAAATCCTTCTGAAACGCTGTCTGATCCGATTCCCTGCATGATTTTCCCACTGCGATATTCCTCCCGGCGTTTGCCTTCATGATTCGATTCTATCGTACATCAGGAATGGATTCCTGTCGGAATTTCACAGAACCTGTCGATTTTCTACAGGATGGGTAAAATCGAAAAGCAGACTGCGTCTTTCCGGGGTCCGTCATGATATAATACCGCCAGAATCAGGACCTATAACCAAAGATATCCGGACAGGAGCGATTCATGTTCCCACATCTGTTTCATGAACTTGTCGCACGCGATACGGAACGCGTTGTGCCTTATACGGTGGATCTGCATGTCGATGCGGACTATTTTGTACCGCACCGTCACAACTACATTGAATTCTCCTATGTCATCAGAGGAAACGGGACGGAATCCGTGAACGGAATCCTGCATCCGCTGACGCCTGGGACGTTCTCCCTCCTTCTGCCGTCGCAGGTGCACGCGCTGCATTCGGATGCCGCCAATCCGATTACGTTCTATGTGGGCGGGATCAGCCTGGAAAAGGTCTTCGGCTCGGACGAAACCGGCGGGGGAATCGAACGGCTTCTGCTGAATGCGGCAGAAACCCTGCCCGCCCATGTGCTTTTCAGCGGAGAAGCGGCCGACGCCATGACGCGCATTTTTCGGGAGATGCACGGGTTCTATGGAAAACAGGACCCCTGGAACCATTACCTGTTTCTGGCAAGGCTTCTGGAAGCCCTGGTCCTGTTTGATCTGGAAAGAAGGCGGCAGTCGACCGGACAAGGCGAAGAAAGCGAAACCACGAGCACAATGTCCGGGGATCAGACAGATGCGGATGAGCACACAAATGGCGGAAAACCGGCAAGGAATCCCCGCTTGTCCCAGCAAACGGGAACGGACTTCCGGCGGATTATCCACTACGTTCAGACTCACTGCAGTGAGCCACTGACCCTTCATATGCTTTCCGAACGCTTCCATGCAAGTCCGGCTTCCATCAGCGCAGGCTTCCGCCGCAGGATGGGTGTGAACTTCGTGGATTTCCAGCACGAACTCCGCATCCGAAATGCCTGCGCCCTGCTGAAATCCTCAAGCCTGTCGATCGTGGACATTGCAATGGAGACGGGGTTCGGCTCCTATGAGTCTTTCGCACGTGTCTTCAGAAAAAGGAAAGGGATGAGTGCTGCCGCCTATCGACATTCATGATGAGGATGTTTCGATTCACACCTTGAAACGACGGACAAGGACCATGGCCTCATCTGCCGTCTTCCCCAGCATCTTGCTGGAGCGCGCCACTTCGGCTATCATGGCGGTCTGCTCCTGAACGGACGCCGCTGACTCCTGTGTTCCCGCCGCACTCTCTTCGGCTATTGCGGAAAGGCTCTGCATCAAATCCACAAGTTGATTCTTGTTTTCACTCATGCTGCGCGCCGAGTGATTGAGGTCGGACAACACCGATTGCACGTTGTCAACTGCCGAAGCAATGGCGACGAACTTGTCTTGTGTCGCACGAACACGACTGGCCTGTGCGGAAACAAGGGTGGCAGATTCTTCCATGCTTTTGACGGCACTGTAGGCGTCCTCCTTCAGTGTGCGGATAATCTTCATGATCTCCCCTGTGAAACGATTGGACTGTTCTGCCAAGGACCGGATTTCATCGGCTACGACAGCAAACCCCCTCCCGGATTCCCCGGCACGCGCCGCTTCAATGGCTGCATTCAAAGCGAGCAGGTTGGTCTGGCTCGAAATATTCTGAATCATCCCGCTGGCCGCTTCGATTTGGTCGGCACTTTTGCTGCTGTTGGAGACAATTGCCTGTACGTGGGCATTCGCCTCTTCCGTACTTTTCGTATGTCGGACCAAATCCGCAAGAATCCCAGTCCCTTCATCCTTGCGCTTCTCTATCTCTCCAAAAGCATCATTCAGCCGATGCATGAGACGGGCGTCATTTTCAAGCAGCTGACCGAGTTCCCGGACATGACGGGCGGATGTTTCTGTGTCCCTTGCCTGATCTCCCGCCCCCCCGGCGATATCCGCCAAAGCCCGGGCCACCTCTTCAGAAGCAACGGCGCTCTGTCTGGATGCTTCCGTGATGACAACCGATGCTTCGGTCACCTGTCCAAAGGACTCAGCCGTCCGGATGATAAAGGAACGGACACTGTCCTCCATATCCTTCAGGGCATGGACAATCTGACCAATCTCGTCTTTTCGCCCCGCATACCGAAAGGCACGGGCCTTTGGCTTGAAGCCGAAGTTGAGCTGTTCCTGTTCCTTGATGACCTCTGTCAGGGCTGAAATGGGGTTGGCCACAGATGCGCCGATCAGAAAACTTGCTCCGCCGGCGGCAAGCAGCATGACAAGCAGAGACAACAGCAGAGAAAACAGGTTTTTCCGGTTTCCAAGGTCAACAATCTTGTTGAGCTCCGACGTTTGTTTGCCGACGAAGAAGATCCCAATCTGATGATTCTTCTCATCAAGAAGCGGAACATATTTGGTTCTATAGGGAAGACCAAGAATCTCGGCATCCCCCATATAGTCACGCCCGGCAGAAATCGCCGCGAAGGCTTTTCCCTTCGGATCGAGCGGTGTACCGACAGCCCGCGCGCCCTGCTGGTCCTTGACACTGGTGATGACGCGTACATACCCGTCACCTTTTTTGACAAAAACGGTCGCCACGATGTTCAACGTCTCGGACAGGGTGTCAATCGGTTCGAACCGTCCGTCAATCGGTACGCCTTCCTGATCCACCAAAATGCCTTCCTCGTTCAGGGAGAGAGGCCCGAATTTTTCACCAAGCCATTGTCT
>JAIFNI010000050.1 GCA_020047785.1 Clostridia bacterium
CTTCATTCGGCGAAAGTTTGAAAACGAAGAAAATCGGATATCGGGAAACATCCAACAGACACAGGTTCTTACCAAACCGGCGGGGAATGAAAAAACGGATACCGGCAAAATGCTTTTATGATAAGCATTTTGCCGGTATCCGTGTTCTGGGTGGTGCGACGATCAAATCAGGCTGACAAGAGAAAAAGCAGCTTTGAAAACAGAACTCAGTTCGATTCGGTTCCGCCGGAACGACGGTACTCGTCCGGTGTCATGCCGGTTACTTTGCGAAAGGCGGTATAGAAATACCCGCCACTTTGATATCCGACCATGCCGGCAATCTTGTTGGCCGGCATGGAGGTAGTCCGCAAAAGAAGCTTGGCCTCCTGAAACCGAAGGGATGAGACATGCTCACTGATCGACTGGCCATAATATTCCTTGTAAAGTGTACGAAGATAATTGGCGGACAGGCCGGCTTCCTCCGCGAGAAGTTCCACAGTCAGATTCGAGTCTGAAAACATGCTCTCGACACGCCCTTTCACTTTTGACAGCAGATCGTCATGCCGATTTTCCCGCTTGCGCCGCAAGCCGTCGGCAACGACGGCCAACAAGGCGGACCATGAAGCCTGAAGCGCTGTCAGCGTCTCATAGGAACCCGGTGCGGGAAACGGCGTATGAAAGGATTCGTTGTCAGCGGGGACATAGCTTTCCACATACCTGTCGATGACAATGGACAGCTGTGTCAAGGCCAGAATCGCCTCGGGTGGCGCAAACACGCTGAGTTCGTGACAAAAACGTTCGAAACAGCCTTCCAGCCGTGACATGTCCCCGGTGCGCAGCGTATCAAGAAGCTCTCGTTCCGCTTCGGCCGGATACCGATAGGGTGTTCCGTATTTTTCCTTCAACTCAGCGTGAAACAGGATGGCTCCCTCGCCTTCGGTATACCGATAGGCGGATGATTGCAGTGCCTGTTGCCAGGATTGCTGGATGTCGCCGGCCAGAGGAACCTCTTCCCCGACGCCCGACGTGATGGAAAGGGCCAGGTGGACCCTGCAGGCTTCCATGATTTGGGCAAGTACCTCGCGAATTCTGCCTGTCTGCCCCGTAGGTACCTCTGCCGGATCTCCCACATAAAGGACAAGGCACAGCCACTCCTCGGTCACTTCAAAGGCTTCAACCCCCATGATGGCACCAAACAGCTCATCGGCAATGTTGAGAACGGCAAAGCGCAACAGGGCCATATCGTCGGAACTGTGCCTTAGCGCCAGATCGGCTGCAGCATCGAAACGGAGCGCAACAGTGCGAAATCCCTCCGAAGAAAAGAACCACGATTTGTCCGGCAGTGAACGGGCAAGTTCGGACTTGCTTACATCCTCTCCATGAAGCAGCCGCAGCAGGCAATGGCGCCGGATTGGACCCCGGCCTGCCGTTTCGAAAGACAATAATCGGGTGACATTGCTGTTGAGCATTTCATAAGTCCGGGACAAATATTCGAATTCTGTGTCGGTCTTCATGGGGGCGCGGCCGGCCGTGTCTGCATATGCCTCGTTGTGTTGACCTGTGCGGATTTTATCAAGCAGCATGGAGATCGGCCGATAGATTTGCTGCCCGAACAGGAAGGAAATCAACAGGCTGAGGAGGATGAACAACCCGCCAGCAATAAGGGCTTGTCTTTGAAATGAATAGACACCTGACAGAAGAGACCGGTAGTCCGCCACACTGACAAACCACCAATCTATGTTTTCCTGACGGTGCCAGCGCTGCCAGGATACAAGCCGCTTTTTGCCGTCCCACTCCCGTACGGCAGCACCAGCCGGCAAAGAACGGTCTATGGCAAGAAAGGCAGGTTCGGCTGACACATCCTTCAGAGAATCTTTTCCGAGCGAATCAGCCAGAACTGTGCCGCCATCCGTCAAAACGAGAAGGCGGGTCGTCGACCCTGTGTCACTGCTGGTGATGAGTCGTTGCAGCACCTGAAGATCAATATTGAAGATCATCGCGCTTCGGAATCCGTTGTCGGAAAACAAAACGCTCAACACTCCGCCATCATAGGGACCGATGCCATTTCTCAAGGCCATGGAGCGAACCGCTACGGCATTGTTGCCCGTCGTTGTAATTTTGAGTGACCCGGAGAAAAGCAGCTTCACCAATCCCTGGTCATAAAACTCATCGGTCGTCTTAACCGGGCCGAGTGAAGAGAACAGCACATTTGCATTTCTGTTGTAGAGGTAGACTGAATGGAACAACCCGCTGTTGTAGACCATGTCCCCGAGTTGATCAAATATTTCCCCTGAAAAAACAGGATCGAACTGCGCCTGACTCTGCGCATCCATCATCAGACCATTTGTGAGAAATTCCTTGTTCATGTAACGGTAGGTGCTGTCCCAAAGGGTTTCGAACACCCTGACCGACTGTTTCAAACCTTCTGCGGAAGAGCGGGTGATTTCGCGGATGCTGTTCGCGGAGAACTGGCGAAACATGAAAAGCGAAAGCAGCACCACAAGAAGGGTGCCGACCAAAGCCTGGGATACGACAATCCTGACAAGAAGGGTCTTCCTGCCGGAAAATGCGCCCGTATTCACCTGCACGCCTTTCTTTTGAAACAACCGCATTTGACCCCCTGACTGCAAGACTTCGAATGGACGAGTGAGAAAACACATGGCCTTATGTGATGTTACGATACGTTTCTCACCGAATAGAAACTATCACAGCCGCAGAGGAGCGTCAATGGACTGCATCATTGAACCTTCCCAGGTTTATGCAGGGACACTTCATTCGAGAATATCATCTCTTTTTTCAAATGGTCCTGGAATAGGGATGAAATGGATGATGGTTGAAACGTCTCTCTGTCAGTTCTGTCAGGATGGCTCCGAGACGGCAGAGAGGAAAGGCATTCCTCATATCCCGTTCTTCTGTTTTAGTTTTTCTGTCAGATTGGCCAATTGTTCCAAATCGTTGGACTGCCAGCAATACTTGGACAGTGTGCCCCCCGGAAGTGTACCGCTCTTGCCGTTGACTTTTCCCGAGGCCTGCATGTTGACGGCTATTTTGATCTGATTCAAACCGTCTGCGGCTTTTACTTTTTTCTTGTTTTTGCTATTTTGTGTGGAGGAATTTTCTGATTTGGCATTCATTTCTCATCACCTTGCCTTCTTCCAACAGGTATTTACCGATTGGAAGTTGATTTGAAACGAAGAAGCGGGCAGATTCTTTCATGCGGCAGGAAAATGACAGTTCCTGCATGAAGCCCATACACGCTTGTGATATGATGGGATTGACATGCAAAGTCGCATTTCGACTGTCCCTGTGCCAATCATGGGATGGTTGCACGGTGAATGAAACAACCATGGAGGAGAATCACATGAGCAAGAACAGATTCGCATTGGGTCTTTATTCTGTCAGAAAAAGCCTTTCGGAGGATATGCCGGGAACCCTGAAAACAGTTGCGGAGTTGGGGTACGAAGGGGTTGAATTCTTCGGCGGGTTCACGCATGAAGCGGAAGTCGTGAAGAAGGCGCTTTTGAACACCGGTCTTGCCATAGCCGGCTGGCATACGCCATGGAGCGAGGTGCAGCCCGAACGGATTTCCGAGACAATCGCCTATTTTAAAACCATCGGCAACAAGAACGTCATCATCCCCGGATTGCCGGCCGGCATGCTTGCAACCCGTGTTGCCTGCATCGAGACGGCAGGGAAGTTCAACGCGATCGCCGCGGAACTTGACAAGCACGGAATGCGCATCGGATATCACAATCACGAGTCGGAACTGCCTTTTTTCCCTGGAACGCCGGACTGTCCCTTCACGGTATTCTTCGATCACACGGACCCGTCCGTCATTGTGCAGATGGACAACGGAAACGCGCTCTGTGGACGTGGCGCCGGTGTTCTGAGCCTGCTGAGACGGTATCCGAACCGCTACAGGACCGTTCACCTGAAGCCATACAGTTTTGAAAAGGGCGCGGTAGAACATGCGGCTGGTTTTGAGACCATGATTGGCGAGGACGACATTCCGTGGATGGATTTCATGAACCTGTGCAAAACCGTCGGCGGGACCGAATGGTTCATCGTGGAATATGAGAGCGAGAAGATGTATCCGGAGCTTGAGGGCGTGGAACGAAGCCTGAAGGCCCTGAAGGAAATGGAAGCCTCGGGTTTGATCTGATCTGCGCGGGAATAGACGGATCGGAAGGAGAAACGGATGGATCTCAAACAGCAGCGGGAGGCGTTCGAGCAGCAGGGTGTCATTTTGGAAGCCGCCACCCTCGTCTTCCATGGCGTGGAAGGGTATGACGTGTACAACACCTCGATTCCATTTGAATGGGCGGGGAAAACGTATATTTTCGGTCGTGTCGAACGGCGGGCCGAATGGGCCCGTTCCTGGGTCCGCCTGTTCGAGAAATCCGGCAAGGATGATTGGACACTGGTTCCGGATTCCATGGTCTGGCAGCTGGAAGATCCGTATATCGCCCGAATCGATGACGGGATCGTACTCGGCGGGACGCATGTCCGTTACAAGACTGGCGCCATCGATACCTATTATGGATACTTTTATCATGGAACTGATTTGAATGATCTGTATTATTTCACAACTGGACCGGACTACATGAAGGATATCCGTCTTGTTCAGCTTGCCGACAAACGGATCGGAGTTTTTTCAAGGCCTCGCAGCGAGGAAATCAAGAAGAAATTCGGTGCCGAATCGCAGATCGGCTTTACCATCATCCCGGATCTTGGTCACCTGACGGCGGATGTCATTGAATCAGCGCCGTACATTCATGGCCTTTTCGCGGACGGCGAGTGGGGCGGCTGCAATCAGGCATACCTGCTGGACTCCGGGATGATCGGCGTTCTTGGGCACAAGTGCTGGAGCGAACCGGATGCGGAAGGCGTGACGATTCTTGTGTACCTGAATGTCGCGTTTGTATATAATCCGGAGACGCATGAGGCGCTTGATGTCCATATCATCGGCACGCGCAGGAGTTATCCGGCAGGGCCGGCCAAGAAGCCCGGTTTGATCGATTGCGCGTTTACCTCCGGCATTGTGATGCGGGAAGATGGCAATGTGGATTTGTACAGCGGCATCGGAGATACACAGGAAGGGCGCATTGTTGTGCCGTACCCATTCACAGGGCATGGCGCCATTGTTTCCGGACTGCAGGAATAAAGGAAGCTGCAGGGAAATGAGTTGAGGGAACAATAAAACGGGAAAAAATAAAACGGTAAAACAGAAAAGGAAGGAT
>JAIFNI010000118.1 GCA_020047785.1 Clostridia bacterium
GAACATGGCGATTCTTGCCGGTCCGTCCCGTTATGATTCCGCCTCGGAACGCCGCACGGGTTTTTTGGAGGTGACCGGTTCGGAAGGGCTCCAGGTCAGGCTTCTGGAAGAAAAAATGAATTGGGCCGGTGGTATCCGTGCGGCAGAGGTCCTTCTGGCCGGGCTTCCGGAAAGCCGTTTGCCGGAAGCGCTTTTCGCAGCCAACGACTGGATGGCCCTCGGATGCATGCAGCGGCTCGGGGAGGCCGGCATTCGCATTCCTGAAGATATTTCCATCATCGGCTGCGACAATATCCCCCTGTCATCGGAGTTCCTCCCCTCGCTGGCCACATTCGACCTGGACATGAACCTTCTTGTGTCCGAAATCATGGATCGCTTTGCACGAAATTCTTCTGAAAAAGAGGCACGGGAAGGTGGGGGAATGACCGGAGGCAGGCTCCTGCTGCCTGCCTCCTTCATCCGCAGGGAATCCATTCGTGCACCTTCCACCCCTCTTTCTGACAGTCCTACCGTCTCCCTTCCGGAAAAACCTTCCGTCCCCTGAGCATCCAGCATATGCCGCAATCAAACTTGCAAGGAGGAATCATCATGGCGCATCTCATCCTCAATGCGGATCTGAAGGGTCCGCGCATCAACCGGAACATCTATGGACATTTCTCGGAGCATCTTGGCCGATGCATCTACGGGGGCATCTATGTGGGGGAGGACTCCCCGATTCCGAACACCGAAGGCATGCGCAACGATGTGCTGGAGGCCCTGCGCGCGATGCGGGTGCCTGTGCTGCGCTGGCCGGGCGGCTGCTTTGCGGATGAGTATCACTGGCGGGACGGCATTGGTCCTCACGCAGCACGCAAACGCATGATCAACACGCATTGGGGCGGTGTGGTGGAAAACAACCACTTCGGCACGCATGAATTTCTCCGCCTGTGCGAACTGATTGGCGCAGAGCCGTATATCTGCGGAAATGTGGGCAGCGGTACGGTGCAGGAAATGCAGGAATGGGTGGAATACATCACGTTCGACGGTGAATCGCCGATGACCAATTTACGCAGGCAGAATGGCCGGGAAGAACCCTGGAAGCTGAAGTATTTCGGTGTTGGCAATGAAAACTGGGGTTGCGGTGGAGACATGCGGCCTGAGTATTATGCCGATCTCTACAAGCGCTATGCCTGCTATGTCAGGAATTTCGGTGGAAACAAGGTCTGGAAGATCGCCTGCGGCGCCAGCGATTTCAACTACAACTGGACGGAGGTCCTGATGCGTGAGGCCGGAACGAAGATGAGCGGTCTCAGTGTTCATTACTATACACTGCCAACCAGCAACTGGGATGACAAGGGATCTGCCACCGCGTTCGGCGAGAGCGAATGGGTCACCACCCTGCGCAAAACGCTCCTGATGGATGATCTGCTGACAAAGCACGACACGGTCATGACGAAGTATGATCCGGAGAAACGGGTCGGGCTGGTCGTGGACGAATGGGGTACCTGGTACAATGTGGAGCCCGGCACGAATCCGGGATTCCTCTATCAGCAGAACACCATGCGCGACGCGCTGGTGGCGGGTATCAACCTCAACATCTTCCATCAGCACAGCGATCGCGTGCAGATGGCCAATCTGGCGCAGATGGTCAACGTGCTTCAGGCTGTTCTGCTGACAGAAGGCGACAAAATGGTCAAAACGCCGACCTATCACGTCATGGACATGTACAAGGTCCACCAGGATGCGCTGCACGTGCCGGTGCGGTTATCGTGCGGCACGGTTGAGCGGAATGGCGAATCCGTCCCGCAGGTTCATGCTTCCGCCTCCGTGGATGACACGGGTGTTCTTCACCTGTCGCTCTGCAATCTGGATCCCGGCAAGGAGGCGGTATTGACTGCAGAGCTCCGGGGCATCCGGGCAAAATCCGTCACCGGTACAATCCTGACTGCCGGAACCATGCAGGCATGCAACACCTTCGAGAATCCGGAGACGGTCGTACCCAGGGCATTTGCAGGTGCTTCCCTTGCCGAAGGCCGGTTGTCCGCAACGCTGCCGCCAATGTCCGTGACCGTACTCGCCATCATCGGGCGAGAGGAATGATTCCTCATCAGGCATGCTGAAGGAGAGGCCGGTGGACGATATGAAGACAGACTGCAAAGGTTGCTCCGCCACTGTGCGGGTGACACCGGCGGAAGCGGAGGATGCGTTCGCCAAACTCCGCCTGCCACCGGGCACCAGGCTTGCCGATGAGACCGAGTACAGGAGAAGGCTGGATATCTGCAGTTCCTGTGTCGAACTTGAATACGGCACGACCTGCCGCCAGTGCGGATGCCTGGTGCAGGTGCGTGCGCACCTCGCGTCGGACGGTTGCCCCCGCCCCGGCGGTTCCGGCTGGAAAAAATGAATCATCCGCCTGCATGGAAATTACAGACGGACCATACGGCAAGAACAGAGAAAGAGACGAACCGGCCTGATGCTGCCGGTTCGCCTCTTTTCTTCCGTGCCAGGACTCCGTGGTGGTTGTCAGACGTACTGCTGCAGATAATTCCAGCTGACGGCCAGAGAGGCGAAAGGGTCACCGCCGCGGCATGAATCCTGCTCCACGCAATACCACTTCACACCGATGCTCCGGCAGGTTTCGATGATCGCCGGCCAGTCGAGATTGCCCGTGCCAATCTCACAGATGGTCTGCTGGCGATCGTAGATGGCCATGTCCTTGAAGTGCACGACATCCATGCGGCCTTCCACTTTTTTCAGCCATTGAACCGGATTAGCACCGCCCGACTGAACCCAGTACGTGTCAATCTCCATGTCGACGGCGGCCGCGTCTGTCTCCGTCATCAGAATTTCCATGGCCGTCCGGCCTTCATATTTTTCAAATTCAAAATTATGGTTGTGATAGATCAGCACGAGGTCGTGCCTGCGCAGTTCGCGTCCGATTTCGGAAATGTCCTTCGCGTAGCGGGTGTAGCCTTCGAGTGTCTTTGGGTAGTCCGGCGAGATGGACCCGATGCCCACATACCGGCAGTTCCAGATTTTATGTTCGGCGATGACACGGGGCAAATCATGGTGAAGCAGATCGTTGGAGACATGCGTCGCGCAGATGGTCAGACCGAGTTCATCGCAGATCCCCTTCAGTTCGGTCGCGTCGATGGGGCCGAGACCGGAAAGTTGAACGGCCTCGTAACCGATTTCGCGGATGCGCCTGAGGGTTTCACGGATGTCGACCGGTGTCTTCATGAATTCCCGGACGGTATAGAGCTGGGCGGCAATGTGCTTGCGATCCATGGTGTTCCTCCTTCATTCGGACCGGACTCCTGATGGTCGGCAGGGCTCATGTTCCTGTTCATGATATATCATGCGGGTCGAACGGCGGTGGGTTTTCTTGGTGCGATTCAGGGATTTCTTGGTTGAATCCGGGGGGATATGCCTGTCAGGCGGCGGAGCACGGCAATGTATCCGATATGGCGGATCACGGCAATCTGTCGGCTCGGATCCGGTCCGTTCAGCGCAGTGCGGCCAGACCGGCCTGCAGAAACCGGATGGCCATGCCGATGTCGGTGGCCGGGTCCTTGCCTGTTTCCCGTTCAATCGTCAGCCAGCCGTCAAAACCGATGTTCCTCAATGCGCCAAGATAGGCGGGAAAGTCCACCTGACCTTCTCCTAGCGGTGTTTCCAGGAAATAGTCCTCCATGCGGAGGTCCTCGATGCCTCCATCCGCAAAGAAGCCATAGATGATTTCGGGATCAGTTTTCCGAAACATGCGGCCGTCCTTCGCATGGGTGTGCACAATGTATGGTTTCAGAATCCCGACGGCTTCGACGGGGTCCTGTCCCGTGACCATCACAAAGTTTGCCGGATCGAGGTTCACGCCGACTCCGCCGGAGGAGAGGCTGTCAATGAAGCGCTTCAGAACCGGCGCCGTTTCCGGTCCCGTTTCAATGGCGAATCGGGCGCCGATGCTGTCGCCGAACTGTCCGAGTTCCGCGCAGGCAGCCTGCAGGATGCCATACCGCGGATGATCGGGGCTCGCGGGGATGACCCCGATGTGCGTGGTGACAACGGAGCTGCCGAGTTCCACGGCCAGCTCCATGATTCGTTTGCTTCGCTCGATGCGGGCCGGGTTCAGCGTCGGATCCGCGAAACCGTGCCCGCCCGGGTCTCCGCAGATGGCCGTGACGACCATTCCCTCGTCCCGGATGAAGGACAGCAGGTCCTTCCGCTGTGGGCCATTCAGGTTTTCCGGCGCCATGGGACCCTGAACGGCATAGAGCTGGATTCCTTCGGCACCGAGGGCACGTGCCTTGCGGATGCCTTCCCTGACACCGAGCTGCAGTGAATCGACCATTACTCCGATTTTCATGCTGATTCCTCCAATTCCGTCCGGAACGATTCCAAACGGTGATTTTGACTGTTCTCCAGCACCATGATATCATGAGGGACCGACGGTTTCCACGCGGTGATGCCGGACTCATGCCGGGCTGACTTCCTGAATCTTACGCACCGGAAGAAAATTCCCTGCTCTTTTTCCGAAAAGAATGACAGGTTTGGTCATTGTTTTCGGAAATTCATAGAGCAGGTGATTTTCTTCCAAGCCCTTACGCAATGGAAGGTCTGTCCTGCAGCCACCGGCGGCCCCTGATGGAGCCGGGACGAGTCCTGAACGTCCGACGGGCGCTCCTTGACACCGGGAAGCGGGCGGTGTTACAATACCTAAGCATGCGAACGTGTGTCCGCATCGTTTTGTCTGCGTGTCGTCCGCACAGGCAGATGCCGACGGAATCTCCGGCAGATGCGGAAGACAGTTCCGGCAGCAGTTTCGCCGCATTTTCCACGGAACCGCGGATACAGGCGGCCAGTCGTACAGGACGAAGCGGCACGGATGGACCGGACCCCGAAGGAGTACTTGTTTGTTGGATCAGCTCAGGCACAAGACAAAGACAATCGGTCTCAAACAGACGATCAGACTGGTGGAATCCGATGGAGCAGATTGCGTCTATGTTGCGCAGGATGCGGATGAGCGCGTGGTCGGAAAACTGCGGGAACTGTGTGCGGTGAAGGGCGTCGAAGTCATCCCTGCCGAAAGCATGAAAATGCTCGGCAAGGCTTGCGGCATCGATGTGGGGGCCGCCGTGGCGGCTGTCCACAAACCATGAACGTCCGAACCGGTCAGCGCCATTGCGCTGTCCATGCTGATAAAAGAATCACGCCGATGCGCGGTCCATGCTGAAAAAGGGTCACATGCGGAATTTTCCGCCTGATGATAAAGCCGGATGCTCGTTTCAGAGCAACGGCAAGACCTGCAGAAAGACTCACATGTCTGCAGGCAATGGAATCGACAGGAAAGGGAGGTGAAACAAGAAATGCCGACGTTCAACCAATTGGTCAAGAAGGGTCGCGACAAGGTGAAGTACAAGTCCACCGCTCCGGCGCTCCAGTCCAGCTTCAATTCCCACAAGAAGGAAGCCATCGACCAGAGCTGCCCGCAGAAGCGTGGCGTCTGCACCGTGGTGAAGACCACCACCCCGAAGAAGCCGAACTCCGCTCTCCGCAAGGTCGCCCGCGTGCGCCTCACGAATCAGATCGAAGTCACGGCCTACATTCCCGGTATCGGTCACAACCTGCAGGAGCACTCCGTGGTCCTCATCCGTGGCGGCCGTGTCAAGGATCTTCCCGGTGTCCGTTACCACATCGTCCGCGGCACGCTGGATACATCCGGTGTGGCGAAGCGGATGCAGAGCCGTTCCAAGTACGGTGCGAAGCGCCCGAAGGCCGGAGCTGCCGTCAAGAAGAAGTAATTGCAGAATCAATCGACGTGCAAATTCGTCGTTTCCATATGATTGGGTCAAACCCTGTCGACAGGCTTCGTGCCTTGTCGCCGGGTCGGCCGGTCCAGGGTTCATCCCGGGGAAACCGATGGCGCGTTCGATTCCGCCAGGCAGGCGGAACGAGTACCCGCGATACCGGAAGCCGCAAGGCCTAGCCGTGTGATCGTGAAAAGGAGGGAAGACAAGTGCCGAGAAGAGGACATGTCCCGAAACGGGACGTACTGGCTGATCCGATCTACAATGACAAGGTCGTGACAAAGCTTATCAACAACCTCATGCTCGATGGCAAACGCGGCGTCGCCCAGCAGATCTGCTACGACGCATTCGAGCAGATTCAGACCAAGACAGGCAAGGTTCCCCTGGAAGTTTTCCAGGCGGCCATGGCCAACATCATGCCGGTACTGGAAGTCAAAGCCCGCCGTGTCGGCGGCGCCACCTACCAGGTCCCGATGGAAGTGCGCCCGGAACGCCGTCAGGCACTGGGCCTCCGCTGGCTGGTTTCCTTTGCGCGCAAGCGCAGTGAACGCACCATGAAGGACAGACTCGCAGGCGAATTGATGGATGCCACCAACAACATGGGTGGCGCCTACAAGCGCAAGGAAGATGTCCACAAGATGGCGGAAGCCAACAAGGCGTTTGCCCACTACCGTTGGTAAGGGACTGCGGGAAACTGCTTGTTTCATCGGAAAAGAAGGGCAAACACAGCTGTTGTTTTCCGGAACTCACTCTACAGGCTGTTTCTTGGCAAACCTGACGGAAACTCCGGTTTCCGAATATACGACGGAGAGAAGGAAGCCGCAAGGCCGACTTCACCTCACGGCAGCATGAAGCATCATCAGGACTGGACGTGGGGCACCGGCTGGGAAACAATTTCCCGGCTCGGGGCCCTTCGGACGGTCGACGGAACGAGAGGAGGGTCATAGATGCCCAGAGAATTCAGCCTCGCGCATACACGCAATATCGGGATCATGGCGCATATCGATGCCGGCAAGACGACGACGACCGAGCGTGTCCTGTTCTACACGGGACGCACGCACAAGATCGGCGAAGTTCATGAAGGCGCCGCCACCATGGACTGGATGGAGCAGGAACAGGAACGAGGCATCACCATTACATCCGCCGCGACCACTGCCCATTGGAAGGGTCACCGCATCAACATCATAGACACGCCGGGCCACGTTGACTTCACTGTCGAAGTGGAACGCTCCCTGCGCGTACTCGACGGTTCCGTGACGCTCTTCTGTGCGAAGGGTGGCGTCGAACCTCAGTCCGAGACCGTGTGGCGCCAGGCGGATCGGTACGGTGTGCCGCGTATCGCGCATGTAAACAAAATGGACATCATGGGCGCGGACTTCTTCCGCTGCATCAGCATGATGAAGGATCGCCTCAGGGCCAACGCTGTTGCGATCCAGCTGCCGATCGGCAAGGAAGACACCTTCGCGGGCATCGTCGACCTTGTCACCATGAAGGCCTACATTTATCGCGACGATATCGGCAAAATCATCGATGAAATCGAGATTCCCGAAGATATGAAGGAACTGGCCGCGGAGCACCACGGTCATCTGCTCGAGGCAGCCGCCGACGGCGATGAGGATGTCATGCTGAAGTACCTCGAAGGTGAGGAAATCACCGAAGCGGAACTCCGCAACGCCATCCGCAAGGCCACCATCGCCTGCAGGATGGTTCCGGTCACCTGTGGCTCTTCCTACAAGAACAAAGGCGTGCAGATGCTGCTCGACAACGTCATCGAATACCTGCCTTCCCCGCTGGACATTCCGCCCATCATGGGCACGATTCCCGGCACGGATATCCAGGAAGCGCGTCCATCCGACGACAGTGCGCCATTCGCCGCTCTTGCCTTCAAAATCATGACCGACCCCTTTGTCGGCCGCCTGTCCTTCTTCCGTGTGTACTCCGGAACCGTCAATGCCGGTTCCTATGTGCAGAATGCGTCGAAAGACAAGCGCGAACGCCTTGGCCGCATCCTGCAGATGCACGCCAACAACCGCATGGAGCTCGAAACGGTCTACTCCGGCGACATTGCCGCCGCTGTCGGTCTGAAGAACACCACCACAGGTGATACCCTCTGCGCGGAAAACCACCCCATCATTCTCGAATCCATGAACTTCCCGGAACCGGTCATTTCCGTCGCCATCGAACCGAAGACGAAGGCCGGCCAGGAAAAAATGGGTGTTGCCCTTTCAAAACTGGCGGAAGAAGATCCGACTTTCCGTGTCAATACAGACGCGGAGACCGGTCAGACCATCATCCGAGGCATGGGCGAACTGCATCTTGAGATCATTGTCGACCGCATGATGCGTGAATTTCATGTCGAAGCCAATGTGGGCCCGCCGCAGGTTTCCTATCGCGAGTCCATCCGCAAGGCCGTCAAGGCCGAGGGAAAGTTCGTCCGCCAGTCCGGCGGCCGTGGCCAGTATGGTCACTGCGTCATCGAAATGGAACCGAACGAACCCGGCAAGGGCTATGAGTTCGAGAACAAGATCGTCGGCGGATCGGTTCCGAAGGAATACATCGGCCCCATCGACGCCGGTATCCAGGAAGCATCCAAGAGCGGCATCATCGCCGGTTACGAAGTGCTCGACTTCAAGGTCCGTCTCATCGATGGTTCCTACCACGAAGTCGACTCGAACGAAATGGCGTTCAAGGTCGCCGGTTCCATGGCTTTCAAGGAAGCCATGCGCAAGGCGGATCCGGTCCTGCTCGAACCCATCATGAAAGTGGTCATCACAACACCCGAGGATTACATGGGCGATGTCATGGGCGACATGAACTCCCGCCGCGGCCAGATTCACGGCATGGAGGCACAGGCGGGCGGTCAGGTCATCACCACCCATGTGCCGCTGTCCGAGATGTTCGGCTATGCCACGAACCTTCGCTCCCGCACCCAGGGTCGTGCCGTGTTCTCCATGGAATTCGATCACTATGCGGAAGTGCCGAAGCATGTCCAGGAAAAAGTCGCGGAAGGCCGCGGCAAGAGCAGGGATTGATTCCCTGTCGACTGTCCTGTTTCCAAACGGTCCGGAGCAGCCGGCGACGGCAATCCACGGGCCAGGAAAATGGGTTTTCGCGCAGACCGCGGCAAGGGGCGCCATATGGCTTCCAGGTGCGTGCAAAGCGCTTGAACTGCCTGTAATTCCATTATATAATCTATCAATCAGTGATTCGATGAAGGAGGGTTTATTTCCATGGGAAAGGCCAAATTTGAACGCAACAAACCCCACGTCAACATCGGTACGATCGGTCACGTCGACCACGGCAAGACTTCCTTGACCGCCGGCATCACCAAGGTGCTCGCCATGACGGACAAGACGATTCAGGTAAAGGCCTACGATCAGATCGACTCCGCTCCGGAAGAAAAAGCCCGCGGCATCACCATCAACACCGCCCACGTCGAGTACGAGACGCTCAACCGTCACTACGCCCACGTGGATTGCCCCGGCCATGCCGACTATGTCAAGAACATGATCACCGGTGCTGCCCAGATGGACGGCGCCATCCTCGTTGTCTCCGCCGCCGACGGCCCGATGCCCCAGACCCGCGAGCATATCCTGCTCTCCCGTCAGGTCGGCGTGCCGAGGATGGTCGTGTTCCTCAACAAATGCGACATGGTCGACGACGAAGAACTGCTCGAACTGGTCGAGATGGAACTGCGCGAGCTGCTTTCCTCCTACGAGTTCCCGGGCGACGAGATCCCGATCATCCGCGGTTCCGCTCTCGACGTGCTGGAGTGCACCTCCACCGATCAGAACGACCCGAAGTACAAGTGCGTCCTCGAGCTGATGAAGGCCGTTGACGAGTACATCCCCACCCCCACCCGCGAAACGGACAAGCCCTTCCTGATGCCCGTCGAGGACGTGTTCTCCATCACCGGCCGCGGCACTGTCGCAACCGGTCGTGTCGAGCGCGGCACGATCAAGATTCAGGAAGAAGTTGAAATCGTCGGCTTAATGGAAGCCCCCAAGAAGACGGTTGTCACCGGTGTTGAAATGTTCCGCAAGCTTCTTGACTCGGCTGTGGCAGGCGACAATGTCGGTCTGCTCCTCCGCGGCGTGCAGCGTGCGGACATCGAGCGCGGCCAGGTTCTGGCCAAGCCCGGTTCCATCACCCCCCACACCATCTTCAATGCACAGGTTATGGTTCTGACGAAGGAAGAAGGCGGCCGTCACAAGCCCTTCTTCTCCGGCTACCGTCCCCAGTTCTACTTCCGCACCACCGACGTCACCGGCAACATCAAGCTGCCTGAAGGCGTTGAGATGTGCATGCCCGGCGACCACGTCACCATGACCATCGAGCTCATCAACCCCATCGCCATGGAAAAAGGTCTGAACTTCGCCATTCGCGAAGGCGGCCGTACAGTTGGCGCCGGTGTTGTGGCGGAGATCATCAAGTAATCAGTGCCATCACGGCATGTCGCGCCCGCTGGGCGTGAATCCGTGAAACTGCCTCGGCAGGTTGGGATCCGGAAGCGTAAGCTTCCGGGTCCCTTTTCGCACCTAAGGTCCTGGAAGAAAAAAACCTGCTTTATGAATTTCCGAAAACAATGGCCAGACATGAACACTGTTTTCCGTCATGTATGGAACAGGGATAATCTTCCCCATGATCTTCCCCGGATTCGGATATTTCCCCCTTCCTGATTGACACGGATTATGCCCGGGAACATAATGAGTGACCGGGATACGGAACCATGTCAGGAACGGTCCGGGATTGACACCTGCCATCCACTCGGTAATAATGATTCCGGTGCAGTCACGCACCGTGGGGGTTACAACATGAAACCAGCAACCAACGCCAAGAAGACGAAAATCATGCCTCTGCTGCCTTTGCGCGGCATCGTGGTGTTTCCATACATGATCCTGCACTTTGATGTGGGACGGGCCAAGTCCGTCAAGGCACTTGAAGATGCCATGCTGAAGGAACAGACGATATTTCTGACGGCCCAGAAGGATCCGGGGGAGGAAGAGCCCGGGCACGACGACATTTACCAGGTCGGAACGATTGCCCGTGTCAAGCAGCTTCTCCGCCTGCCCGGCGATACGATCCGGGTTCTGGTGGAAGGTCTCGAACGCGCCCGTATTGCCTCCTGGGAAGATGACGATCCCTATTTCACCGTATCGGTCGAAGAAATGCGCGTGCCGAAAATTTCCCGCAACAAGTCCGAGGTGGAGGCGCTTGCGCGCCAGGTGGTCGAACATTTCGAGCGTTATGCCAAGCTGACCAACCGGATTTCACCGGATGCCACGCTTTCCGTGAGTGCCATTGACGATATTTCACGTCTGCCGGATGTCGTTGCATCGAACATGAACACGGGTGTCGACATGAAACAGGGCATCCTGGCGGAACCTTCCCCGAAGCGGCGACTGGAGAAACTGCTCGACATTCTGGTGAAGGAAATCGAAATTCTGGAGATTGAACGGAACATCAACAGCAAGGTCAGACAGCAGATTGACAAGTCCCAGCGAGAATACTACCTGCGCGAACAGGTGAAAGCCATCCAGAAGGAACTCGGCGATCATGAATCCGGCGGTGACGAAGGGGATGAATACAAACTTCGCATCGAAGAGGCCAAGCTGCCGGAAGAAGTCGAAAAAAAAGCCCTCAAGGAATTGGAAAGACTGCAGAAGATGCATGCAGCCTCGGCGGAAAGCGGGGTCATCCGAACCTATCTCGATTGGATTCTGGAACTCCCCTGGACCACGGCCACGGAAGAAAACCTGGATCTGGACCATGCCGCCGAAGTGCTCGCGCGGGACCATTACGGCCTCGAAAAGGTGAAGGAGCGCATGGTGGAGTACCTGGCCGTGCGCACACTCCGGCATGGCCTCCATGGCCCCATCATATGCCTTGCCGGCCCTCCCGGCGTGGGAAAGACATCCATCGCCCGCTCCATTGCGGAAGCCCTGAACCGCAAGTATGTCCGGATGTCGCTTGGCGGTGTGCGGGATGAGGCGGAAATCCGCGGACATCGCCGTACGTATGTTGGTGCCATGCCGGGGCGCATCATTGCAGCCATCAAGCAGTCCGGAAGCCGGAATCCCCTGATCCTGCTGGATGAAATCGACAAGATGTCCAGCGACTTCCGCGGGGATCCTTCCTCCGCCATGCTGGAAGTGCTGGATGCGGAGCAGAACAAGGACTTTCGGGACCACTACATGGAACTGCCCTTCGATCTTTCGGATGTCCTTTTCATTACGACAGCCAACTACAAGGATGCCATTCCGCGGCCGCTCCTCGACCGGATGGAAGTCATTGATATCTCCGGCTACACGGATGAAGAAAAGGTTCACATCGCCACCCGGCATCTGGTTCCGAAGCAGCTTGGCATGCATGGGATTCCGGAAGGGCGTCTGAAGTTCGAGACAACGGCGGTCCGGGAAATCATCCATCACTACACCCGGGAAGCTGGCGTCCGGAATCTGGAACGGTCCATCAATTCCGTCATGCGGAAAAGCGCAAAGGATCTTGTGATGGATGACACGCTCTCCATCCGGGTGAACGCAAAAACCGTCCAGAAATACCTGGGTGCCCGGAAGTTCCTTGTGGACAAGGCGAACGAAATCGATGAAGTGGGCGTGGCCCGAGGCCTCGCATGGACCCCGGTAGGCGGTGACACCCTGGCGATCGAGGTGACCCTGATGCAGGGAGATGGCGCGTTGGAGCTGACGGGTCAGCTCGGAGACGTGATGAAGGAATCCGCCCGCATCGCACGCAGCGTCATCCGTTCCCGTGCCGAGGAACTCGGCATCGATCCGATGTTCCACAAGCGGCTTGACATGCACCTTCATGTGCCGGAAGGCGCGATTCCGAAGGATGGACCTTCTGCAGGCATCACACTGGCCACCGCAATGGCCTCCGCCCTGACAGGCATCGCCATCAGACGGAATGTCGCCATGACCGGTGAGATTACCCTGCGCGGGCGTGTGCTGGGCATCGGCGGTCTGAAGGAAAAAACACTGGCAGCCCATCGTGCAGGCATAGACACCATCATCATTCCGGCCGAAAACAAAAAGGACATAGAGGAAATTCCGCTGAAGATTCGGGAGAAGCTCCGCATCATTCCGGTTTCCCGCTTTGAACAGGTTTTGAAGTATGCATTGGTGCGCCTGCCGTCTCCTGTCCGGAAAATCAATCCGCAGCCAAATGGGGTTTTCCGGGCGGACGCTGTTGCGGGACCGGTTTCCGAACTGGAACACTGATGCATGGATTCCTGCATCGACATGAGGTACACGGAGGTTTGCATGCTGATTCTGCGCCATGCGCATATCCATACGATGGCCGGTTCAATCTGGAAGGATGGATACCTGACCGCTGAGAACGGGAAAATTATTGCCATCGGCCCTATGGCTGAATGCCCGGATCCGGGCCAGTCCGATGAGGTCCTGGAAGGTGCGGGCCGTTGGACTATGCCGGGACTTGTTGATGCCCATTGCCATCTGGGTGTTTTCGGAGACGGACTAGGTTTCGAAGGCGATGATGGAAATGAAGCCACTGATCCCGTCACGCCGCATTTGCGTGCCATCGACGGGATTCATCATGCCGATCGGAGTTTCAGGGAAGCGGTTGCTGCCGGCGTGACAACCGTCGTCACCGGCCCGGGCAGTGCAAATGTCATCGGCGGACAGTTTGCCGCGTTGAAAACGGTCGGACGCACTGTGGATGAAATGGTCTTCAAGGCACCCTGCGCCATGAAAATCGCATTCGGAGAGAATCCCAAGTCCGTATACCATGAAAAGCACCAGACACCCTCCACCCGCATGGCCACCGCAGCCATGCTTCGTGAAAACCTGATGAAGGCAAGGGAATATCAGGAAATGCTGGATGATTACGAGGAGGACCCCGACGAGAACGACAAACCGGATTACGACATGAAGCTGGAGGCCCTGCTGCCGGTTCTTCGGAAGGACCTTGTCGTGAAGGCGCATGCACACCGGGCGGACGATATCGCCACCGCCCTGCGCATCCGGAAGGAATTCGATCTCGATCTCACCATCGAACATTGCACGGAAGGATGGATGATGGCGGACGTTCTGAAGGAATCCGGTGTCGATGTGGTGGTTGGCCCGCTGCTGACGGACCGATCCAAACCGGAACTTCGGAACCAGGAACTGAGCAATGCCGCCAGACTGGAATCCGCCGGCGTATTCCCGGCCATCATGAGCGATCATCCGGAAGTGCCGGTCCGTCATCTCCTGCTGTCTGCTGCAATGGCGGCATCGGAAGGACTGTCGGAGGAATCGGCCTTCAGATCGGTCACCATCCGTGCGGCGGAAGTCTGCCGGATCTCGGAGCGGGTGGGGAGCCTCGAATCCGGAAAAGACGCGGACTTTGTTCTTTTTTCCGGACACCCGTTCGCCCATGGAACGCGGGTGGATTGCACGATCATCGAAGGACGCATTGTATACAGTCGGGAGGAAGTCCGATGAAATCGACCGGAGCGCCCGATTGGTCGTGCGAGAGCAACAGCGAACAGGAGACCCTGAATGCCGGCCGGAGTTTGGCCGGACGCCTGGCACCGGGAAGCACGGTTTGTCTGGATGGAGACCTCGGAACGGGGAAAACTGTTTTTGCACGCGGGTTCGCCGCCGGCCTCGGCATCGCAGGACCTGTCACCAGTCCCACCTTTACCTTGGTGAATTCCTATGAAGGCCGCTTGCCGGATGGATCCGGACGCACGCTCCACCATTTCGACCTCTATCGGATCAACGACCCGGAAGAGCTCTTCGGGATCGGATGGGATGAATACTTTGATGGAGAGGCGCTTTGTCTGGTGGAATGGCCGGAACGGGCAGGGGGCATGCTCCCGGAAGACCGTCTGCGGGTTGTCATTCTCCGCGGACCCAATCATCCCGATCATCGAATCATCACAATCAGGATGGAGGGAAGGGACGCATGAGGATTCTCGCCCTCGACACGGCCTGCATGACCGCAACCTGTGCGGTTGCCGAAGACGGCGCACTGCTTGCCGAATCCGCGCTGCACGGGACCCTGACGCACTCCCGGAAGCTGCTGCCCATGGTGTCTGCCATGCTGGAATCCCTGTCCATGAAGCCATCGGATATGGATGCCTTCGCTGTTTCCATCGGTCCCGGATCTTTCACCGGTCTGCGCATCGGTGTCGTGACGGCGAAAGGGCTCGCGTTCGCAACCGGAAAGCCCTGTTTTGGGATACCGACCCTTCAGGCACTTGCCATGACCGTTCCCTGGTTCAACGGGGTCATCTGTCCTGTGCTGGATGCGAGAAACAGCCATGCTTTCTGCGGGTTCTACGAGCGCAGGCCATACGAAGCCTTCCCGCTTGCGGAGGATACGGTTCTGCATGTGGATGATCTTTCCGATCGGCTGCTTTCTTTGAACCGGGATATCCTGCTGATCGGCGATGCCGCGCAGCGATTTCACGAAATCATGCAAGTCAGGTGGCGGAATATGGGCGTCAACAGTTCCGTTCATGCCGCCGACCCGGTCCTGTTCGGACCCCGTGCGGCCACGACGGCCCGGCTGGCTCTGAAAAGACTCGAAGCCGGAGACGCGGGGGACGCTTCTTCGCTGGCACCCCAGTACCTGAGGCAATCACAGGCTGAACGGTATAAACACAGAGATCCATGAGCATGCGGTGGAGGAATTCATGAACAATCCCCCGGACATCCGCCGGATGGCGGAAAGAGACCTGGCCGGACTTGCCGGGGTGGAGGCGCGCTGCTTCTCCATTCCCTGGTCACGCGGCATGCTGGAAGAGGAGCTGGCCAACCCCGGCGCCCTGTACCTGGTGGCCGAAAGGGATGGTGAACTCATCGGTTATGCCGGAGCCTGGATCATTTTTGAGGAAGGGCACATCACGAACCTCGCGGTCGACCCCTCCGCACGACGGACCGGAGTCGGGAAGACCCTGCTTTCCGCTTTGATCGAAGGGCTGAGAGGGGCCGGCGTTCATTCCGCCACACTGGAGGTCCGGCGGGGCAATTCCCCGGCCATCACCTTGTACCGGTCGTTCGGCTTCTCTGTGGAAGGTGTCCGGCGAGGCTACTACAGTGACAACAATGAGGACGCGCTCATCATGTGGGCCAGATTTTCATGAAGCAGGCAACAGGCAAGGGGGATAAACGCATGGATGTCAGACCGCTTTCCGCCGAACAGCTCCGCAGGGAAATGAATCCGGCCGATTTCGATTTCAGGGATACTTCGGAACTGAGTCCTTCCCGTGAACTCATCGGGCAGCAGCGGGCCGTGGATGCGCTGGATTTTGGCCTGCGCATCCGACTGGACGGCTACAACATCTATATGAGCGGGGAAGCCGGCGAGGGAAAGACCCGATATGCGTTGGAATGCGCACAGAAGGCCGCCCGTGCGATGCCTGTGCCGGAGGACTGGGTGCATGTCCACAATTTCGATGACCCGGACCAGCCCAAGGCGATGAATCTGCCGGCCGGCACCGGACGCGTCTTCAAGAAGGATATGGAGGAGTTCATCCGCGTCATCGAGCAGGAGATCGTCAAGGCTTTCGATGGGGAAGACTACCAGACGGAACGCACACGCATCATCCGCCAGTTCAAGGACAAGAAGGACAAGCTTGTCGCGGAACTGAACCAGGAAGCGGCTGCACGCGACTTTCGCGTGAAGATGACAAACTCCGGCATCTACTTCATGCCGGTCGTCGACGGCAGTCCTGTGGATGAGGAAGAGTTCAAGGACCTCGACGAGGAGATCAAGAGCAGCTTCAACAAGAATATGGAAATCCTGCAGAAGGAATGCGCCGACATCGTCCGACGCATCCGCGAAGTTGAAATGGAAGCGGAGGAAGCGGTCAAGGAGTGGGAAAGCCGCATCGCTCTTTACGCCGTCGGGATGCATATGGACGATCTGCGGGACAAGTATGCGGAACGGGCGAATGTGCTGGAATACCTCGAAAGGGTCCGTGCCGACATCCTTGCGAACCTTGACGCGCTGCGTTCCGAGGATTTCGGGGAAGATCAGCAGGCCGCCTTCATGCAGATGATGATGAAGCGCAATCAGGAAGATGACCCGCGGGCGCGGTACCGGATCAATCTGCTTGTGGACAATGGCAGCCTGCATGGCGCGCCTGTCATCATCGACTACAATCCCACCTATCAGAACCTGATGGGACGGTGCGATTATGAAAACGAAATGGGTTCCCTCACAACGGACTTCATGCGCATCAAACCCGGTCTTTTTCATCAGGCCAACGGCGGATTCCTGATTATCCAGATGACGGACCTCATCATGAATCCGCAGTCCTTCGAGGCGATCAAGCGGACCCTGAAGACACGGCTCATCTCGATCGAACCCATGAAGGACCAGATGAACATGATGGGTCTGTCCACCCTGAAGCCGGAGCCGATTCCGCTGAACGTGAAGGTCATTCTGGTCGGCAGCACGGAAATCCATCAATTGCTGTTCAGTATGGA
Source organism: Clostridia bacterium (assembly GCA_020047785.1). Lineage (GTDB taxonomy): Bacteria > Bacillota > Clostridia > DSM-8532 > DSM-8532 > JAEWSN01. The sequence continues at coordinate 17,246 of JAIFNI010000118.1, forward strand.
CCGGGATTTCAAGAAGCTGTTCAAGATCAAGGCGGATTTTGATGACGAGATGCCTTGGAACAAAGACAATATCTACAGACTCGCCCAATTCATCTCCGCCTGGTGCGCCCGGGAGGGCATCCGCCATTTCGACCGGAGCGGCGTGGCCGCTGTCGTCGATCGATGCTCCTGGCTGGTTCAGGACCAGAACAAACTGACCACCCATTTCAATGATATATCGGGCATTCTCGCCGAATCCGGAACTTGGGCGGAAATGGAGGGTGCCGAACTTGTCGGTGCCACCCATGTGAAAAAAGCGATTGCCCAAAAGCGTCGCCGTTCCAGCAAAAACGACGAGAACATGCTGGAGATGTATGCGGATGGAACGCTCATGGTGGACACCGACGGCTGGATGACCGGCCAGATCAATGGGCTGGCCGTGCTGGACATGGGGGATATCACCTTCGGGAAGCCCTCCCGCATCACGGCGGCCACC
>JAIFNI010000015.1 GCA_020047785.1 Clostridia bacterium
GAGGACCAGGTTCCAAGGGCTGTCGGGGAACTTTATCACCAGGGCGGTCATTGGGATCTGGCGTTGGAAAGCAATTGGCACAGGTTCCTTGAGGAACTGAACAAACGGGTTCCCACCGGAAGGAAAGCGAATGCCGGAAACTGGCTGGAAATATGGGATGGAGCAGGTTTCTCTGAAAACAGCGAGGCCTTGCGCACCGATACCCTGCTTCGGAAACTGGCTGAGGAATCCTCGGCCACCTCCACGGAAACGCCGGGAATGAGAAAAAAAAGGGCGCACAGGCGGAAGGAAGCCGTCCTGCTGCTGCGGGAACTGGAAGAAATCATGGGGAAGAGGGGCACAGCACAATGGAATACGAAGAAATCCAACCCATCATCCAACGACTGAAAAATGAAATCTCAAAGGTCATCATCGAGCAGACGGAAGTGACGGATTTCTGCATTGCTGCCATGCTCAGCGGTGGTCATCTGCTGATCGAAGGGGTGCCGGGTCTGGCAAAAACCCTGTTCGCGAGAACGTTTGCCAGGACCATGAACCTTTCCTGCAACCGTATCCAATTTACGCCGGATCTCATGCCTTCCGACATCATCGGGACGAAGATGTTCAACATGCAGGAACGGATCTTCGAGCTGAAGAAAGGACCTGTATTCGCCAACCTGATCCTTGCGGACGAGATCAACCGGACACCGCCCAAGACACAGTCCGCTCTTCTGGAAGCCATGCAGGACGAGACGGTTTCCATCGACGGAGACACGCTGCCGGTTCCGATGCCTTTTTTGGTGATGGCCACACAGAATCCCATCGAATACGAGGGGACATATGCCTTGCCGGAAGCCTTGATAGACCGGTTTCTCTTCAAAATCACCATGAATTACCCGACGGCGGACGGGGAAGTAGAAGTGCTCAAGCGCCTTCATACCCTGCATGCCGCGAAGATGACGCCGGAAAACTGCGAAGTGGCGCCTGTCTGTACCGCCGAAACGGTGCTGGAAATGCGGGAAGCCGTCAGCCGGGTCAAAGTGGAGGACGCATTGATCCGCTATATGGTGGAAATCGTCCGTGCCACGCGGGACAGTCATCTGGTGGAAAACGGCAGCAGCCCCCGCGGCTGCATCGCCTTGCTTACCGCATCCAAGGCTTGGGCGGTCATGGCCGGCCGGGACTATGTTCTGCCGGAAGACATCAAGCAGGTGGCCCTGCCATCGCTCCGCCACCGGCTCATTCTGAAGCCTGAAGTGACACTGGACGGCGTGAAGGCGGATGAAATCCTCGAAGAAATCCTGGCCCAGGTGAAGGTGCCGAGGTGAAGGTGCCGAGGTGAAGGTGCCGAGGTGAAGGTGCCCAGGTGAAAGCATCAGTTTGCGCCTTGGTGGAGGGAGGTCCATTCTTGCAGGCTTCGAAGCGGACAGTGCTCCTGTCCATCCTCATTCTCCTGATCGTTGCGGCCGCTGCGCCTTTTGGCCTGGCACCCCCCGTTTTCGTGCTGTCGAATCTGGTGCTCGGATTCTTTTTTCTGATGGACAGGTTGCGTTCCAAGCCGGATTTCGAGATAAGCCGGGTCGGGGGGGAGAAACTTTCCCTGTTTGCAGACGAGGAGATCGTCTTCGAAGTATACAACCGGATGAACCGCCAGCTGCGGGTCGATCTGCGTGACGAGGTGCCGGACTTTCATTTCGAGGTCCGCACGCCTGTCTGCCGCGCCATCATCCAGCCTCATGAAAAGGTGAGGATGGCGTATGGCATCATCCCCAGAAAGCGTGGCATTTACGAGTTTCCTGCTGTCCATGCCAGATTTGAAAGCCGCCTCGGGCTTTCTCTTGTTCATGTCCGACAGGAACTCCCGGGAAAGTACAAGGTCTATCCGAATCTGAAGGATTTGAGAAAATACAGGCTGATGGTCTTCGGCGGCTATCTCTCCGCTACAGGAAAGCGTATCTGGAATCAGCGCGGATCGGGCATGGAGTTCGAAAGCCTCCGTCATTATGTCAGCGGAGATTCCTTCCGCAAAATCAACTGGAACGCGACAGCCCGTTCCCCGGTGCCGATCGTGAACCAGTACGAAGTGGAAAAGAATCAGGATGTCATCGCCATCCTTGATGCAGGCAGGCCGATGAGTTATGAGGTGCGTGGCTGCAAAAAGCTGGATCTGGCCGTCAATACCGCGCTGATCCTCAGCGACATCGCGAATCTGACCGGGGACAAGAGCGGTCTGCTGGTCTTCAACACGGAGATCGGCACCTGGATTGGACCCGGAAAAGGTCCTGAACACAGGCTCAAGCTGATGGAAGGGCTCTTTGATGTCGACTATACGCGGGAAACGTCGAATTGGCAGGTTCTGTTCGGGCATGTCGGGCGGGTGCTGAAAAAAAGAAGCATCCTGTTCGTGTTCACGGAATTCGAAACGGCCGATGAAGCGGATGACCTCCTGAAATGTCTGCCGTTCCTGCATGGCAGACATCTGGTGATGGTGTTCACGATGGTGCCGGAGAACCTCGAAGCGCTCGGGCGGTCCGTTCCGAAGGATGATTCGGAAATTTTCCTGAAGACCGCCGCGCTGGAAATGCTGGAAGAGCGCAAGCTCATTCTGTCCCGCATCCGGAAGACCGGGGTCATGTGCGTCGAATGCCTGCCGGACGAACTTGGAACAGATGTCATCAACCGCTATATTGCCCTGAAGAGAAAAAATGCGGCCATGTGAGGGGGAGGCGCGGATGGAAACCATCAAGGTTCTGACACCGGACAACATCGAGCTCGAATACACGCTTGCCTCGGTCGGGGTCCGGATTCTTGCGTCCGTCATCGACCTGCTGATCCAGCTGGCCGGATATGCGTTCCTTGTACTCGGAGCCTGGCTTGTGTACGGGTCCGATTTGTTCACGACCGAACTGGACAGCTGGCTGATTGCCATCGGGCTGGTTGTCTTCTTTGCCATCCAATACGGATACTCCGTTTTCTTCGATCTGGCCATGCGGGGACAGACCCCCGGAAAAAGGATGTTCGGGCTTCGCGTCATCCGTTCGAACGGACAGGCCATCACGCCCGTGCATGCGGTCGTCCGGGAATTCATGAAGATGACGGTCGACATGCTTGGACCCGGTGTGGTTTTCATGCTGTTCAACCGGCATAAGAAGCGGATAGGCGACCTGGCGGCTTCGACACTTGTCGTGGAAGAGGAACGGATTGTCCTCTCCGTGCCCCATCTTTCTGATGAACCAGGGTGGGTCCGCATCCAGACAGAGCGGCTCTACCTGGAAAATCACAAGGCTGAGTGGGACGATTTGGAGGCCCGTGTACGCACCCTTTCCCGAAGCGGGGCTTCCGGGCTGTCTCCGCGGGAACTGAAGCAGTTCCTGCACCTGATTCGCCAGACGAGTCATCATCTTGCGTATGTGCGGACCCATTTCCCCGGCGGGGATCTGGCCGATTATCTCAACAGCCTGTCCGGCCGGGCACACAATCAATTGTATGTGGTCCGCAGGTTCAGCCTTCGCAGCATCGGTCGTTATCTGTTCAAGACATTTCCGGCCCTGCTGGCCGAGTACAGGCTTTATATCCTGGCAGCATTCGTCATTTTTTTCGTCGGCGGGATCATCAGCTATGTCATGGTCCGCATGGACAATGGCACCGCCAGATATTTTCTGCCGGAAAACATCGCAAGCCGAACCGACTGGCGCAATCGGGAAGTCACAGTGGACCGGGAAAGTTTCCCGGTCATGTCCAGCTACATCACCATCAACAACATCGGCGTATCGATCAAAGCGTTCACATTCGGCATTTCCGCGGGCATCGGCACCCTTTGGATTCTGCTCTCGAACGGCGCCATGCTGGGTGGGCTGACGGCTTTGGTGGCGAATCACGGGGAAACAGCCCCTCAATACTGGTCGCTGATTCTGCCTCACGGCATTCTCGAACTCTCCGCCATCTTCATCTCCGGCGGCGCAGGACTATCCCTGGGCCGATCCCTTCTTCTGCCGGGCGAGTACACACGAACCCACGCATTGGCACGCAGCGCCGGAAAGTCGGCTGCCCTCATTCCGGGCATTGCCCTGCTGCTGATCCTCGCAGGCGCCATCGAGGGATTTTTCACCCCTCTTCCCATCGAGTCGTCCTACAAACTTTGGTTTGCCCTGATGACCTTCGTCCTTCTGGTTGTCTACTTTTCGCTTCCTTATTGGCGGAAAGGGGTCCTGTCCGACGGCGCATGAAGGCAGCCTGCAGCCGGCAAGGCGTTCACCCGATTCCGATCCGGGATCGACAGGCCCCTTGCAATGGTCTGGAAAATCGGATAAAATAGCGACTGATATATTGTGATCAATATAACGATTTGCATCTTTGACAGGAGGCTACTATCATGGCAGTAAAAATGGGCATCAACGGTTTTGGTCGCATCGGCCGTCTCGTGTTTCGCGCGGCGCTCGGCAACCCCAATGTGAAGGTTGTCGGCATCAACGATCCTTTCATCGATCTGGAGTACATGGTCTACATGCTTCGTTATGATTCGGTTCACGGCAAGTTCGAAGGCGATATTTCCGTTCAGGACGGCAAGCTCGTTGTAAACGGAAATGCCATCACCGTCTTCGCCTGCAAGGATCCTGGCGAAATCGCCTGGGCCTCCTGCGGCGCGGAATACGTCGTGGAATCCACCGGCGTGTTCACTACGACCGAAAAGGCTTCCGCCCACTTCAAGGGTGGCGCCAAAAAGGTCATCATTTCCGCTCCGTCCGCAGATGCTCCCATGTTCGTCATGGGCGTCAACCAGGAGAAGTACACGAAGGACATGAACGTCGTGTCCAACGCCTCCTGCACCACCAACTGCCTTGCACCCCTTGCCAAGGTCATCAACGACAACTTCGGCATCGTGGAAGGCCTCATGACCACCATCCATGCCACCACCGGCACGCAGAAGACCGTTGACGCTCCGTCCAACAAGGACTGGAGAGGCGGCCGTGCTGTCCTGAACAACATCATCCCTTCTTCCACCGGCGCCGCAAAGGCCGTTGGCAAGGTAATCCCCGCCCTGAACGGCAAACTGACCGGCATGGCGTTCCGCGTACCCACGCTTGACGTGTCCGTTGTCGACCTGACCGTCCGCCTCGAAAAACCCGCTTCCTACGAAGCCATCAAGGCCTGCGTGAAGGCTGCTTCCGAAAGCCCGGAACTCAAGGGCATCCTGGGCTACACCGAGGACGAAGTCGTTTCCACGGACTTCATCCACGAATCCCGCACCTCCGTGTTCGATGCCAAGGCCGGTATCGCGCTGAACGACAACTTCGTGAAGCTCGTTTCCTGGTATGACAACGAATGGGGCTATTCCAACAAGGTTGTCGACCTGATCAGCCACATGGCTGTTGTTGACGCCAAGTAAGGTGCCGGACGAAGATTACCTGCTCTTTTCGGGAATTCATCGAGCAGGTTGTTTTCTTCCACACCCTAAGGGTCAGGAAAGAAAGAGCCGTTCCGGAACCTTCGACAGGTTTCGGAACGGCTCTTTTTCTGTGATATGTACCCTGACAACGCATGCCGTGCCACCTCGGAAGGCATCTTTTCCTCTTCGGAACATTGACAAAAAATTATCGAAATTACGAATGGGACCTTGCAAAAAAAGGTTCAACCAGTATACAATGGTTAAGCCTCGACAACCGGCCCGGAGCATACGTCCGCAGGAATTCCGGTGTGTCGGGGGGCAGACCAATCAAGAAAGGATGTCGCACCCATATGAGCATGAAAAACAAGATGACGATTTCCGACATCTACTTTGCAGGACGCCGTGTCATCGCACGCGTCGATTTCAACGTTCCGCTCGACAAAGACGGCAACATTACGGATGACAACCGCATTGTCGGCGCGCTTCCCACGATCAGGTACCTGGTCGAGAATGACGCGAAAGTCATCCTCGTTTCCCATCTGGGTCGCCCGAAGAACGGTCCCGAAGCCAAGTTCAGCATGAAGCCCGCCGCCGAACGCCTTGCCCAGCTTCTGGGCCGCCCGGTCATGCTCGCTGCCGATGTCATCGGTCCCGATGCGAAGGCAAAAGCTGCCGCGTTGAAGAATGGTGAAATCCTGATGCTTGAAAACGTCCGTTTCCACAAGGAAGAGGAAAAGAACGATCCGGCCTTCGCGAAGGAACTGGCCTCCATGGCCGAGCTTTTCGTGAATGACGCGTTCGGCACCGCGCACCGCGCACATGCCTCCACGGCCGGACTGGCCGATTACCTGCCCGCCGTCTGCGGTTTCCTCATCAAGAAGGAACTGGACATCATGGGCAAGGCGCTTGACAATCCGGAACGTCCATTCGTCGCCATTTTAGGCGGTGCCAAGGTTTCCGACAAGATCAGCGTCATCGAGAGCCTGCTCGACAAGGTCGACACGCTCATCATCGGCGGCGGCATGGCCTACACATTCCTGAAGGCGCAAGGCCACAACGTCGGCAAATCCCTGTGCGAGTTGGACCGTCTGGAGCTTGCCAACGAACTTCTGGCAAAAGCCGCCGCGAAGAATGTCAAGTTCCTGCTTCCCTTGGACAATGTCGTCGCAAAGGAATTCAAAGCCGATGCCGAAGCCTTCGCGGTGGATTCCACCGAGATACCGGATGACTGCATGGGACTCGACATCGGCCCGAAAACCATCGAGCTCTTCTCTGCGGCCATCAAGGAAGCGAAGACGGTCATCTGGAACGGACCTCCCGGTGTGTTCGAATTCGAAAAATTTGCAAACGGCACCCGCAAGATTGCGGAAGCTCTTGCCAACTCCGGCGCCATTTCCATCGTTGGCGGGGGAGATTCTGCAGCGGCAGTCGAGCAGCTTGGTTTTGCCGATAAAATCACCCATATTTCCACTGGCGGCGGTGCTTCCCTGGAATTCCTCGAAGGCAAGGATCTGCCCGGCATTTCCTGCCTGACGGAAATCCCCTCCGGGTCCTGCGACTGTTCCAGCTGCAGTGGCTGTCATTAAAGCATCTGCCTCGAAAGCATCTCAAGAGATTGTCTGCACAACTGAAGCCATGCCCAGCCGGAAGGCGGCATGCGGGGCCATACAGCACGGCCACCGGGAAAGGAAGACAACCATGGCGAATCGCACCATCATGGCCGCAGGAAACTGGAAAATGAACAAGACCCCCGCGGAGGCATCCGCTTTTGTGGAAGGTCTCAAGCCTCTTGTCGCGGGCGCGACCACCGAAGTCGTCGTCGGCGTGCCCTTTGTGGCGCTCTCCGGCGTTCTGGCCGCCGCCAAAGGTTCCAATGTGAAGGTTGCGGCCCAGAACGTGCATTGGGAAGCCAATGGCGCCTACACAGGCGAGATTTCATGCGGCATGCTGAAGGAAATGGGCGTCGAGTACGTTATCGTCGGTCATTCCGAACGCCGTGAATACTTCGGAGAAACCAATGAAATGATCAACAAAAAGGCCCGCGCCATTCTGAACGCCGGCATGCTGCCGATCATCTGCTGCGGCGAAACACTCACCCAGCGTGAACAGGGTGTTACAGCCGAACATGTCCGCTACCAGATCAAAGTGGCGCTTCTCGGCCTTTCCGCCGAGGAAATGATGAAGTCCGTCATTGCCTATGAGCCCATCTGGGCCATCGGCACCGGGAAAACCGCTTCCGACGAACAGGCCGAGGAAGTCTGCGCGATCATCCGCCAGCTGCTTGTGGAACTGTATGGCACCGAAGTGGCTGAAACCACCCGTATCCTCTATGGCGGCAGCGTGAATGCCGGAAACGCCAAGGTTCTGTTCGGCATGCCGAACATCGACGGCGGTCTTGTGGGCGGCGCTTCCCTGAAACACGACGGATTCACCGCCATCGTGCTCGCATAATTCATACATGACGATTCGACGCCCCGGTTTTCTTTTGCTGCGTTCGGCGCAGGACGGGAAAGCCGGGGCGTTGCAGAATCATACCGTTTCAAGCTGAATGGTTCCGGTCCGCGCAAGCACACGGGGCGCGGATGCGGGTTCCGAACCTTCATGGAATGAAGGTCCGGGGAATGGAGAAAAAATGCTGAAAAAGAACGGTTTTCCAGGATACAAGGGTCCTCTGCTCGTTGTTGTCATGGATGGCGTAGGCATATCGGACATTGAGGACGGCAATGCGGTCACCGCAAGTTATAAACCCACACTGGACCGGCTCATGAAGGACTACCCGCTCACCCTGCTGAAGGCGCACGGTACGGCGGTTGGCCTGCCCAGCGACGAGGATATGGGCAATTCCGAAGTCGGACACAATGCGATCGGCGCAGGACAGGTTTTCGCGCAGGGCGCCAAACTGGTTTCCGCTGCCATCGAGACGGGTGCCATGTTCACAGCCCGCGGCTGGAGCGACATCCGCGACAACGCGGTCGAGAACGAATCCACGCTTCATTTCCTGGGTCTTTTCAGTGATGGCAATGTTCATTCCCACATCGACCACCTGAAGGCCATGATCACCCAGGCAAAAAAAGAAGGGGTGAAGACGGTCCGTGTGCACATTCTGCTGGACGGCCGCGATGTGGGGGAAACCTCCGCACTGGAATATGTCGATCCATTTGAGGCATTCCTTGCCGGCCAGAACGATTCGGGCTTCGACGCACGGATCGCTTCCGGCGGCGGACGGATGTTCATTACGATGGACCGGTATGACGCGGACTGGACCATGGTGGAACGAGGCTGGAAAACCCATGTGCTGGGAGAGGGACGTCAATTCGCTTCCGCGCATGAAGCGATCGTGACCCTGCGGGAGGACACGAAGGCCATCGACCAGGACCTTGGCGCCTTTGTCATCGCAGAGAACGGCAGGCCCATCGGTACCATCGAAGACGGCGACAGTGTCGTATTCTTCAATTTCCGCGGCGACCGTGCCATCGAAATTTCAAAGAGCTTTGAAGCGGTGGAATTAGACCGGTTCGACCGGGTGCGCGTTCCCAAGATCACATATGCCGGCATGCTGGAATATGATGGAGACCTTCATATTCCTTCCCGCTACCTGGTGAATCCACCCTCCATCAAAAATACGATGGGGGAAGCGCTGGCCCGAACCGGTGTGACCCAGCTGGCCATTTCCGAAACACAGAAGTACGGACATGTGACCTATTTCTGGAACGGCAACAACAGCGGAAAATTCAGCGAATCTCTGGAAACCTACGTGGAAGTTCCTTCGGATGTCATTCCGTTTGAACAGCGCCCCTGGATGAAAGCGGCGGAAATCACGGACAAGCTGATCGCCCTGCTGGAAACCGGCAAGTACGCCTTTGCCCGCGTCAACTTCCCGAACGGCGACATGGTGGGACACACCGGCAACTTCCCGGCAGCACGCATCGCAGTGGAGACGGTCGATCTTGTGCTGACCCGACTCATTCCCGTCATCGACAGACTGGGTGGTGCGATGCTGATCACGGCCGATCACGGCAATGCCGACGAGATGTACGAGACGGACAAGAAAACCGGCAAGGCCAAGCGCCACAAGGATGGCTCGCCCAAGGCGAAAACCAGCCATACCCTGAACAAGGTGCCCTTCATCCTGTACGACAACGCCAACAAAGGTGCCTACACGCTGAAGGAAGGTGAATTCGGACTTTCCAACATCGCGGCCACCGTGGTGAATCTGCTGGGCTATGAGGCACCTGAGATGTGGGATGCCTCCATGATTTCGATCGGAAAATGACGGGTTGTCGGGCTGTGTTGCTTTTTCGCGAATGATCCGTTATGATGGGAGGCAGGGAGTTTGGGTCCCTGCCTCCGCGTTTTTCCACTGAACCGGGCAGCGCAGCAGATGCAGGGAACGGACTTTTTTTATTCGGAGCGGCGGGTGTGTCGGTGCGGCAGAAATGATGCATCCGGGCGCCTGTGCATGCGGACGTGATGGACGACAGCTATGGGGTAAACATGCGGATTTTGGGGATCGACTACGGAGACGTGCGGATTGGTGTGGCCGTGAGCGATCCGATGGGCTGGACGGCCCAGCAGGTGGAAACCATCAGCTGGCGGTTCGATATGGAAAAGCCGCTTGCCCGTCTCGCTGAGCTGGTCCGTCATTATGCCGCCGAGAAAATGGTTGTGGGGCTGCCCCGCAACATGGATGGAAGTGAAGGCTTTCGGGTGGACAAAACCCGTGCGTTCATTGCCCTCCTCGAAGAACGCATACCGTCCGTTCCCGTGGAAACATGGGATGAACGCCTGACTACCGTCATGGCGCAACGGGCGCTGCAGGATATGGGCATTCGTGCCCGCGATCAAAAAGGGAAAATCGATCAGATGGCCGCGGCAATGATTCTGCAAGGCTATCTTGATGCGAAAGGCATGCGGGAAAGCGTGCGGAAGGAGTAAAAATGGATAACGAAAACATCATCGAACTGACCGGCGAGGACGGAGACGTATTGAAGGCCGAGTACCTTGATACCGTACTGGTCGATGACCAGGAATACGTGGTCATGGTGCCGGTGAATGAAGACGGCTGTGGCGATTCCTGCGGTCATGACGGATGCGATTGCTGCGGGGAAGGCGAAACCGAAGTCATCATCATGAAGGTTCAAAAGAACGGAGACGAGGAATTCCTTGTTCCTGTTGAAGATGACGAAGAGCTGGAGCGCGCCTTCGTGGCTTTCCAGGAACAGAGCGAATTCTGCGAGGACGACGAGGAAGAGGAAGAAGAATAAGCATCGGAAAGGGAAACCTTTCGAAGAAAGGCTGTCTCATCAGGAGGCAGCCTTTTCTGCGATGTCGGCCATTCATCACGTCGTCGAGCGCTTCCCGCGACAGGATGCAAACCGCATCCCGTTGTCAGGGGCGGACCACATGACCGGCCGAATACGGTATCCGGAGGAACTTCACATGTACCTGTACAGCGGAAAAAAGGACATATCCACAAGACCAGCACTGCTCCCTGTTCCTCTTCCTGCGCTTCCCCTCTTGTGCCTGCTTGCTGCGCTCATCCTGCTGACAGGCGGTTGTGCCGGGAAATCGGTCGCTGCCGATGATGGGGTTGCCGCAATGGAAATCGGCGCAACGCCGACCCCTCTGCCCACGCCCGTTTCGACCCCGATCGCGACACCGGAACCAACGCCGGAACCTGTGCCGACACCGGAACCGTTTGCCGATTCCGGTTTTATCCTGCCGGATCCGTCTGTCAGGCCGGTTGCGGTCATGATTGACAACGAAGGAGATCGCCCGCTTCCTCAGGCAGGCATTCGACAGGCTCAGATTGTCTACGAAGTGCTGACGGAATTCAAGATTACCCGCTACATGGCCATCTTCTGGGGCAGCATGCCGGAGATGATGGGTCCTGTCCGCAGTTCCCGACATTATTTTCTCGATTACGCCATGGAGTATGATGCCGTGTATACCCACTACGGCTGGAGCCCGCAGGCACAGCGGGACATTCCGAAGCTGCACATCCAGAACATCAACGGACTTGTCAATGGCGATGCTTTCTGGGATACGGACAAAAACAGGAACAATTGGCAGGATTCCTTCACATCCGGTGAACGTGTGACCGCGCAAATCGCAAAATGGAAATACCGCACGGAACCCAAACAGGTTTTCCCCTTCCAATACGCCGAAACATTCATGGTTCCCGCCATGGGAGAGCAGGCTGTGAAGATCGATTTGACATACGGGAAATCATTCACAGCCGCCTACTCGTACAATCCACAGACGAACCTGTATGATCGGACACGGAACGGTGAAGCCCAGATGGAACGGAATACGGGGCTTCAGGTCGCTCCCTGCAGCATTCTTGTCCTGGTGGTGCCTTCTGCGCGCATCAGCGGGGATGACAAGGATCGCATCAATGTCGGAACAGTCGGATCTGGAATGGGTTGGTATGTCACGGGCGGCAAGTCGCGCGTCATAACCTGGGAGAAGACAGCCCGTGATGCGCAGACGGTGTATCAGTTCGAAGACGGCAGCCCACTGTTGCTGAATCCCGGCCAGATGTGGATTGAAGTTGTCCCGACAGCCGGTACGGTGGTATTCGGTTGACAAGTAATCTCCCGACGGCTCCTTGGGGCTTCGAAGAGAATAACCTGCTCGATGAATTCCCGAAAACAATGACCAAACCTGTCATTTTTTCGGAAAAAGAGCAGGTGATTTTCTTCCAGCGTTTTACTTGATTTCGGAAAAAGAGCAGGTGATTTTCTTCCAGCGTTTTACTTGAATGTGATGTCGATGTAGTTGGGCACTGATTCGGACTTGTCCGCCATAGAGTTGACAAACACCCGATACCGGCCTCTGGCGTGAAACAGGGAACCCTGCAAGGTGGTTTGACTGCCGGTGATTCCGCTTTTCGAAAAAACAGAAGTCCACGTGGAGAACTCAAAGACATTCACGCCATAACCGTCCGCACCCTCCACAGGTTCCCATTCCAGAAGGATGTCGGTCAGGTCCAGCATCGAGACATCCCTCGGGCTTGTCAGGATGGGCGGGTTGACCGGCTGTATGGCGATGTCGACGAAATTCGGCTCGGAATCCTGCCCATTCCGCGAAGAAAGCACATAGATGCGGTAATTTCCCGACGCATGGATATAATCCCGTGAAAGCGTGAAGGTTTGCGTCCTGACATCGCGTTCCAGCAGGATTTGTTCCCATGTATCCGTATCCGTCACCGCGACTGTATAGCTGTCCGCCCTGTCCGCAGGCTTCCAGCGGACATCGATGTTTTTCCGCGGCATGGGTGAATCCGAAAGAGGCATGGTGATCTCCGGTGGTTCAGGGGCAGCGCGCGAGAGTGCCATCAACCGCGGGAACAGGCTGGCGACCGAGTTGGCAGCCGGCTCTCCTGGATGATCCATACTGCCAAGCAGGACGGCTATTACCAGAATACAGAGAATGACTGCCACGCCTGCAGCAATATTGGTTCGATGCGGGATACGATGACTTATCTGCGTGCTGGAACCAGCCTCCGATTCATGATCCAGGATATGTCCGAATTCAATCGGTCCGGGAATTCCAACAATCGGTCCGGGAATTCCAACAATCGGTCCGGGAATTTCAGCAGTCATTCCGGGAATTCCAACAGTCGGTCCGGGGATTTCAGCAGTCATTCCGGATTCGGGAATGGCTGATTCGGATCCTGATGTGACTGAGCCGGCAAACGGTGAGACCTGATCGTTCAGTCCAGCACCCTCTTCCGAAAGGATAAACTGGATGAAACGGGGCTTGTTCTTCAACAGATACAGAATATTCCTGACAGCCATGAACAGGGCGTCCCGGTCATCCGTGCCGATCCGCTCTATCCATCGTTGGATGGACCTGTCGATCAGGTGCTCGGTGTACCCGGAGAACGCATCACTTTTCAGAAGCTGAAGCACTTCATATTTGAGCAGCATGCGCTTGTCTTCGTCCCGGCAGGTCTCCATGACATATTCGAGAATCGAATTGATGATGACGAGGTTCTTCGGACTGGAAGTCCCATTGATCCAATTGATGAAATTGTTCTCCTTCACGGAACCGTCAAAGTCGGACAAGAAGGCGCTGCTGTCGGTTTTCAATTCGAGATGGGACAAATCCTGATAATCGTATGACTTCCTTTGCCGATCGCGGCTGAAAGCGTTGATTCTTCGGGAATGTTCCGTCTGACCGATTTTCATGCCATTGTTCAGGTCAGGCAGGATTTTCCGAAATATCAGGCTGTACATTCTGCTGGTCAGAACTTTTCTGTACTGCTGATTCATGGTGCCTTCCCGGGAGCGGTCCCGATGCCGATGTCGATATAATTCGGAGCAGATTCAGTGTTGCTGGAAATGGAGGCCACATAAATCCGATAATTGCTGCCTGTGATAAAGATCTCGTGTTCAAGCAGAAGGGTTGTGGCGTCGATGTCTTCTTGTGAAAAAACGATTTCCCAGGTGTTCGTATCCGTCACCGTGACGCGATACCTGTCCGCTTCCGCGATGGAACTCCAGCTCAGTTCCAGATCTGCCGCAGGCAGATAGGAAGCGTTTGTCGGTGCCAGGATGAAGGGAGCTGCGAGAAGTGGTCTGCTTGCATTCACATAAGCAGGAACAGAATCGGTTTTGCCCATTGTGGCGTGGACGTAAATCCGGTAACTTCCACCAGCGGAAAACAAGGATGCATCGACCTTGCAGGACGCACCCTGGATGGGAGGGGAGAGAAAGATGACCTGCCACGTGCTTGTGTCCGTGACCGCAACCTGATAACTGTCGGCCATTTCGACCGGTGTCCATTCAACAAGCAGATCGGTCGATGGCAGAATGGAATCATTCACCGGTGCCAGGATTTTCGGCGGAGACAATGGTGGGATACTGACATCGACCCAGGTCGGTTCGGAACGGTTCTCTCCCGTACAGGAATGGACATAGATCCTGTATTTCATGCCGGGTGCCAGATTTTTTCGGCTGATCACCCGCTTGCAGTCGCGAAATCCCTCCTCGGTAGAAAGAATTGTCCCGCTGGCGAGATCCTTGAGCGTAACACCATATTTTTCCGCCATGATCACCGGCTCCCATTGAACAAGAATATCGCTCAAGGGGAGGACCGCCCCCTTCGACGGCGACAAAATGCCGGGAGAGGAGAGCTTGAATGTTGAAATGTCCACGTAATTCGGTTTTGTATCATTTCCTTCATGGACAGCCATCAGATAGATCCGGTATTGACCGCCCACCGCGAACAGGGCCTTCTCCAGAACCAGACGGGTGGCATTCCGGACCGTTTCGGTGTGTATGATTTTCCATGTGGTTGTATCCGTGACGACAACCTTGTAACTTTCCGCTCCCGTGACCGGCTGCCACTGAACCGTCAAATCGGCGACCCGCAGAGCGGATTCATCCGACGGTTCCGTGATGACCGGCGCAGGCGGGTCCTGTATGCTGAAGTCAATTCGACCGGGATCGGACGACAGGCCACCAGCTTTCGCACTGACTGCGATACTGTATTTGCCGCCAAATTGGAATATGCCATTGTCAAGAGTCAGCTGTGTTTCGTTCAGGCCGATTTCTGAGAAAACCTTTTCCCATCTTGCTGTATCCGTAATAACGATATCATAGGTGTCGGCCGAAGGAACTGGGGACCAGCGGACGGTGCGATCGGTGATGGCGATGCGTGCATTTTTCTGTGGGAACAGGATCTCCGGCGCCTGCACATTTTCTGCAACCGTGGCCGTCGCCGGAGAATCCGATGTCCCGATGGGATCCGCTGTTGCGGAAACACCCATTGACACTGATGATTCCACGCTGCCGGAAGAATTCGCCTGTACCGGAAAATCCGCAGGAGAAGCGGTTGCTCTCGAGGGAAGAATGCCGCCCGGCGACCATAAGGAAATCACGGCGATGGCTGACAGCGGGATTGCGAAGGCGGTCATGACCAATCGCTTGAAGATGGGTTTTTTTATACTTTTCATCATACCGTCTCTCTTCGCAATTTCATGATTTGTCTGACAATCTTGTGGAAATATGGAACCGGTGTAACTGGGAATGCATATTGGTAGCAGGTTTTCAGACTTTTCGAAAAAAATTAATACCATTACATGCACTTTCCTGATAGGCTTCCCTTATCGTGTTTCCGATGCAGCATGGTGAAACGCTTCCTGTGTTTCATCCCTGTATCCAATCTGTTTTCAACGCATGCCAGTTTGTCTTTTCGAATGTACCCTGCAAAGGGTCCATCAGGAGAGCCAGAACAAATTATAGCATGCACGGTCTTTTCTGAGAAGAATCAGGAAAAACACTGAAAAGGGAGAAAAAGGAAACTCACGAAAAGAAGAAGGCTGCCGACAACCCCCCCCGGTTCGGCAACCTTTTTATTTTTTCAGTTCACGCAATTCACTCGCCGCAGCGCGACAAAAATCTCATCACACATCCGTTTGCACAACAACCGCGAATCAATTCACGCAACGTTCACGCCCATCGCACCACGCGTCGTTCCCTTGCCGTTTGAGAGAAGAATGTCGCTGGACAGCCATGCTGTTCTGTGTTATCATACCATGAAAGCAATTGAGGAAAGGAAACGAACCATGCAGCAGGCCATGTCGCACATGACCCCTCCCGGTATCGCGGACATCCCGCTGACCCCACCGGGTTCGCTGTTCCCATTTTTCGTTTCTCGCTTCCCGATCAACCGTATTCCTGTTTCCAGAATGGCAAGGCGCAAGTCTTTCCATTTTTTTTATGCTTTTTTTGTTTGGAATCATTGGAATCATGAGAGCCTGGAAGAAAATAACGTGCTCGATGTATTCCCGAAAAAAATGGCCAAACCTGCCATTCTTTACGGGAAAAGAGCAGGTATTCTTCTTCCGGCGCCTTAGAAAGGGTGAGCGCATGAAACTCCGTTCCAAAGACCTGTTGGGCATCTCGGATTTGACACCGGAAGAAATTCGTCTGATCCTCGACACGGCTGTCGACATGAAGAAAATCGTCACCAGCGGGATGAAGAAGTCCAGTTATCTGCAGGGCCGCACCGTGATGACGCTCTTTTACGAAAACAGCACGCGGACCCGTGTCTCCTTCGAACTGGCTTCGAAATATCTCGGGGCGCAGGCCGTGAATGTCGCGGTTGCCTCCAGCAGTGTGGCGAAAGGGGAGACGCTGATAGACACGGGACGCACCCTGGATGTGATGGGAACGGACATTCTCGTCATCCGTCATGGAAATTCCGGAG
Source organism: Clostridia bacterium (assembly GCA_020047785.1). Taxonomy (GTDB): domain Bacteria; phylum Bacillota; class Clostridia; order DSM-8532; family DSM-8532; genus JAEWSN01. The sequence continues at coordinate 16,586 of JAIFNI010000015.1, forward strand.
CACCTCACCACCTGGCCAAGAATGTGAAGGCATCCGTCATCAATGCGGGGGACGGCATGCATGAGCATCCAACCCAGGCACTGCTGGACCTTTTCACCATGCGGGAAGCCCTCGGTGATGTGAAGGGGATGAAGGTGGCCATTCTCGGGGATGTCCTGCACAGCCGTGTAGCACGCAGCAATATCCTGTGTCTTGCGAAAATGGGCGCAGAGCCTTGCATCTACGGTCCATCCACGCTCATGGCGCCAGGCATCGGGCTGATGGGCGCGAACGTCTGCGGCTCCATCGAAGAAACGGTTTCAGGCGCCGATGTCGTCATGTCGCTCCGCGTGCAGCTGGAGCGGCAGAAAAAAGCGCTGTTCCCCTCGGCCGCCGAGTATGCCCGTTACTTCGGACTCAATCCGGGGAATGTATCCGGTGCAAAGCCCGGAGCCCTCTGGATGCATCCGGGGCCTGTGAACCGCGGGGTGGAAATGCCCACTTCGCTGGTGGACGGTCCGCAATCGGTCATTGACACCCAGGTCACCAACGGCGTCGCCATCCGCATGGCCATCCTGTATCTGCTGACAGGGAGGGAAGAGCATTGAATTATTTGATGAAAAACGGAACCGTCGTCCAGGCCGGTGAAACGCCGGTGAAAGCGGATGTGCTGGTTCTTGCGGACAGAATTGCCCTGGTTGCGTCGCAAATCACGGAAAGTGAAGCCCACGCGGCAATGGGCGCCGCTTCCGACGAAGCGCTTGAGGTCCTGGACCTGTCCGGCCTTCACCTGTTTCCCGGGTTCGTCGACGCGCACTGCCATCTGCGGGACCCCGGCCAGGAATACCGGGAAGACATCGCATCCGGCACCCGTTCCGCTGCAGCCGGCGGGTTCACCGATGTCGCCTGCATGCCCAACACGAAACCGGTCGTGGACAACAAGACTGTCGTCCGCTACATCGTGGAGACAGCTGCACGCGAAGGCGCAGTCCGCGTTCATCCCATCGGTTCCGTCACAAAAGGCCTTGAAGGGGTGGAGCTCTCTGAAATGGGCCTCATGAAGGAAGCCGGCATTGTGGCGGTTTCCGATGACGGGCGACCGGTCGCAAGCAGCTCCGTCATGATGAAGGCGATTG
>JAIFNI010000297.1 GCA_020047785.1 Clostridia bacterium
AATGCGTTGTATAAATGACATAAACCATCAGACTCGGACGCATTTATAGGGAATTGCTGGTGATTCGCCGCGAAGCATGTGTGGTCTACCCATCTCTCCTTTCTCCTGCGCAAGGTGAAAGCCTGCTCATGTTTCTGGAAGAATCCTCTGTTTGGAAATCATGATGATATGGTACAATGACAATGCAAGGCTTCGCCCCTCGGTTCAGGCATGTGCCCGTTCGGCAGACAGAATGGATGCTCCCGCAAGGAGGCAATCATGGCAGGAAAAGCGGTCTCCTCCTCCCCACCGTCCGAAAAGAAACCGGAGATGAATCCGGACTCCATCCCGAAGGTCGTATGGTTGATCGGGAAGAGTTTCGTGACCAGCATTCCGAAGCAAATCATTTGGATTGCCCTCAAATCCATTGCCATTTTCCTCTTCATCATGTGGCTCAACTTCTATGTCATCGGGGTCAGGAACGCTGGATATGGAGGCGGACCGGTCATCGAAATGCAGCAGAAGCCATGGATCTGGTTGTTCAATGTGGGGGCCAACAAAGCGGCTTTCAGCATGCTGTCATTCCTTGCCCCGCTTATTCTGACATCCCTCTGGGCACAGATTCGTTCCCTCGGAATCGGGAAATTCTTCAAGAACCTGTTTCATGTTTTTCATTGGACCGGATACTGTGCCGTCAATGCAGGGCGTCATACACTGCCCGTTCTGCTTTTCTCCATGGCCGCGTTGATGCCCATCGGCTTTCTCACCCAGAACACCGGTCTTTTCATCACGATTGCCGTCGGTCAGTTCTTCGGCTACATTGCACAGAACCGAAACCTTGTCTTTCTGTTCTCCCGGGCAGGGTGGATGGATTTTCAGCGCATGTTCCGAGGGAAGCAGCCGATTGCCGATCTGAATCCCGGTATCGGCGGATTGATATCACTGGGTCTGTTTCTCGGAGCGATCTTCCTTGTCCTGCTCCCTCCACAATTCCTGCGTATCGCTTCCATTCTTCTGTTTCTGCTGTTCACCGGGCTTGGTGTTTTTTCCAAAATCGGAAAACCGGCACCGAAAGCCGTTGCCGGACTGCTGTTGTTTATCGGACTGAACCTCCTCTGGTTCCGACTGTTCGGACGTGTCTTTGCCGATGATGCAGGGTATGACGAACTTGGAAACAACATGGGCAACTACATCCGGGATCCTGGCGGTCAAATGGTCATCAAGGAAGGGGTGCAGCCAGGCCTTCTGGGTGTTCTCGGCAGCTGGATAGGCTCTGCGGTCGGTTCCGTGGCGGATGCCGGGCTGTATGTTGGCGGCAAGGTTGTAGACGGTGCCAAATATGTCGGCGGCAAAGTCGTCGATGGCGCCCAGTACGTCGGCGGCAAGGTTGTCGATGGCGCAAAATATGTCGGGGGCAAGGTTGTCGATGGCGTAAAATATGTCGGAGAAACGGTCGTGGATGTCACCACGGGAACGGTCGGCGTCATCAAGGACCTGAACAACCCGGAAATCTGGGGAGGCATGTGGGAGGGCATTGAAAAGGACGTGACGGAGGCGGAAGGGCAGATAGCCGACGCCTGGGAGACGACGAAGGATATTGCGGACAAGGTGAAGGATGCCATTGCCACGGCGGGTGCCGATGCGGCGGATGCCGTGGAAGCTGCCATCAAGGATGTATGGAACAATCCGGGTGTCTATGTCGAGACCTTGATAAACGGCACGCTCGATACGTTGAAGGAAACCCTCAATCTGGGCCACGAAATCCTAACGAATCCGCAGATCATTGTCGATACCTTGACAGGAACCGTCAAGGACCTTGTCGGAATCGGCGGAAAAGTTGTTTCAGTTGCAGGAACCGTCATCTCCACCGTGGCCTCCGGCATCTGGACCACCATTACGGATCCGCAAAAAGCCTGGGACTTCATCAAGAATTCGGCCGGATATGAGAATTTCGTCAATTCGCTGGATCCGAACCGCGGGCTGCTGAGCCGGATAGGCCAGTCCCTCACCGGCTCGGTCAAACTCGCCATGACTGTGTTCGGCGTGAAGACAATCGTGGCGGCAGGCAGCAAGATCGCCACCACCGGTGTCACCCAGACGATCAAAACCATGGGTGACGATGTCGCGGGGCTGCTCGGAAAGGGAAAGACGACCGGTGGCCTGCCGCCCGCACCAAAATTTGGGGTGAGGGGAATTGCAGACACCTCGCACATGAATCCGGCCCAGCTGAAAAAGTTCCAGGAGCTGGTCAAGAAGTTCGGCATCGACGAGGCTACCATCCGTTTCGGCGGCAGCAAGCGCATCATGCAGCAGATGACCAATGGCCATGTGCTGCCGAAAGGCCACGACATCATGAACAAGACGATGAACGGGGTCGACAAGCTGCTGGGCGGCCCAAAAAACGCCAATGGTCTCGCGGCGCATTTCAAGCCTACCCTTCCTTCGCTGGAGGACATGCGGAAAATGAAGCCGGACAACCTGCAGAAGGTCTGGAACCGTTATCTGCAGCGCCTCGATGAATTCAACGCCCAGAAGGGAAGCATCGAAAAGCTCAGCAAGCCTTTGTACGACAAGGCGGGCAACCTGGTCCGCGGACCGAAGATCACGGTGGACCCGAACGGAATCATCCGGGACGCTGCTACGGGAAAACCGTTCGGCTCGGACTGGGATCTCGGTCACCTGCTGAAAAACGGAAAGCAGATACCCAGAACCCTCCAAAATGCGTTCATCGACCAATGCAAAAAAGCCGGACTGCCGGTTGAGCACGGTTCCCTGGCGGATTGGGTCAACATGAACGACTTCCAGAAGGAAGCCTACGGAAAAATGATTCGAGGCATGATGAAGGAAGGGGTTATTTCCGTGGGACCGGATGGCGCGCCGACCCACAAAATCCTGCAGGAATTTGTCACGGCAGTACGCCACTGAGACAGGTTTCATGTGATGCTGCAACAGGGTGCGACGCCACCATGAGGAAAGACAGGTGACAGAATGGATGAGAACGAGAAAATGAAGGCGCGGACACAAATTCTGCTCGATTTGCAGAATGCAAAGGATCGTCTCGCCTTGTCGCTGGATGCCGATGCCGCGTCGACCGGCCCCGATGGACAGATCGTTTCCTTTGCAGATGGCATCGACCGCCACCTTCAGGAATGTGCCCGGTTGGAAGCGGTCTATCTGAATCTGCTTCCAAGAATCGCGCTTTCCCGTTGCCCCTTCACAGGGGAAATTATCTGGAAAACTGTGGATGTTTTCGGATTGGACGGCGTCTGGTGGGACTACACAAACCCGATACGACCTGATGAAACAATGCCGTCAACCTATCTGGGGATGACCGGGAGTCTTCGGATCTCGGGACATCTTCCGGCAAACGACTTCACGGTCATGCCAGGGCCCTCTCATCCCTATGTCATCCCCGCTCTGCTCTCGATGCCGGATGTTCGCGCCGTCTTGTCCGCCATTTCCATCGGAGGGAATCCAGGACATGTCGTGACCTGGTTTGCAGGCAGAAATCGGGGTCGCATCATGCCGCCAAACGAGTGGGGGGCACCGTGGTGCGAAGCATGGGATGATGCCGGTCTGTCCCGCAGAGGGCCTTCCCCCTTTATTCTGCCGGACTTCGACACGGACCTTGCCGCCTGGATTCAACGGGGAAAGCTTTTCTGGATTGCCCCGGGGGACACAACGCTGCTGCTGCGGGCAGACCTGAATGCCTGCCCGTATCTGCGCCTGGAAGGAACCGGTCTGCTCCAGTATGTCTCTTCCGGACTGCTTGAATCCTATGGCATGACGGAATCCGACATCCGAACGGAAAACATGTCTCCCGAGGAGTTTGAAGAAGCAATGCGGTTGCTGGACGAAGAGGACGAGGAGGAATCGTGATGGCCATGCAGGTGACAACCATTCGCAAGAGCGATTTGATGACGCTGGCGAAATCCGGTCCGATTCCGGCTATTTCACCGCTTGGGAAGCTGACGGAGGTCCAATCCCCCATGACTCCTGAAGCAAAGAAACTTGCACAGGACCCTGCTTTCACAGCCAGTGTGGATTTACTGGCGAGACCCGCCTGGCTTGTGACGTTCCGGATGGGCGGCGGAGACTGGCCGGTGCAGGAAATGTGCCTTTGCGGCAGGGACCCGGCAAAACCTCTCGTTGCTGTCCGACCGGCCGATACAGAACATGCGGAGGTCATCCGATGGGATTCCGCTGAAGCTTTCGTCTCCTGGTGGTGCGGCCAATATGCCCAAAAAAGCGAGGAGATTGTCCCCAACTTCATCCCTCCCGCCTGTTCACTGGCTTCCTTCCTGATGATTCTGCAGGCTGTCGATGCGTATCGACGGGCGCTGATGGGCAGCATGCTGAACCATCTGTCTCCGGAAAACATGCAAATGACGGCCCAGGAGTTTGCATCTGTCTGCCAGAGCGGCATGCGGAACCGGGATGTCCGCTGGCTGGCACCCGCCTTCGTGGTCCTTGTGCCGGGATTCGGTGAACTCCATCCATCCGGAGGGCCTGAAACCCTGAAAGCTGCTTACGACCGAGGCTTTTTGACAACAGTTCTGGATTCGTCCGGAAAGGAGGAACGGATCGGTTTCGGAGAGGCAGGCCGTGCGATGGGGCTTGAATTCGCCCGGACCTGGCTGATGGGCGCCGGTCTGGAGGCCCGCATCCCCGCACCGGAAGGAACACGGGCGCTGTCCCGCTGCTTCATCGCCCCGACCGGTCTCACGAACCACCATGTCTCTCTGATTCCTGACGCGGATGGCACGGTTCTGGCCAATCATCAGCCTCTGACCGCCGGAGCTCTGGCAGAACACGTTCTTGCCATGATCAGAGACACTGCAGCCCGTGCAGCCGCTCCTCAGCCGCAGGCGCAAGCACGGCCAGTAGAAGCTCCTCAGCCGCAACCGCAGGCACAAGCACAGCCCCAGATGCAAGCGCAGCCCCAGATGCAAGCGCAGCAGCAGCCGCAAGGGCCCGCGTCCGGCCCCTCCTTCAAGTTCTGCGCGCAGTGCGGAGCCAAACTGGCTGTTGAGATGCAGTTCTGTGCACAGTGCGGATCTCGGCAGTAGACCTGCAAGCATGAACGGCGCAGAAGTGGTATGTGGATATCCCATTCAGAAGCAAGAAAGCCGCCTTATTTCAGTCTGGGCAAAAAATCCAGCAGATAGGCAGGATCCAGACGGAAGTAGGAACCGATGCCCTCGTAGAAAC
>JAIFNI010000222.1 GCA_020047785.1 Clostridia bacterium
TACGCCAGGGAATGCCTGAGGGGCAACTGGGCCATCATGGTCGCCGCATTTGTACTGATCGGTATCATCACAGTCGCCATCATGATTCCCTATTACGCGGAAACCATGATGCGAACATTCCAGAGCATCTCGCTCGGCACCTTCACAAACGACCCGTTGGCCTCGTTCACCCCGCTCTACTTCCTGACCATGCTTGCAGCCTATCTGATCACGCCGGCTTTCGCCGTTGGCTCGGCCATGCTCTGCCTTCGCCTGATCCGTACCAGAAAGGCGGAAATCACGGACATTTTTCAAGGTTTCCGCATTTTTCTGAAAGCGTTCGGTGCCATGGTCATGGTAGCCATTTTCACGTTCCTGTGGTCCCTTCTGCTTGTGATACCCGGCATCATGGCCGCATACCGGTATTCTCAGGTTTTCTACATCCTGGCCGACCATCCTGAAATGAGTGTATTCGATGCCATTCGACTCAGCAAGGTCATGATGACAGGAGCCAAGTTCAAACTTTTCTGCATGCAGCTTTCCTTCATCGGCTGGGGGCTGCTCTCCCTGCTCACGCTCTACATCGGGCTGCTTTGGCTGTATCCGTATATCAGCGTCAGCCTCAGCGCATTTTACGAAGATGTGAACCGCAGGCATTTCGCCATGACGCAACCCGTCCGGCCTGCATACGACGCACCAACTCCATGAACGGTTCATGGAGCAGTTCATGGAGCGGTTCATGGAACCGACCGCTGGCGGAGACTCTCGTACAGCAGCATGGAAGCCGCCGAGGCAGCATTGAGCGATTCGGCGCTTCCGGCCATCGGTATCATGACAGTCGTACCGACCCGTTCCAGCATCCCGGACGAAATGCCGTTCGCTTCATTCCCGATGACAAGCAGCAGGTCATCCGCCAGCGAGGTGTTCCAGCATGCACGGGCATCGCGCGGGTGCGCGGCCATCGTGACAATTCCTGCTTCAGTGGCTTTCCCCAGCATGCCGGTCAGATCATCCGTGACGGCTACCGCAATGTGCCAGATGGAACCCATGGTGGAACGAAGAACCTTTGGCTGCCAGGGGTCGGCTGAATCCGCGGATACCAGCACCAGGTCAAACCCGCAGGCGTCTGCCGTCCGAATCATCGTGCCGACGTTTCCCGGATCCTGTACACGTTCCAATGCCAGAATACGCCGTTTCACATGAAAATCGGGTTCTTCCGCACCAGGCAGCCGGATCACGGCCAGTATGCCCTGCGGTGTTTTCGTGTCCGAAAGTTTGGCGAGTATCTCCGTCGTCACCGGAACCGTTTCCGGAAGCATATCGGAACCGGGCAGACCTGCCAGGATTTCCGTCAGGGCGGGAAGACCTGTTTCATCCGCAAGCAGCCGTACGACCGGGGCGCCGCAATGCAGGGCTTCCCGCACCAGACGGACGCCTTCCACCAGAAAACAGCCGGATTCCCTGCGCCCTTTCCGTTCGTGGAGCAGGGCCAGTTCCTTGACAAGCGTGTTTTGAACACTGGTGATGCGTTCCATGTTTCGTAACCCCCGTAAAACAAAAATCCCCCCGCCCTATCCACTGTCGGATGGGCGGAGGGACATGCATGCTGGAAAGTAATTTCTTTCCGGTGACCTAACCCTTCACCTTGGCGACGAGTTGCGCGAAACCAACCTTGTCGTTGACGGCCATATCCGCCAGGACTTTGCGGTTGAGCTCGATGCCGGAGACTTTCAGCCCGTTCATGAAACGGCTGTAGCTCATTCCGCCGATGCGGGCGGCGGCATTGATGCGGGCGATCCACAGCCTGCGGAACTCGCGCTTCTTCTGCTTTCTGTCCCGGAACGCATAGTTCAGGGATTTCATGACCGCTTGGTTCGCTGTGCGGTAAAGTTTGCTTTTCGCTCCGAAGTAACCCTTCGCAAGCTTCAGGATTTTCCTGTGACGCGCACGTGTGCGCATTGCACCTTTGACTCTGGCCATGACTTACACCTCTTTTCCTTATGCGTAGGGAAGCAGCTTCTTGACGGTCTTGGTTTGGGTGGAATCGACGAAACTTCCCTTGCGAAGCGTACGCTTGCGCTTGGTGGACTTCTTCGTCAGAATGTGGTTTGCTCCCACCATAGTCCGCTTAACCTTACCTGTGGCGGTAAGTTTGAATCTTTTCTTGGAAGCGCTGTGGGTTTTCATTTTCGGCATGTTGCTGACCTCCTTACGGCGTTTTTTTATTGGGGACCAGGATCATGGACATGCTGCGGCCTTCCATGAGGGGTGGTCGTTCCACTTTGCCAAATTCCTGGATGGTTTCCGCAAATTTGTTCAGCACCTCGCGGCCCAGGATTGAGTAATTGACCTCGCGGCCACGGAACCGGATGAAAACCTTGACCTTGTCGCCTTCTTCGAGGAACTTCAGCGCATTCTTCGCCTTGAAATTGAAATCGTGCTCCTCTATCTTGGAAGACAGACGGATTTCCTTGAGTTCAACGATGATCTGCTTCTTCTTGGCTTCCTTTTCCTTTTTGGCTTGCTCATAAAGGAATTTGCCGTAGTCCATGATTTTGCAGACGGGCGGGTTTGCGCCGGGTGAGATTTTTACCAAATCCAGCTCTTTTTCGTTCGCGCGCAGCTGTGCCTCGCGGGATGTCACGACACCAATCATGGTACCGTCGGCATCTATCAGCCGAACTTCCTTGTCGCGAATATTGGCGTTAATCTGACCTTGTTCCTTTTTGATAACCAACACCTCCGTAGTGTGCCCTCAATGCGAAATGCCTTGCCGGGCGTCTGCACAAAAAAACAGGTGAAGCACCCTTCACCTGTCTGTCAACCTCATAGTCGAAGCGGCCTTCGCCTCCCCGGACCCATACACGATTGACCCGCCGAAACCTTTCGGACAAGGTGAGAAGCCAAGCTTCTTCTTTGTTGCCTTGCCATCATACCCGACTCGGACGGTCTTTGTCAAGCCTTGGTTCCGGCAATCTGGCATAACGGAGCAGCAGAAAGACCAGAACAAAGGAAATGCCCAATTCCGGCAGCAGATAGGAGCCGTTGTACAGGATGGAATACAGCAGCGGGCTTTCACCGGCCGGTGCGTATTCGGCGAAGACGACGACACCGGACAGCACGTGACAGGCAAAACGTCCTGCCAGCGCTGCAACCGTCCCGACCACCAGACCGACTGTTTTCTTTCCGAAGAACCCGGCAACACCCATGAACCCGAATGCGACCGGATAGTCGAATATCAGGGAAATCGGGTGAAAGGAATACTTGGCACCCATCACAAAGTCCAGCACGCCGTAGAGCGCGCACACCAGAATGCCTTTTTTCCCTCCCCATCGATAAGCGAATATCAGCAACGGCACCATGGATCCGGCCGTGATGGACCCGCCCATCGGCATGGCGAAAACCTTGATCTGGCTGAGAACCCAGGCCATGGCGAGTGTGATTCCGGCTTCCGCCAGCATCCAGGTGTTGACCTTCTTCATGTGTCGTTCCTCCGGATGAAAAATCATGAAAAAACCTCCGGACCTGTCGGCCCAAGAGGTTTCATGATGCCATTCCGCATGCATGGTGCACTTCCTACGCCGGCATTACCCGTTTCAGGTTCGTGGGTCGGAACCATTCAGTTCCCTCTCAGCCGGATTCATCCAGCTCCCCAGTCGGTTATTCTCATGTCTGAATCAGGATAATATGCGGAGGCGCATTTGTCAAGGTTCCCGTCGCTTTCTTGACGATGCGGACACTTTTCTTTTCTGATTCGCCTTGTGTGCATACATGTGGTTGTCCGCGTTCTGCAGCAGTTTTTCCAGGTCAGCCTCGCCCTCGCCCGGCATGTACCCGCGTGCAAAGGACATCAGATAGGGTTTGCCGTTCCGTTCCGAAAGGAGCTGACACTTCTCCTCGAACCGCGCTTCCAGCGTTTCCGTCAGTTCGAGACCCGCGTCTTTCACGAGAAAGGCGAATTCATCCCCGCCCACGCGTCCGATGATGTCTCCCTCCCGGCAGGAGTGCCGAAGGATGTCCGCCACTGTCCGGAGGTAAAGATTTCCCTCTTCGTGCCCGAATCTGTCGTTGATGGCTTTCAATCCGTTCAGATCCACAAAGCCGATCAGGTATCGGCCGGGCATTCCATGGAGGTACCGGGTGGCTTCCTGCAGAAACCCGCGCCGGTTGTACAATCCGGTCATCTCATCACGCAGAGAGATGTCGGAAAGGTGCGAGTTCACGGTGCGCATGGTGTCCAGCGCCCACTCAAGCTGCCCTTGCACGCGCTGAAGTTCACCTATCAGGGATTCACCCTTCAATGTGACGCTGATCATCAGGCGAAGATCCTCGATGTGGGCACGTTCCCGTTCGTCTGCGGATGAGAGGATATAGCCGAACACCGTGTTTTCGAAAAACAGGGGCTTGATCATGAGATCCTGCTTCGCAATGCGATTCCAGCTGGAATCGGGCAGCAGCCGAAGGGTCGGAAAGGGTTGTTCCTCATCGATTCTTTCTCCGCCTTCATACCCAATCAGCATTCTGGCCTGCGCGGGAACTTTGAAGTGGAAGCAGTCCATCTCTTTCGGCAGGTCCTCGAAAACCATGACAAAACACAGGCTGATATCCTTCTTGCGGAGAAATTGCTCCATTCTTTCAAACAGGGCGTCGGACCGGAAGGTCTGAACCGATTCCCCGATATAGAGGTTCCTGTTCATCATGTTCTGCAGGACGGCATTCCGGTCGGGAACAATTCGAGCCGCACACCCGCAGGACCTGCGGGCAACGACCGTCTGCGCCGCAAAGGCATGAAGCGGCCCGGGCATCGTTTCCCCATCCAGGTCCGCAAGCAGGGACAGAATCGTTGTGCGCGCCATTTGCACCATGTCCTGGGAAACCGTTGTCAGACCGGGTGTGACAAGTCCGGAAAGGCCGATGTTGTCGATTCCGGCGATGGCGATATCATCCGGAACCCTGATGCCAAAGGTGTTGCAGTATTCCAGCGCGCCCAGCGCCATGCTGTCGTTCGCAAAACACACGGCATCCAGATTCGGGATGCGTGGAACGAGGCCCGCCATCAGATCATAGCCGCTGCGCGTGGTGAAATTCCCATACAGGATGTCCTCCCTGATGCCGAGTACAATTCCCCTGTCCGCCACCCATTCCCGATAGGCTGCCAGGCGTTCCCTGGCATGCACGACATTCGGCGGACCGGATGCCCAGACAATGTTGCGGAAACCGTGGCCGACCATGTGTTCGAGGATGGATATGACCGAAGCGCCATCCTCCACATTGATCCCCGCAACCCCGTCCAGATGCATGCCGATGGTGCGGACAGGCAGCGGGATGCCGGAAAGATACGCCAGCACGCCGGATTCTCCCGCAATGGCCCCAAGGCCGGAAGACGCGACAATCAGCCCGTCGAGACGCTCCGCCCCGACAAGCCGGTAAACCGCGTTGTAGCAGCGGGGTGCAAGCAGGGGCGAACCAGCGCCCTCCCCTCGAACACGGCAAGGCGGACGTTCAGGGGCTCGCAGACCTCCCGCAGCGCGTTCAGCAGAAGTCCGTAATATCCGGGGTCCGTATCGCTGACGAGAAAGCCGATTCTCCGCGCAGGCCGTGTGGTGTCGGGCATAACTGGTTTCCTTCCGCTGCTTGATATCTGCTGATTATATCATTGGCATGGTCAAAAATCCATGGCGCTTTGATTTTCGTGTGCAGAGCCTGCAATCAGATCTTTGTACGAGCATCAGATTTTGATGCCTTCCGTCGTTCGGCCCAGGCCAGCAGCGCCACCAGCGGCCCGCTGACAGCTGCGGCGGCGGACTTGACCAGATGGGGAAGCCGACTGAATTGATCCGGTGTATCCAGCACCAGATAGGTCCATGTTGCGGAAGGAACTGCAGGCCATTCATGCTCTTCCCTGATTTCGCCCGTTTCCGAAACCATTTCCCGAAGCCAGAACGACAGATCCTCTGCAAGTCTGAACCAAAGACTGTCGAACATTGCGATGATTTCCTGATGAAAGACATCCAGCGGGTTCAGGTTTCCGAATGCAACCAGGTGCACGCCTTCCCGCACCGATGCGGTTTCTCCGATGCAATCCGCCCAGCGGCGATCCAGAAGGGTCAGCCACAAACGTCGCTCGAACCGGTCTGCCGCTTCCTCACCGTTTCGTTCCACGCAGGCGGCATGAAGGACAGGATTCAGCCCCTCCGGGGAAGGTTCCGGCTTTGCGCCTGCCAGAACAGCCATCCTTGCGGCGCGCACCATCAGCCGCTGTTGTTCGGGCATGTCCGCATATTTGGCCAGCTGGCCCCGAATGTCCTCATGATACCCTTCCATCAGCCGCTGTCCGACATCCATTGCCTTGGCAAAGGCCGGATCATGAACCGGGTCGGCAGTTCCCTCCCGCAAACGCAGTTTTGCGCGCTCCGGCAGGAGTTCGGCAAAGTCATTGCGGACAAACAAATCGTCCTCCAGACTGACATGGAAGCGGCTTTCTCCGGGATCGCCCTGCCGGCCCGCTCGCCCGCGCAGCTGCTTGTCCACCCGCCGATGCTCGTGCCGGGAAGTGCCCAGAACAAGCAATCCGCCTGCGGCAACCGCTTCCGGCCTGAGCGACTGATCGGAACCGCCAAGCCGGATGTCCACACCTCGGCCCGCCATGTTGGTGGAAACCGTCACGGCCCCCGGCCGGCCGGCTTCCGCGATGACGGCCGCCTCTTCCCGGTCATTGCGCGCATTGAGGACCTGACAGGGCACGCCCAGCTCCGTCAGACGCAGGGCCAGCTTCTCGGATTCCGCCACATCCACGGTACCGACCAGAATGGGCCTTCCACAAGCATGATTGCTGCAGATCTCCCGGCATACCGCCGTCCATTTGTCTTCCAGGGTTGCATGAACGGTATCCGGATGGTCGATTCGGACGGGTGGTGCATGCGGCGCAATCACGATCGTCTTCAATCCATATATGGCATCGAGTTCCCTGGCGGATGTCAGTGCGGTTCCCGTCATGCCGGAGAGATGCCGGTACTGGCGCACGAAATGGCGTGTTGTGATCGTGCCGAGGATGATGCCGTTCCGGCTTGGCGCAAGCCCTTCCTTCACTTCCACGGCCTCCTGCAGCAGGACGGGCCAATGGCGGTTCAGGGCAACCCTTCCCGTATGCGGATCCACCAGAAGCACGGCATCGTCCCGGAGAATGTAGTCGCGGTCCCTCTTCAGAAGGAAACGGGCTGTCAGCGCGGCGTGGACACGCGCCAGAAGATCCGTTTCCTCTCCGCTGTACAGATTTTCACACCCCAGCTGCCGCTCCATTTTTCGAATGCCCAGGTCGGAAAGTGTGACCTGCTGCTCGTTCCGATCCATCATGAGGTCTTCACTCCGGGACAGTGTGGAGACCGCTTGGCAGATGCGCTCCGTTTCTCCGGCAGCCGCCTCGCCCCCACCGGCGAGCACCATCGGGATGCGTGCTTCGTCGATCAGCAGCGAATCGCATTCGTCGACAATGGCCGCATGCAAAGGACGTTGAACCAGCTCGCCGGCCGACATGACCAGACCGTCACGGAGATGATCAAAACCGGCCTCCCTGGCGGTGAGCCAGACCACATCGGCGCCATAGGCCGCCTGTCGTTCGGCTCTGGAGGATGAACCCGTGACATGACCGGCGGTCAGTCCAAGAAACGGACAGAGAGGCCCCATCCAGAGACAATCCCGTTCCGCCAGGTAATCATTGAATGTCAGGATATGCACGCCGCCTTCCGCGTATGCAAGCCATGCCGCGGCAAGCGCGGCAGAGAGGGTTTTCCCTTCTCCCGTGGGCATTTCCGCGATGTGTCCGTCTGTCATGGCCAACGCGGCTTCCACCTGGTTGGAATGAACCGTGTATCCCAGCACACGCCTGGCCACCTCGCAGGCAGCTGCCAGAATGGTTTTTCGCAGTGCTTTTTTCCCATCAGGCGTGGCGGTGGAAATATCAGCTGTGCATTTTCCCGGAGGCATTGCAGAGGAAATTTCGGATGCAGTCTTCCGGACAACCCGAAGAATCTCGGAATCCGTCATGCCGCGCAAAGAGGCTGCCTCATCCAGAATGAAGGAGGCAGCCTCGGCATATCCGGCCACACCGGCATCCATCACGGGGCTCAGCCCCAGGAAAACAGCCATTTTTCGGACAAGCGGCGACTTGGTAACCTTCATGGTTCCTCCGGCACACCGGCACTGGTCGTGCGCGGACCATCCGAAGCCGCCCGCATCCCCGGGTGCCGGAAGAAAACCACCTGCACTTTCAGTCCCCTATACGATCTTCGTCGTCCAGTTTTCCGCGTTCCAGACATCGGACACCCATTCCTGATAGAATTCCGGTTCATGGCAGACCAGCAGGATGGTGCCGCTGAATGCCCGCAACGCCCGCGCCAGTTCATCCTTCGCATCCTGATCCAGATGGTTCGTCGGCTCGTCGAGAACCAGGAAGTTCGATTCGCGCAGCATCAGCGCGCACAGGCGCACTTTGGCGTTTTCTCCACCGGAGAGCACCATCATCTGCGAGGTGATGTGCTCCGTTGTCAGTCCGCATTTTGCCAGCGCCGACCGGACCTCCCCGTTCCCCATGGAAGGATACTGCTGCCAGATTTCCTCCATCGCGGTCCGCCCGTTATTGCGGGCCGATTCCTGGATGAAATGCCCGGGGACCGCATACGGGTCCAGATCCACGGCGCCGGCAATCGGCTTCAGAATGCCCAGCAGCGTGTTCATGAGGGTGGTCTTGCCCAGACCGTTCACACCTCGCAGGGCAATTTTCTGCCCGCGTTCGATCGAAAGTTCCAGCGGACGGGTCAACGGTTCGTCATACCCGATCACGAGATTTTTTGTCTGAACGACCACACGGCCGGGTGTGCGCGCCTCCGGGAAACGGAAGGACGGCTTCGGCTTTTCACGCGCAATCGTAATGATGTCCATCTTGTCGAGTTTCTTCTGACGGCTCTTGGCCATGTTCGTGGTGGCCACCCGCGCCTTGTTTCGTGCGATGAAATCCTCCAGACGATCGATTTCCTTCTGCTGCTTGTCGAAGGCCGCCTGGGTCTGGTTCTTCTTCAATTCATACATGGCGCGGAACTGTTCATAATTGCCGGTATACCGGGTAATCAGTGCATTCTCCGCATGATAGATGACATTGACGACATCATTGAGGAAGGGAATATCGTGGGAAACCAGAATAAAGGCATTCGGGTATTCCTTCAGGAAATTCTTCAGCCAGTTGATGTGCTTGTCGTCCAGAAAGTTGGTCGGCTCGTCGAGGATCAGAATCAGCGGGTTCTCGAGCAGCAGCTTCGTGAGCAGTACCTTGGAACGCTGACCACCGGAAAGTTCCGACACATCGCGGTCCAGACCGATTTCACCCAGTCCGAGGCCGTTCGCCACCTCCTCGATTTTTGCGTCCAGCGTATAGAACCCACTGTGCTCGAGTTCGCTCTGGATTTCCCCGACATCCTCCATCATGGCGTCGAGTGCGTCGGGTGCCGCATCTCCCATGGCATCATACAGGGCCAGCATGTCGCGTTCCAGATCGAACATGTGCGCGAACGCGGTGCGCAGGATGTCACGGATGCTCATGCCCTTTTCCAGCACGGTGTGCTGATCCAGATACCCCGTGGTGATGCGGTTGCACCATTCCACCTTGCCGGCGTCCGGCTGGAGCTTGCCGGTGATGATGTTCAGAAAGGTGGATTTTCCTTCGCCGTTCGCGCCGATGAGGCCGACATGTTCGCCCTTGTTCAGGCGGAAGGATACGTCATCGAGAATGGTTCGTCCCCCGAACCCGCAGGTGACGTTTGCTACGGTCAGAATGCTCATGCTGCCTCCGGATGCTTTCCTGTGGATGCTTTCCTGTGGATGCCGAAGCGATTGGCTCCGTTCCGGCGTGACGTATCAGGACGGCTTCGCCGGAATGCCGGTCCGGATGCACGCGCGTGAAACGGATGCACGCGCGAAACGGATGACATGCCCGCAGCCGGCATCCCATTATATCACCACGGGCATGGTTGGAACAGGCCTGTCCGAAAGTCGGCGGCAAGGGCACGGAATGGGTCGCTGTCCTACAGGATTCTCAGCGGCTCGGCCGAACGCATCTGCGTACCTACCCAAAGCACCGCCTCCTCGACATACTGGGGCAGTGTCCTGTTTTCCACGCCGGCAACATGCACACTGCACCGGTTGACCGGGATGAGGAATTTTTGCGCGGTGCACTCGCCGATTGCCCGGGCAATCTCCGGACTCAACTCACCGAGCATGGCATTGGCCACCACGATGCCAATGGGTCCCAGAATCACGTCCGCGCGCGGGACGCTGAACCGGATGGCATTTTCCCCTGTGGCTCCCTCTCCCGCGCCTGCCTTCAGCATGGCCGAGGTGGCCAGTGCATTCGTCCCGAGGGCCACAAGTTCCACCCGATCCTGATAAACGGCGCGAAGCCGCTCCACCAGTGCTCGTCCGATTCCTCCGCCCTGTCCGTCCACTATCGCGATTCGCATGGCGATCCTCCCGTCTGCGGCATGTCCACCTGGCATTTCCTGTGACCGACATATCCGCACTTCGCGCACGGCTGCAGGGATAAAGGAACTTCCAGACCGCAGGCCTCCATCAGTTCCGAATCCGCAAGAAGGGTGCTGGATGGTCCGTCCGCTGCGACCCTTCCTTCACGCAAAATGACGACCCTCGGACAAAGAGCGAGAATCATATCCAGGTCGTGGCCCGTAATCAGCCGGGTGTGCGAAAAGCTTTCCAGCAGGCCCATCACACGCCGTCGGGCTCGTGGATCCAGTCCCGCAGTCGGCTCATCCAGAACCAGGATGTCAGGGTCCATCGCCAGCACGGATGCGATGGCAGCGGCATGCTTTTCTCCGCCCGAGAGTTTGAATGGCGCCCGATCCCGAAGATGGAGGATTCCGACGCGTGAAAGCGCGGCGGTTACCTTTTCCTGCACTTCGGATTCGGACAGGCCCGCATTGCGCGGTCCGAATGCGGCATCCTCCCCCACAGTGGGCATGAACAGCTGGTCATCGGGGTTCTGGAAGACCATGCCCACGCGCTTGCGGATGTCCGGCAGCGTTTTGCGCGTCAGTTCGACTTCCCCGATCCGGACCGTACCGGCCCCCGGATGAAGCAATCCCATCAGCAGCATCAGCAACGTGCTCTTCCCTGCCCCGTTCGCGCCGATAATGCCGACACACTCGCCGTGCGTCGCTTCGAACGAAACATCGTGCAGCGCCTCATGTCCGTCCGGATAGGCATATTTCAGGTGAATGGCTTCCAGTCTGTGATGGCTCATATCATCCCCTCATCCGCCGGTCATCAACCGGCCCAGCCACAATGGCAAATCCACAAACCGGACCAGCGCGAACCAGCATGACCAGCCGAAGAACCAGACCGCATCGGCCATTCCGGGCATCGTGCCTGGTGGAAGCGGCACATGACCGTCGTAGCCCCGGAGCTGCATGGCATGATGGATACGCTGCGCCCTGTCGAACGAACGAAGCAGAAGCATCCCCGCCAATGAGCCCCACGCGGAAAAGCGGATGCCCTTCTGGCCGGGCGCGCGCAGTGAATAGGCCGTCAACAGGCGGCCGGCTTCCTCCGCCAGAACCGTCAGATACCGGTATGTCAGGGAAACCTGCAGGACCAGCACACGCGGCAGCCCCATCGCATGCAGGCCGGCAAGAAGACGTTCCATGCCCGTGCAGGCAATCAGCTGCAATGCGGCCAACACGGTCAGGGTTGTTTTCAGAAAAAGGGACAGGAAGGTGAACCATCCGCGTGCAGCCTCGAACCCCGCAAACGGGACCGGCACCTGGTCAAACAGGGGATTGAGGATGCCGATTCCAATGACGAATGGTTCCACAAAGAGAAGCCGCTTCAAAAAAGGCTTCCACGGCAAGTCGGCCAGCGCGGCCGTCAGAACGGGAAAAAGAAAGAGCGGCAGCAAACGCCCGAACGCATGCCGTTCGAATGAAAGTGCCGCAATCAGGAACATCAAAACGGTCAGCAGCTTGGTGACGGGATGCAGCCTGTGGACACCGGTGTTCGAACGCGCGAGCGCTTCCATCCGGTGCATGTCCCGCACCGCGCTTGACACGTCAGGCATGAGTTTCCCTCTTCCTGAACCGAGTGACCGCGAAACCGATCAACCCCGCCAGCACGAGGGTCATGGCTCCGCCGACAAGACCCGAAACGGAAGTACCCGCCAATGCAGCGGTTTCCGTGAGTTCTGTCGCACCGTCGGGAACCTTGAAGGTGTAATCGGGCAAAACAGCCGTTTTCTCCTGAATGTCCGAAAACGTACTGTGAACAGTGCCCGCTGCGGTGATTTCTTCTTCTCCCATCACCCCGAACATGGACCATTCGAGACCGTCCGGAAAGGACGACGCAAACAGGGACAAGGCCCCGCCTGTCAGCACAACCGCGATTCCCATGACAACAAGAACCTTCCGGAGCGAAACGCCTGCCTGAAGATGGGCACGGTTCGGCTCGATCAGTTCGGGACGGGCTTGCCAGACAAAGGTCAGAACAGCGGCTGTGACAAGGCCTTCCACCACGCCGATGGCGAGATGGATTGGCTGCATGAGCACAACAAAGGCACTGAAAGGCAGCTCGGTCCTGCCGGAAGCGAAGGTCTCCAGCACCACGCTGAATGCTCCGAGCTGAAGTGCCGCCACAACGGAAAGAACGGAGCCCCACCAGATTCGCTTTGCCGTGACTCCTTTTTTCATGATTCTTCGCCAAACCAGCGGATAGATCACGAAACTTGTGAAAATGCCCATATTGGCCAGATTGCAGCCGTACGCCAGCAGTCCGCCGTCTCCGAAGAACAGCGCCTGTATCAGCAGCACGGAAGCGAGGGTGAGAAAGCCGCCCACCGGTCCGAGCAGCGCGGAAAGCAGCATGCCGCCGCCGATATGCCCGCTGGAACCGGTTCCCGGAATGGTGAAGTTGATCATCTGCGCAGCAAAGACAAAGGCGCCCATGACGCCCATGAGGGGCACAATTCCCTCATCGGGGTCTTTTGTCAGTTTTCGAACGGAATAACCGGTGAATCCGGCGGACACGGCCCACATGATTCCGCCGACTGCCGGGGATATCAGGGCATCTGCCATATGCATGATCGTTTTCCTCCTTCTGCAAATCCATGTCGAGTCTCAGCCCCTTCATGGGTCTGCTGTGAGGACTGACGGAAATGGGATTGGCCTGTGCTGAAAACGGGAAACCTTCATGGTCTCGCACCGAAACAAATGATATCATGCCCGTTTATGTGCGTCAAATCCGAAAGCCTGTGCGATTCCGGAATCAATCATCACAGAATGAAGTAAAGGCTGTCGAGGAGATACGTCTGTTCCTGCCGTTCCGCGCATTTGCGCAGATGGTTCTTGACCGACGCGAGCTTGACCGTGCCTGCCTGGTATCCCGCCAGGAGTACAAGCCAGCGCTTCCGTTCCGCATCCGTCACATCTCTTTTTACATATCCCCAGACATGCTGCAGCGCATTCACGGCAGCCCCGGCAGTCTCCGGCATCGCCATCGCGTCATCGACGAACTTGTAGAACCGGGGAACAATCCCCTTCTCCTGACGTCGGACGGCTTCTTTGTCCTGCAGCAGCCGGCGGATGTTCAGATAGGCGGCTGCATCCTTCTCCAGGACGGAATACTTGTACCTCGCCCATTCCGCCTCAAGACGGGCAGGCTTGAGTTTCGGAGCCAGACCCAGTGTGCATTTCAGCGCGGAGAGGTTCTTATCCTTCACTTCCAGCATCACATCGGGCACCTCATTCCCCAGGGGTTCCACGAATGCCAGAAACTTCTCCAGATCGATGGTTGCACTGTGGGCCCCCGGAGAAGCGCCCGGTCTCAATTGGGAATAATGGATTTTCTGGTGTCCGTCTTCCGGTCTCCAGGTTTTCGCGCACAGGCGAATCAGATCTGCGTCCGTCAGGCCCGCAAAAGCCGGAGAAGGCTCCATCTGGTTGTGCAGATTGTCGAATACAACCGGCAGCCCTGTCCTTTCCGCCACAGCAAGCACATCTTCCAGCGGGAACCTTGTATCGTCATTTTCGAGAATCAGACGCCTCAGCACATGGGGCGGCAGGTTGCCGGATTCCTGCACGAATCTGTCCATGGCCGCCTTTTTGTCGCCGTAGACACCCCCGACATGCAGAATCACCTTGTTTGTGGCATCGACACCGAGTGCGTCGAGAAAACCGGCATGAAACCGGAGATCCTCCACGGCTGCAAGCCGTACACGGTCCTCCAGCGCATTGAGCACCGTATATTGTCCCGGATGCATGGAAAGCCGGATTCCGTTCTCCACGGCGAATCTGCCGATATCCAGAAGTCTCTCCCCGAACCAGTCTTGCCAGGGCACGGACACATCCGGGTGGGACGCAAGGGGAATGATGTCGGAACTGATGCGGAACATGCGGATGTCGTGCGCGGCGTTCCAGGAAAGGATATTCCGCAGGGAAGACAGATTCCCGTCGGAAACCTCGCGGAGCCGCTCCGGAGCAGCTTGTTTCAACGTGCATCCGGAAATCTTCGTATCTGTCACGCCGATCGTCAGGCAGGCATATCCAATCTTCATATAGTTTCTCATTCCCGCTTGCGATGCGCTTCAATCTGCGATATTGTTGATTTGGGAAACATGTTCCCAGGCAGTTTTCCCAATCATTCTGCCTATTTATGCACGGAGGAGCACGATGGCACAGGGCTTCGGTTTCAACGAATGGATGGAGAAAAAGCAGCCGGTCCTCGCACGGGGAGATCTCATATCCATCCGTCATGTCGTTTCCAGTCAGGATGCCTATGCGACCATTGTCCAGCAATCTTCCGCCGACACAATCGCTTTTCGCCTCCCGCAGGATCTGATGCGCTTTGAACTCCTCGCAGCCGGCGATCGCGTGCAAATCATGCACTTCGACGAAAAATCCGAGCTGTATCTGGAAGGATGCATCGCATCTCTCGACCTTCAATATCCCTGGCTGGTTTCCGTCTCCATCGACACCCTCCGGCGCATTCCGAACCGACGCGCGGAAAAGCGATGCATCGTGAACCTGCCCGCCCGGATTTGGCTGCTCGATCGGCCGGAGAATCGAATCGATGCGGCCATCCGAAACATCAATCGAAAAGGTGTCGCATTGGCGACACGCAGGGTGCTCGATCCGGAAACCGTGAAGGAAGCCATGATCTTCTTCTCCACGCCCGAGGGCGTCCGCATCGAATTCAAGGGAAAACTTGTCCGTCATGATGCCATGGAACGTTTTCATCTGAACGGCATGGAAATTGTCCGGATTGACGAAGCCGGTGCGGATGCCATCGATCGGCTCCTGCACCGGCTCATGGAAGACGAAAGGTCCTTTGTTGCGGAGAATCTGAAATAGGAAATGTCCGTTTCAGGGAGCGTTTCCCGCATCCACAGCGGTTTCCGGCCGTTCAAGCATCAGGGCGCGTTTCCCGCATCCGCAGCGGTTTCCAGCCGTTCAAACAAGCGCCGGGATTTTGCCGGCGAGACGCCTCTCTCCGGGAACACGGTTTCCCATCCCGTTTCCAAACCGAACCATTCAAGCACCTCCGCGGTTGAATCCGGTAGAAAAGGAGCCAGCAGTCTGCAGGCATTCACAATCAGGAAGAGACAGTCCGAAAGCGTGGCGCTGCAGGCTTCCGTGTCTGTTGTGCGGGTTTCCCACGGCTTCCCCGCATCAAAATGCCTGTTTCCAAATCGAAGTACACCAAAGGCGCCGTCCAGCGCGCTTTTGAGTTCTCCGGCCCTGATGCTCCGGCCAATCGACTCATACGCAGCCTCAACCAGATCGACGACTTCCCCGGAAGGGGCGGTCTGCGGCACATGGCCGTCCAGGTACTTTTCAACAAAGGCCAGACACCGGTTCACCAGGTTGCCGTATACGCCAATCATTTCGGCATTGTGGCGCTGGATGAAATCCCGTCTCGAAAAATCGGCATCCCGTTTTTCGGGACCGTTGGCCAGCAGGAAATACCGGATGGAATCGATCGGTGCCTCTTCGGCCAGTTCCAGCGCGTCGATGGCCCAGTTTCCGCTGGTCGATATCTTTTTCCCCTCCAGTGTCAGATATTCACTGGAAAGAATCTGATCCGGCGGTCGCAATGCGCCATCCGAATGCCCCTCCGCCAGCAGCAGACCCGGCAGAATGACGGTATGAAAAGGAATATTGTCCTTCCCATGTACCTGGATCTGCCAGGCGCTGTTCCAGAAATCCCGGAATGAAAGCCCGTTTGACGTGCACCAGTCGGAACAGCCGGAAAGATACCCGAGCACGTTCTCAGCCCATATGTATATCCGCTTGCAGTCGTAGCCATCCCGAGGCACGGGAATCCCCCAATCCAAATCCCGTGTGATTGCCCTGTCCCTGAGTCCTTCCCGGATATAGCGGGCGGTATTTTCAAAGGCATTTTTCCGCCACTCCGCATGTCCCGCCAGATAGTCGGCCAGCTCCCGCTGAAAATGGGACAGCAGCAAAAACAGCTGCCTGGATTCCCGGAACTCGGGCACATGGCCGCAGATGGCGCACACGGGGAATTCAATCGTCTCCGGCTCCGTCACGGTTCCGCAAGCCTCGCACTGGTCGCCCCTTGCCGCCTGTCCGCACACCGGACACTTCCCTGTCACATACCGGTCGGCCAGAAACCGGCTGCAATGCGGGCACCATGCCTGGAGCACGATCCGTTCCTCCACATGCCCGCCCCGATACAGCGATTTGTGAAAGGCTGTGACAAAATCCTTATGAACCGGAGCGGATGTTTTTCCGTAGGAATCGTAGCTGAATCGATACGCAGAAAAGCAGTCCACGAAAGATTCATGCCACTGTTTACTGATGGTTTCCGGGGATACCCCCTCCAGGCGGGCCTTGATGGATACCGGCGTTCCATGGCAGTCGCTGCCCGAAACATAGCATACCTTGTTTCCGATGGCCCTGTGATGGCGGGCCAGAACATCCCCCGGCAGCAATGCGGCGATATGTCCGATGTGAAGGGCTCCGTTTGCATAAGGCCAGGCGCCCCCGATGACAACATTCATCTTGCTTTCCTCCTTCTGGATACATGCGGTGAATCAGGTTTTCAGGTTCTCGCCGCGCAATTCCGACCATCGTCGCAATGCGCATTCCAGGATTCCGATCTGCGGTCCGGCGCTTTCCGGAATTGCAAGACATAAGTCGCAGGAAACAACAAAAAGACCCTCCTCTCCGAAAACCAAGTTTTCGGGGACGAGAGCCATGCTCCGCGATACCACCCCAATTCACCCATGCCTCACGGCAGGAGCCTCGTCAGGTACTGGCGGGAAATGATCCGCTGCATACCTTGCCGCTTTTACGGGCGGACCCCGTCGCAGCCTTCGGCACTTGCCGTCGGTGCGCAGCTCCGGAACCATTTTCAACGTGTCCGACATCGCCCTTTCTCACCATCCGGGCTCTCTGGAGATGTGTCCTGCGTTTACTCTTTCCTTCATCGCCTTTGCTGTTCAGTTGCCGCAGAGCGTCTTTACAGAAAACGCTGCTACGTATACCTTGCGGTTCCTCTCATGATAAACCCAACTGTAAAAAAGCGCAAGATCTCCTGCAGAATCTTCCGGCAC
>JAIFNI010000191.1 GCA_020047785.1 Clostridia bacterium
AATCGGGACGGGTTGGTCTTTGAAGAAGCAGGAAATCAGCATTGAATCGATTTGAATATTTTCAAATAGATTTGAGCAGGTATGATAGAACAGTTGCTGTTGTCAAGCTGTGCCTCCTTCTGTCGAGAAAACGTCTTCCGGCCACTGTGATATTGCACAAAATGAAAACAATTTGTAACAATTCTATCATGAAAGATTGCATTATGGCGGTTCCGTTGTTATAATGAACACGAATTTGCGGACCGCAGTGTCCCCTGAAGGCACTGCAGGAAGCAGTTTCAGCCGGAAAATCATGGAAACCCGCACGCAGACGCAAACGTTTTTCAATAGGCTGAATCTCCGAGTCATTCGGAGTACGGAGGACCCAATTTTGGGGCTAATCCAAAGCTGTCAGACATCCGCCGATGCAGGTCATGCGTCGGAAAAGGATGATGACTTCTCAGGTAGGGTACCTGTTGCCCGAGCCCGCCAGCTAACTTCGGAAGCCTGACAGGAGGATTATGTCCCGTCGCAGTCACCCCATGCGCATCGCGCTTCTCACCCTTGTCGTCCTTGTTTTCTCCACCACTGTCGCATCCGCCGCCACGGGCAAAGTCAGCGCCACGGATGTGAAATTCCGCCGGGAAGCCAGCACGGGATCCGAGATCATCGATCTGCTTGCAAAGGGAACGGCCCTTGAAATCGTCAGCAAAAAGGGAGACTGGTACAAGGTCCGCATCGGCAACATCAACGGGTACGTCTATTCCGACTATGTCAAGGTTGTGGCGGAAACGCCCGCTCCCGTTGCGTCTCCCGTTGCAGCGCCTGTTGTGAAACCTGTCGTGCCTTCCGCAGAAAAACCGGTTGAGGCACCGGTTGCCGCTTCCGCGGCAACAACCGTCATCCCTGTCGCTGCGACCTCGGCAGCCATTGCGGAAACTCCGCCCGTGGCTTCGTCCGTCACACCAGCGGCAGCCGTCGCAACATCAGCCGCAGCTTCCGCGGAACCTGCAAAAAACATCGTTCATGTATCCGCAAATACACTCAATATCCGTGAAACAGCCGATGCCGATTCCAAGAAACTCGGCGAGTTGACACGCGGAGATGCTGTTGTGCTGATCGAAACTTCTGGAACCTGGGCAAAAATCCAGGCCGGCGGCGGAACGATCGGCTATGTTTTGGGCACATACCTCTCCAGTGATGCCGCAGATGCCTCCGTTTCACGCGGCAGCGACGACCGCCTGGATGAACTCATCCGTGTCGCCATGTCCTTCAAGGGCGTCCGGTACGTGTATGGTGCCGCATCCCGAAAAGGAACGGACTGCTCCGGATTCACCATGCAGGTTTTCAAGGCAATCGGCATCAGCGCTCCCCGTTCTTCTGTGGAGTATGGCAGCGCAGGTGTGAAGATTTCCCGGGAAAAGCTGAGAGCGGGCGATGTGGTCCTCTTTGACACGGATGGCAGCAAGCGAACCAACATCAGCCACGTGGGCATCTATCTGGGCAACGACAAGTTCATCCATGCATCCTCCACCAATCACAAGGTACTGGTGGCAAGCTTTTCCGGGTACCAGGCAAAGTACCTCGGCGCACGGCGCTTTCTGAACTGAGTCTGGAACGGAACGACAGGACACGACGGATCATGAAAAAGGGATGCCTCAGGACTTGGAAGAAAATAACCTCTATGAATTCCTGAAAACAATGGCCAAATCTGCCATTCTTTTCAGGAAAAGAGCAGGTGTTTTTTTTCGGCGTCTTCATGAGAGGACATCCCTTTTTTGATATTTCCTCCGCATGCATCTGTGTCCGGTTGTCCATTCATTTGATTTGGACAGGTGCTTGCCGAATCGGGAGGGCAACTGTGAAGGTTGATCCCTCCCCCACTTTGCTTTGAACGTGCAGGCTGCCGCCATGCTGACGAACAATGTCCGCACAGATGGCCAGGCCCAACCCGCTGCCCTTGCCGGCTTCCTTGGTCGTGAAACCGGATTCGAAGATGCGCGGCAGAATATCCTCCGGTATGCCTGTGCCTGTATCCGTGACGGACAAATTCGCCGAGATTCCCTCCAGCCAGATTCTGATGCGGATTTCACCCTCTCCGTCTATGGCGTGAACAGCATTGACGACCAGGTTCATCACGACCTGATTCAACATCCCGGGATGAAATGAAAACATCGGAACATCCGCATATTCCTCCAGCATCCGGATGCGTCGTTTCCACAGATTGGCCGTTATCAGCACCACACTGTGAACACATTCCCTGAGGTCCGCCGGTTCCCCTTCGGGCGTTTCGGGCCTGGCAAAATTGCGAAGGCCCTGCATCAGAGCCGTAACCCGATCAAGCGCCATGTGGTTCAGATCCGATGCTCCCTGGAGCTGGACGAGGACATCCCGCTGTATGTCTGACAGGTCATGCTTTCTCATGGCGTCCTTGAGCAGATTCCGTTGAAGTGCCAGATTATCCGTGATGCGTTCCAGTGGCTCGGAGATTTCATGGGAGATGGCAGCCGTCAATTGTCCGACAGAGGCCAGACTCTGGCTTTGAATCAATTGAATTTGTGAAAGCTGAATCTCCCGTTGAGAATTCTGCAAGGCCTCATGCTGCTCGGAAAGCTGTCGGTTGAGGCTGGTCAGTTCAGCCTGCTGTTTCTGCTGCAGGTCGTTCTCCGCGCGAAGCTTCTCCAGAAGCGTATTGGTATCACGTGCAATGGTCTGGATTTCCCGAAGCGGTCTGCGGACCTTCACGCGGGAACGGATGGCGGTCCCGTATTCGCCATCCGCCAGGTTTCTGAGAATTCTGGCCATCGAGGCAAACGGCTGTGAGAAGGTTCGTCCGAAATGGGAGGAAAAGGGCAGAAGCAGCCATAAGGAAAGCATGGCGGAAAGCAGGAGGCCAAACAGGAGATAGGCAAACTGGGTCGTCCAGAAAGCCGGCTGCAGGCGTACCCGGATGGATCCAAGGTCGGAAGGGCCAAAGGCCAAATCGGTCTCCTGTGCAAACATACGGCCAATGAAGGCCATGGAGAAAGGGGAGGGCAATGTTGCTTCATCAGACCATTCCGAACTCTCATACAGCGTAGTGGTCTCCCAGTTAACCTGAAACAGGGCGAGATCCCGGACTGAAACGGTTGCCTTCTGCCAGTCGAACAGGTCTTCCAATCCAGGGAACCTGTCGTACTGCATCTGAGTGGATTGAATGGTCTCCAAAATACCCTGGACAGCCGAAAAAACTTCCTGTTCCGGAACCTGGCCGGGAACCTGCGGCAGAACAACGGCGGATGATGTGCCTGTGAATCGGTCCATGACCAGACGTCCAAGCATATCTTCCACGATCTTTCCCTGCATGAGGAAGGACGAATAGGTGTTGTTGACCGTCAGGAGCAGCAGCGGGATCATTGCGACAAGCGCAGTGCGCTGGATGGCACGTTGGAAATCCCGTTTCAGTGTCCGTTTTTCCCGGAGAGGGTAAATCATCCGACGTCCTCCTTCTCATTCAAGTTCAACCAGTTCGACAGCCGGTTGGCAATTTTGACAACCACCCTTCACATATACCACCTCCTGTCTGTCAGGGCAAGCCCAAACGGTGGTATACTCTATGACAGAAGAACCGTTTGTCACGTGATGCTGAAGACGCCGGGGGGGAATCCATGAGCCGAACCATCATGATTGTTGATGACGAACCTATGATCACCACCACATTGGCTACCCTGATCAGACTGATGATGAAGCAGGATGTGTCAGTTTTCAATGATCCGCGTGAAGCACTGCGCTCCGAGCTTCTTCTTGCAGGTGACATCGACCTGATCCTTTCGGATTTTCTCATGCCTGGCATGAATGGGGTCGAATTTTTGCGCAGGGCGAAAGAATTGTCGCCGAATGCCATTGCCGTCATGCTGACCGGATATGCGGATAAGGAAAATGCCATCCGCAGCATCAACGAGGTCGGCCTTTACTACTATATCGAGAAGCCCTGGGACAATGCCTCGCTGGTCCGGATTCTGCAGAATGGTCTCGAAAAGCGGGATATGGAAGAACGGGAAAAACACCAGCGACAGGAGCTCGAAGTGTCGAACGACAAGATCATCCGACTGTATGAACGTCTTCAGCAGGATTACTCGACAGAACGCAAACAGGCTGTCGGCATCCTCTCGCTGCTGGCCGATGCGGTCGAGGCGCATGATCAGTATTCCATCGGGCATGTATATCGTGTCAGCAGCTTTTGCCGGCTGATCGGTCAAAAAATGGATTTGTCTCCGGAAAGACTTGAAACGCTGTTCATTGCGGGAGAACTCCATGATATCGGCAAAGTGGCCACTTCTGACCTGATTCTGACAAAACCCGGGAAACTCACACAGGAAGAGTTCGAGATCATGAAGCGACATTCCGCAGAGGGAGAGAAACTCCTGAAGCCGCTCGCTTCGCTGAAGGAATGCCTGGATCCCATCCGGCATCATCACGAAAAACTGGACGGCAGCGGGTATCCCGATGGTTTGAAAGGAGACGGCATCTCTCTGGAATCACGCATTCTATCCGTCGTCGATATTTTCGATGCCCTGCACACAACTCGTCCCTATCGTGGGAAACTTTCGATGGAACAGGCCAGAGGGATTTTGTCGGAAGAGTGTGAACGCGGTCAGCTGGACGCGGAAGTCGTGGACGTGCTCTTCTCCGTTCTGGATTCAGGTGAGGCGGATGCAATTCTTGCGTTGATGCGCTGACCGTTTCGGATCAGGTTTTGCCTCCATCCAACGGCAGATGGAAACAAAGCAGCAAACCGCCGAACTGTCCCCGCTTCGCGGACAGAATGCCGCCATGACGGGACACGATGTCCCGGGCCATGGCAAGACCCATCCCACCCGGCAGCTGGCCGTCCGGAGCTTTCTTCCCCCAGCTGAAACCCGCCTCGAAAATCCGATCCAGCAATGCTTCCGGGATTCCGGGACCATTGTCTTCCACCTCCACCCGAATGCGCATGTCTTCGAGAGATGTGCGTATCCAGATGTCCCCTTCTCCCGGCAAGGCCTCGAACGCATTTGTAAGCAGACTCATGAACAGCTGATTCAATAGCCCCGGCCAGCATTTGGCGGGCAGAATGTCACCATAGGCGCCATGCATGCGGATGCGGCCTTTCCATAGATTTGTTGTCAGGGTGACGACGTTCCGGATCAAGGCGTTCA
>JAIFNI010000266.1:0-750 GCA_020047785.1 Clostridia bacterium
TCCAGAGTACCAGTCTTTTCTTGACGCCGCGCGGATCGTACAGGATGGCATGTCCGCGATGAAAATCACGGGCGACCTCAGCCAGTTCCGCCTCGGTCACCGACAGATTGAAGACTTCATACAAGGCCGTCACCCAAAAATTCACGACGACTTCCGGCCATTCCTTCGGCGGCGTGCACATGCCGGCGGTCCGGGTGCGGGCGGCGGAACCATGTCCGGCTTCCCGCCAGAGCAACACGTCCAGCTGGGTCTCCACCTCACCATGCGTGGTTTGCATCGGAATTCCGGCTGTCGACCAAATCCAGTTCCCGGAGACTGCATTGACATAAGGATGAAGGATGCGATCCAGGCAATAATGACAGACCATGCCGCAAAGATAGGCAGCCAGCTGCATCCACGCAGCACTCCAGGAAACCGGTGAAAGCTGTCTCGCGCCATGAATGAGAAATGCACCCGTTCGGGATGCATGCAGGGTATTTCCCACTTCTGTCAGCCTGCCCTTGCCATCGCCCGGAAAGCAATGATGAAAGAACAGGGGGTCCGGGCCCTGCGCGCCAAGCCTGAACAGCCGAAGGTCCGCGCGTATGCCTTCCATCACCCTGCGGCTTTCAATACGCTCGAGCACCCGCTCCGCCTGTATGACATGTGTCAGGAATTCACCCATCTTTGCCCGCCTGTATGACGTGTGTCAGGAATTCACCCATCTTTGCCCGCCTGTATGACGTGTGTCAGGAATTCACTCATCTTTGC
>JAIFNI010000266.1:791-5941 GCA_020047785.1 Clostridia bacterium
TTTCACCCATCTGTGCCCGCCTGTCAGGAATGGAAGGCGTCCGGCCGTATGGCTGACAGCCCGAAAGACCATGCAAGCGCATCAAGGATGCGGGAACAGGCATGACCGTCTCCGTAGGGATTGACTGCTTTGGCCATACGCTGCCAGGATGCTCCGTCGTCCAGCAGATCCTTTGCAGCATCAAGCACCCCTTCAAAGGAAGTGCCGACAAGACGGACTGTTCCCGCGGCAACCGCCTCCGGACGCTCCGTCTCGTTCCTGAGTACAAGCACAGGCTTGCCCAGAGAAGGCGCCTCTTCCTGCAGTCCGCCGGAATCGGTCATCACAAGGTGACTGCGCGCCATAAGATTGTGCATGTCCTGCACGTTGACGGGTGAAATCAGGTGGATGCGCGGATGGTCGCCGAGTATGCCGCCCGCAGTGTCCCGTACGACTGGATTCAGATGGACCGGATAGACAATCTCCACATCCGCATGCTCCTCGACAATTCTGCGCAGTGCCATGCAAATGGTTTCCAAAGGCTTCCCGAGGTTTTCACGTCGGTGCGCTGTCACCAGTATGACGCGTTTCTTTTCAAAGCTGTAATTTTTCAGGAAAGGATCCTCAAATGCATAGTCCGGACGGACCGTGGCGGAAAGCGCGTCTATGACGGTATTGCCGGTAATGAAGATGTCCTTTTCGGGAACACCTTCCCGCAGGAGATTCTCCCGATTGGCGGACGTCGGAGAAAAATGCAGATCAGCCAGTGCGCCGGTGAGTTTCCTGTTCATTTCCTCCGGATAAGGGGAGTATTTGTCATAAGTGCGAAGCCCCGCTTCGACATGTCCCACCTTCACCTGATGGTAGAAGGCGGCAAGCCCGGCCACAAAAGTCGTGGTGGTGTCTCCGTGGACCAGAACAATATCCGGCCTGACCGCTTCGAGCACCCCGGAAAGACCTTCAAGCGCCCGGGTTGTAATTCCGATGAGAGTCTGACGATCCTGCATGATGTTGAGATCGTAGTCCGGCGACAGCTGGAAGATGTCCAGCACCTGATCCAGCATCTGCCGGTGCTGGGCGGTGACGCACAGGATGGATTCCATCCGTTCGTCCCGGTTCAGCGCCTGAACGAGCGGGCACATCTTCACGGCTTCGGGACGTGTTCCGAATACGGTCATGACCTTGATCCGGCTTGTTTCTGTCATGCATGCTCCTTTTGATTCGCGTTTTCCGGTTCATTCGCGTTTTCCGGGTTCATTCGCGTTCTCCGGTTCGTTCGCGTTTTCCGGGTTCGTTTCTTTCAGCTCCGAATCATCTTGCTTTGTATCGTTTGCTTCCGCATTCTTTGCATCGTTATCTTCCACATTCTTTGTATCGTTTGCTTCCGCATTCTTTGCATCATTATCTTCCACATTCTTTGTATCGTTTGCTTCCGCATTTTCTTCTTTCTGTGCCGGAACCAGCTGAACCTGTTCCGGTACAATGCGGACTCCGGGAAGATCCGGATGATGCTCGCTTTCGTTTCTCATTTCCGTCAGATTTCGTGCGCCGCCGATGATGAAAATCAGGATAAGAACCACCAGAATGATGGCCATCAGGATTCCTTTGTCCGCCAGGGCAATCGAAACAAGCCCAAGTGCCGAACTGATGACATACAACACAGTGACCGACATGCGGTGGGAAAGTCCCATGTCCACCAGCCTGTGGTGGATGTGGCCGCGGTCTCCCTCCCCGATCGGACGACCATTGACAATCCGGCGCGTCATGGCGAACAATGTGTCGAAGAGCGGCAGTCCCAGAACGAGAATCGGCACAGCCAGAGAAATGACCGTAACGGATTTCATGGTTCCGGACACGGAGATGACAGCCAGCATGAACCCGAGGAAATAGGCTCCGGTGGAACCTGCAAAAATTTTCGCCGGGTTGAAGTTGTAAGGCAGAAACCCGATGATGGCACCGAACAGTGTGATGGTAACCAGCGCGACTTCCTGCTGTCCCTTTACGACGGCGACGATGAACAGCGAAATGGCGGCAATGCCGGAAACACCTGCAGACAGGCCGTCCAGCCCATCAATGAGGTTGATGGCGTTCGTGACCCCCACGATCCAAAGGATGGTGACGAGGTAGGAAACAATATCGCCTACCATGAACATCATATCGCTGCTGCCAATGCTGATCGCCTGAAAAGGCTTCGAAATGGCCATGACCCGGGTTCCTGTCGCAGCGACCAATGCTGCCGCAACGAGTTGGAACGGCAGTTTGGCGCGTGCCTTCAGCGGTGTGATGTCATCCGCGATGCCCATGCCGATGATGAGGAGTGTGGCAAAAAACGGCCCGAGAAATCTTGCCGTAGGCAGCATCTGCAGGAATGCGCCCGCATTGCGGGATGAAAAGCTGTACAGGGCGGATGCCGAGAAGCCGAATATGATCGCAAGACCGCCCATGAGGGCCATCGGCTGCTTGTGCATCCGACGCGCATCCTTTGGGATGTCCACGGCGCCTGAATGGAAAGCGATTTTTTTCGCGATGGGGGTGGAAAAAAAAGCGACGATCAATGCGACAAAAAATGCCACCAGGTGTTCATACTGAATTGTGATCAAGGACACTACCTCTCTTGAACGCCGGACTGCCCCGCTGCCTTGGATCGCAATCTTCCGTCAGGAAGGACCGGTGTACTTGACGACGCGCACACCGGCTTCTTTCAGCAAATCCATGGACAGATCGTCCGGATAGTCGCCCCGGAATACGATTTTCACAATACCCGCGTTGATCGCCAGTTTTGCACAGAGTACACAGGGTTGCGTGGTTACATACAGGGTGCCGTCCTTCACGGATGTGCCGGAGTACGCAGCCTGTGCAATGGCATTCTGCTCGGCATGTGTGGCCCTGCAGATTTCATGGCGCTGACCGGACGGAATGCCGAGGCGTTCCCGCTCGCAACCGGTTTCCAAACAGTGTCTCGTGCCAACCGGAGCCCCGTTGTACCCTGTTGTGAGAATGCGCTTGTCTTTCACGATCAAAGCGCCCACCTGCCTGCGGAGGCAGGTGGAGCGCTTGCTGACCAAATCGACGATATCCATGAAGTACTCGTCCCAGGAGGGACGGACATGCTTGGCCGCGGTGTCGCCCATGGGAGAATCCTCCATTTTACTTTGTTCCGAAGAGACGGTCGCCCGCATCCCCAAGACCGGGAACGATGTATCCGATGTCGTTGAGGCATTCATCCACGGCGGCACAGTAAACACCCACGTCCGGATGCTCGTTGTGCAGACGCTCAATGCCGACAGGGGACGCGATCAGGCAGACGAACTTGATGTTCTTCACACCGCGCTGCTTGATGAAACGAACCGCGTCACAGGCGGACCCACCGGTGGCCAGCATTGGGTCCAGGATGACCACATCGCGTTCGGCCACGTCTTCGGGCAGCTTGCAGTAGTATTCAACCGGCTGGAGGGTTTCATGATCCCTGTACAGACCGATGTGACCGACGCGGGCCATCGGGATGAGGTTCAGGAAACCTTCCACCATGCCGAGACCGGCACGCAGAATGGGGACAAAAGCCAGTTTTTTTCCGGAGATGACCTTTGTGCGGGCAAGACCGATGGGCGTCTCGATTTCCACTTCCTTCAACGGGATGTCCCGCGTCACTTCAAAGCCCATCATGGTGGAGATTTCCGCAACCAGTTCGCGGAACTCCTTCGAGCTGGTGTTCTTGTCGCGCAGCATCGAAACCTTGTGTTGAATGAGCGGGTGGTCAAAAACAAAAACGTTCTCCATGTGTACCTCTCCCCTATCCTTCCATCCTGCGGATGGCTTCAATCCTGCGCGTATGGCGCTCCCCGCCGGAAAACGGCGTTTCCAGCCAGGTGTCCACGATGGCAAACGCCAGCATTTCTCCCAGAACAAACTGGCCGAGGGCCAGTACATTCGCATCGTTATGTTCCCGGGTCAGTTTGGCTGTAAATACATCCGAACACAAGGCGGCACGAATACCCTTGACCTTGTTGGCCGAGATGGAAACGCCGATACCCGTGGAACAGATGACGATTCCCTTTTCACAGGTATCGTTCGCAACAAGCTCGGCAGCAAGACGCCCAAATTCAGGATAATCCACGGACGCAAGCCCATGTGTGCCGACATCCTGCACCTCATGCCCAGCCTCAAGCAGATGTGCCTTGATGGCCTCTTTCAACATATAGCCTCCATGGTCGGAACCAATCGAGATCCTCATGGCACACCCCCTTTCCTTCAAACCATTCTATCCGAACCACCTGACCTTGTCAAAACGGAATTCGCTACACTGCATGCGCTTCACGATGCTTGAAATCGGTGAGATTCGCTTCACTGGATGCGCTCCACGTTGCCTGAAACCGGTGAGATTCGCTTCACTGCATGCGCTCCACGAAGTCTGAAACCGGTGAGATTCGATACACTGGATGGATTCTGCGTCATCAGGATCAAACAGAAACAGATTCCCGGGAAATGTGCCGTTACTCTGTTTCGGGAACAAACAGCCTGTCTCCAGCCCGCTTCAGAGCTGCATGAATTTCCCGGGCACAAGAAAGGTATTCCTCGTCGGATGTACCGAACGGGTCTGAAATGTCCCGGTCCCGCACATCATATCCTGCATATTCCTTCAGGGTGAAAACATAGTCTTCCATACCGGGGAACGCATCACGAATGCTTTCGACATGTCGCATTGTCATTGCCAGAACAAGCCAGGCTCCCTGCATGTCCTCATAATCAAGCAAACGGGATGAATGGCCGCGCAGATCCTCTCCAAAAAGAGTCTTCACAGCCTGGACGGCTCCTGCGGTCGCGGGGTCTCCCGGGACCGGGTAGATACCGGCGGAACCAGCATGGTGCGTCTCCTCCAGACCACATTCCTTCGCCATATGATTGTAAATCGCTTCAGCCATGGGGCTGCGGCAGGTATTGCCCGTACAGACAAAAAGGACTTTTCTCATGGTTTGGCCTCCTGGGATGTTTGGTTGTGAGGGAGGAATCGTTCGATCCGTTCCCGGAAGTCAGTTCCGGTGCAAGTTTTCAGAAAATTCTCCAAAGTTGAACCTGTTCTCGGTCGCATCCATCACCATGATATCACATGTCTTCAGGTTATTTCTTTCTCCTGCGGACACAGAACGACATGTCCACCCGCTGCTTTGCGAAGC
>JAIFNI010000299.1 GCA_020047785.1 Clostridia bacterium
GGCTTCCCCGCTGCCCACCCGTTCCACTTCCAAAGCGCCGTGCAGATACAGCCATACCCCATCCAACTTGCTGTCCGCCGTTATCCCGTCCAGGATCCGTCTTTTGAACCGGAGATAACTTTCCTCCTGCAAAATGCCACCGGGCACCGAGTAGGCATAGAGCGTCGGCACCATTTCAATGCCGGCTTCGGCAAAGACAGGTGCAGCCGCAATCCACGCCAGCATGTCCGGTCCGGTCACGATGTGAAAGTCGGACCAGACGCTGGGTCTGGGGCTGAAGGAGTTGCTCTCCTGCATCAGCGCGCAGACAAGGACTCTCTTCCTGATGTTTCCCAAGTCAGAACCACCTTTCCGCTGTTTCCGCTTCGCATGACATCAAAGCCCTTTTGAAAGTCTGTGTATGCAAATTTATGGGTGATGACTGGAGAGATGTCAAGACCACTCTGAATCATGGCGGTCATCTTGTACCAGGTTTCATACATTTCACGGCCGTAGATTCCCTTCAGGGTGATTCCGTTGAAGATGACCTTGTTCCAGTCAATGCCCACATCGGCCTGCTGCAGCCCGAGAATGGCAATCTTGCCGCCATGGCACATCACATCAATCATGCCGGAGAAAGCCTTGCCGCTTCCCGACATTTCAAGCCCGACGTCAAACCCTTCTTTCATGCCGAGTGTGTTCATCACTTCGGGGATTGACTCGCGCAGGACATTCATCGCCACCGTTGCGCCCATTTTTCTGGCGAGTTCCAGCCGGTAATCGTTCACATCGGTGATGACGACATTTCTGGCTCCTGCATGTTTTGCGATGGCAGCCGCCATGATGCCAATCGGACCAGCGCCTGTAATGAGGACATCCTCTCCCAGCACATCGAATGCAAGCGCCGTATGGGTCGCATTGCCCAACGGGTCGAAGCAGCTGAGGACATCAAGCGGGATACTGGGGTCGCAATGCCAGACGTTGGTGACCGGCACGGAGATGAATTCCGCGAACGCACCCGTCCGATTCACACCGATCCCGCTTGTTTTGTTGCACAGATGTCTCCGTCCCGCGAGACAATTCCTGCATCGGCCACAGACCACATGGCCTTCCGCCGAAACAATGTCTCCCAAGCTGAAATCCTTGACATTGCTGCCTATTGCCTCAACCCTCCCGACAAACTCATGCCCGATGATCATCGGAACCGGGATGGTTTTCTGCGCCCAGGCATCCCAGTTGTAGATGTGGACATCCGTTCCGCAGATGGATGTTTCCATGACCTTGATCAGAACATCGTTGATTCCGTACTCGGGCATCGGCTGTTCTTCAAGCCACAAACCCTCTTTTGCGTATTTTTTCACCAGCGCCTGCATACATTTTTTCCCTTTCTGCTTCGACTTGGTTCATCATCTCGAGATTTCGTAGATGGCCTGTGTACAGATGCGGGCATGTTGCATCAGGTCCGACACTTCAACATACTCGTCGGGAGAATGGGCATCGGCTCCAGCTCCCCCGAATCCAATGCCCCTTCCGCCCATGGAACGGGCGTATGTTCCCCCACCGGTGGAAAGAAGCTCAAGCTTTTTACCGGTATGCAGTTCATAGGCAATGGAAAGCCTTTCGATCAGCGGATGGTCTTCCGGAAAGTGCAGCGGAGCGGTATGTCTGTCTGCGATCAGCTCTGCGCCAACCTCTCGCGCTTTCTCCCGAATGGCGGCCGCAATCCGTTCTCCATTGACTGAAACCGGGTATCTGATATCCAGTGCGACCGTCCATGATCCTGCATCCATGTGGAGACTTCCAACATTCATGGACAAGGCACCGGATTCCGAATCCGCACAGTCGATTCCCAACCCCTCGCCGTTCGTTCCGGCACCAAGCGCTTCATTGAGGAATTGGAGAAAGTCGAAATCGGCTTCGTTCCCGTCTTCCCGCAATGTTCCCAGCCATTTTGTCATGAGAAGAATGGCGTTGACACCCAGTTCGGGCACCGCACCGTGAGAGGATTTTCCGATTGTTTCAAGGATGATCCGGTTCGGATCATCACCCCTCCGAACCGCAGAAACTCTTCCTTCTGTTCCAATCGTCTGTTCCAGGCATCGTATTTGTGCTTCATTCAGCCTCGTTGCATCAATCGTTGCCGTGCATTGCCGCGGAACCATGTTGATGGCATCTCCGCCCTGTATCCGGCAAAGAAAACCGGGTTCTGCCTTCTGATCGGGATTGCCTTTTGTCATACGCAGGTGCAGTATGCCCTTTTCCCGGTTGATGGCCGGATACCCGACATCCGGCGTGAAGGCCATGAGCGGAAGCGGTTCCTTTGAAAAATAGTACGCCATGTCTTCCGAACCGGTTTCCTCGGAACATCCGAGGATGACGCGGATTTTCCGGCGTGGGCGGAAGCCTGCATCCTGCAGTGCCTTCAGCCCATACAGGGCGACAATCGCCGGTCCTTTGTCGTCTGAGGCTCCGCGTCCGAATATTCTGTCCCCTTCCAGCACACCCTCATAAGGCGGGACCGTCCACCCCTGTCCTGCCGGAACGACGTCCAGATGCGCAAGCACGGCCACTGTTTCTGAATCAGCACCTGTCTCATCCTCACCAAATTCGACATATCCCGCATAGCCATCCACATTCCTCGTCTTGAATCCCCAGCTTTCGCCGAGAGCAAGCGCGTATTGGAGCGCCTCGTATGCGGGAGCACCATATGGTTTCCCTGGAAGAGCAGGTTCCCTGACACTGGGGAAGCGGATGATCTCCCGCAGACTTGTGATGATTTCCTCCCGATATGAATCGATGGTGTTTCCGATTGGCATCGGATTTTCATGAAGATTGGCCATCTACGCCACCTCACCCTTCATTGATTTTTGATCCGTTCCGGCGTTGACCCTCATCGGTCCTTTGTCAATCGGTTCTTTGTCAAT
The DNA here is from genome assembly GCA_020047785.1 of Clostridia bacterium. GTDB lineage: Bacteria > Bacillota > Clostridia > DSM-8532 > DSM-8532 > JAEWSN01. The sequence goes on from JAIFNI010000299.1 coordinate 2,904, forward strand.
CCGCCCATTGACAATCCGCCCATTGACAATCCGCCCATTGACAATCGGTCCTTTGTCAATCCATCCTTTTTGTCAATTCATCCTTTGTCAATCCGCCCATTGCGCACAGACCGGCACAAGCCAGTCGAGTCGGTGATCCAGCAAAGTGCCCTCCAAGGGAACCCCGTTCTTGTCCCAGCCCATCATGCTGTAGTACGTTTCAATCTCGTCCTGGAAAGCCTTCCGGTCCAAAACCACCCCGCTGAGACGACCATAGACGATCGGTTCACTGAAAAAGCGTTCCGGAAGGGTGTCCAGATCCTTGCCGATTCCCTCCCGCAGGTTGTATACCCGCATGAGATGATTCCGGCGTTCCCCCCAGCGCATGAATTCATAGGAACTGGTTTTCCATCCTGTAATCGACTGGATCAGCCGGGTTATCGTTTCCATGTCGAGCAGCCGGGTCGGCGCACTGGCGAAGATGCAGAGATCCAGCGCATCACAGGCGCTCCAGAGGTTGTTCAGGGCTTTATAAGTCCTCACTTTATCCTTGCCGGCATACTGCATGGGGATTCGCTCCGTGACGCCGATTGCCCGTGAATACTCGAGGGTGTGGTCCCAACCGGTCACGGTATCGAAATCCCAATCATGTTCGCAGATGTCATACCTCGGACCGATGGGAGCCGTCGCGTACCCGAGGGCCAGATTGGTCTGCGTGCGCGGCTCGAACGAGACCATTTCGATGCCCTTCACCTGCATGGCAAAACGTGCCGATCCCTTGCCGATCTGCTGCGAGGCGCGAAGACTGCCTTCCGCCAAAAGCGCGCCAAGGCCCTTCCGGTCGGAGATGTCCTTCACCAAAGCGAGGATGTCCCGTTCGGCTCCGAACCGAAGGTCGAAACCGTTCACTTCGTCCACGCCAAGCAGTCCCGCCTCGAAGCATTCCATCGCGAACCCGATGGTGAAGCCCAGGGAGACAGGATCCATCCCGAGCAGGTTGCACAGCACATTCGCTTCCAGCATGACCTCCAGGTTCCTGTTGCCGAGGTTCGGCCCCATGGAACCCGTCACTTCCTGATGAATGCCCGATGCCTTGCGGGTTTCCGATGCCGGATCGATGCGTTTGATGCAATCGTTCGGACAACCGGGGCATTCCATTGCACCCCGGTGATACTTGAGGTAGTTGGCGCGTGTGTAGTTCGATCCTTCTATTTTCAAGTTCGCACGATAATTATCAACCCCAATGTAAGCGGTCTCGGAGTCTGATAAATCCGCCGACGCGGAAAATCCCGGCGCATTCTTCTGCCACATGGCCAGACTGTTCTTCGGCATGTCCGCCAGAAACCGTCTGGAAATGGCGGCCACTCCTTCGGCATCAAAAACCGGGGGCAGGCTGCAGCCTTTCAGCACAAGCGCCTTCATGTTCTTTGAACCCATGACGGCGCCGACGCCCATCCGCATTGCCTGAATGCCGTAATCGGTCACAATGCTGGCAAACCGGACAAGGTTTTCGCCCGCCGGACCGATGACCGCAACACGCGTTTCTTCTGCTCCGTGCTGTTCGAGCAGATGGTCCGTCGCAACCGTCGTATCGCTGCCCCAAAGATCGGAAGCGTCCTGAAAAGTGACACGGCCGTCTTCCAGAATCACCGCAACCGGTGAATCGGACCGACCGTGAATGACAACGGCATCATAGCCCGACCCCTTCAGGTGTCTGCCGAAAGAACCTTCGCAGCGCGTTTCCGCGACACCCCCCGAGAGCGGGGACTTGGTGACGACACTGAACCGGGCCAGGCCAGGCGCCTCCTGTCCGGCAATGACGCTGGAAGCGAAGATGAGCAGGTTTTCCGGAGCAAACGTATCAATGCCCGGCACAGTATCCCGCAGCAACAGCCAGGTGCCAAGGAGACCTCCACCCGCGTATACCCGATAATCTTTCTCCGAGGGCGTTTCCACCCGTGTTTCCCGCTGTGTCAGATCAATGTGCAGTATTTTTCCGTTATAGCCGTAGATGCCTTGCATATTTTTTTCCTCCTGTTTCGTGATGAACTTCCGAAGCATCTCCTGTTTTCAGAATATGCTCCTGCCGATGACGGTCTGTTCATTCGCATACGGCATCAATCCTCAAGCGCTATGACAATTATCTGATGGATTTCCACCATCGGCAGTTCAAATTCAACCCACCCGTCCATTATTCTGAAAGGCAATGTGCAGCATTCCGGGAAGACCACCCGTGCATTGGCAACCGGGAAC
>JAIFNI010000089.1 GCA_020047785.1 Clostridia bacterium
GCAGGGTGGAAGGTGAAGTCCGTTCCACCGACGAAGTGAAAATCGAGCAATACACCGACCAATGGGTGGACGCCATGAATCGGACAGCCATGGAAATGGGTGGTTCTGTCGAAATATTGCGCGAGAGGATGTATCCGGGATACTTCCTCTCACCGGAAGACCCCATCATCCGGGTGCTGGGGCGTGCGGCCGAAAAGGCAGGTGTTCCGCTGAATCTTCATGCCACAGGCGGCGGCAGCGATACCAATGTGATCAACGGCAAGGGGATACCCGCCGTGGACATCAGCGTCGGCATGGAACAGGTTCATTCGACGAAGGAACGCATCCGGATTTCGAATATGGTGAAGGCGGCGGAGTTCCTGGTGGAAATCGTCTGTGAAGCCGCCTTATCGTAGAAGCAAGTCCTGCCGCCGGTTTGTGTGAAGACCTGAATGGCTCGGGACAAAGGCTGATGGGAAGTCGCCAAACCGGATGTCCAACTATCTGGGAGCGGTCCTTTCCCGCAGTTCCTGCTCCAGAATGGCTGCAGCACTTCCAACGTATTCCGCACAGGGACGCAACCGATAATACGCCTCCGTCCTCGGTTCCGGCGAAGGGGAATCCGGCCCTTCCGGCAAATCAAGCAGTTCCCGGCAGATATATGAACCATTTGCCTCCTTGAACCGGTTTGCGAGTTTTTGAACAAGGGCATAATGCGCCGCTTTCGCATCCTGATCCAGTGGATCGACGGGTCCCGCCACCATGCCGGCTGCCATCGCAATGCCGCTGACAGCGCCGCAGATCTCGCGCAGACGTCCGACTCCTCCACCGAATGAAGAGGAAATGCGCAGTGCGGTTTCGTAATCCAGTCCGGTTTCCTCGCAATAAGCCACGAGGGTGGCCTGGGCACAGTTGCATCCGTCGTTGAACAGCTTCATTGCCTTTGTACGTTTGTCTTCCATGATGCCGCCTTTCTTTCCTGGCTACAGGGGTCCATCTGTTTCCAAAACAGCATATCATATGACGTCGTTGCGGAAAACCTCGAAACGGAGAATCAATATGCCGGACCATACCATGACTCAGGAGTCGGACATTAATGCCATGCGCTGGGATGGGGATGCACCGGTCACTCCGCATCAGCATGACTTCATCGAAATCGCTTTCTTGACACGAGGTTCCTGTGTGCACGCCTGGCAGGGTGCGGATGCACGCCTTGTGCCCGGCGACGTTTTCGTGATATCACCTGGAGAAAAGCACGCATACCGCATCGAGGGCAGAACAACCATTTACAACTGCCTGTTTTATCCAACCGGCCTCGGGGCGGAGTGGGAAAGCCTGCAAAGCAAACCGGCACTTCAGAATATTCTGGTCCTGGAACCCCTGTACAGGGAGGATGCAGGAAGACAGGAAATCCTCCATCTCGGCCGTGCAGAAGCGGAAGAACTAGAGCGGTTGTGGACTGAAATGATTGTGGAGTGCGAAACCCCTTCTCTGGGGGACAGGGAAGCACGAAAGGCTTTGCTGATGCTCCTGCTGATCCGGATAGGCCGTGCCTGGGAAAAGCAATTCGAAGCATTGTCCGGTTTGTATGGCGTGCGTCGAAACCTCCTGGCGGAAGCGCTTTCCCATATCGAACGGAATGCCGCCGGAGAACTTTCGTTGTCGGAGTTGGCGTTACGCTGTCATGTTTCCCAGGGACATTTTCGGAAACTTTTTCGCGAGACTACTGGTCTTTCCCCCCTCGAATATGTCAACAAACTGAGAATATCCATGGCGCAGCGGCTTCTTGCTGATCGGAACCTGACGGTGGCCCAGGTGGCGGAATCTGTAGGGATTCAGGATCCGAACTATTTTACACGTTTGTTTCGAAGCCTGGTCGGCTGTACCCCCAAGGCATTCAGGGAGAGGTAATCTGTTCGTTTTATGCGGATTCCTGCATGTTTCGTCTGTACCGGTACATGGGGTTGACCTGTCATGATGAACATGTTGAATTTCTGCATGTCGGAGGTATACATGACGAACCGCGAACGTTTTATGGGTTCCTTGCATTTTCATCTGCCGGACGATCGGCTGCCGCTGCTGGAATGGGCCTCCTGGTGGGACAAGACCATTACCCGGTGGCAAGGGGAAGGCTTGCCGTCCGGACTCGACAACGATGGCATCCAGTCCTGGTTCGGACTCGACGCGCAGCGTCAGTTCTGGATATCCCCGCGTGCGCCGGGTTATCCACAGATGGCGCACGGGCAGGGACCGGTGACGGACCGTGCATCGTATGAATCGTTGAAACCCTTGCTGTATCCGGATGATGCAGTTGCAGGAATTCGGGAACGGTTGTTGGAGGCAAAGCGCCTGCAGGAAAACGGAGATGCCGTTGTCTGGTTGACACTGGAAGGGTTTTTCTGGTTTCCGAGAACCTTGTTCGGCATTGAGAACCATTTGTATGCGTTTTACGACGAGTCGGACCTGATGCTGGAGATGAACCGCGATCTCACCGCATTCCATCAGAAGGTCCTTTCGGAAATCCGAAAAATTCTGATACCTGATTTCATGACCTTTGCGGAGGACATGTCCTACAACAATGGACCGATGCTGTCGAAGCAGCAATTTGATGCATTCCTTCTTCCGTATTACCGTGAGGTCATACCCGTGCTGGAGGAGATGGGTACGCTGCCGATGGTTGATACAGACGGGCGTGTGGACCCGATGATCCCCTGGCTGCTGGAGTCCGGCATCAAAGGCGTATTGCCGTTGGAGCGCCAATCCGGCGTCGATGTGGCGTTGATTCGGAAAAACCATCCGGATTTCCGTTTGATTGGCGGATTCGACAAAACCGTCATGCACTTGGGGGAAGCAGCCATTCGTGCCGAATTTGAGAGACTTCTCCCGGTGATGCGCCAAGGCGGCTTCATTCCTTCTGTTGATCATCAGACACCCCCCGCAGTCGCCATGGAGGATTATCATCTTTATCTGCGTCTGCTGTCTGAGTACTGCAGGAAGGCAACACAAAGTGCCTCATGAACATCAAAACAGAAGCGTGATGGATCGGGATTTTCTGATTCTGAAATCTGTATGAAAGGATAAACACGATAAAAAACATGGGAAAACATATATAAATCGGGTATGATCAGAATGATGACATTTGGCGTGCATCCAGCCACAGGCTCGGAATGATCCAGGTGTTCGGTTGCCGACACATCGTTGTGCTGTGACGGCGAAACAGCCGGTCCCCCTGATTTGCGTGAAGATCGGCCTATCGAGTGAAGGTTCACAGGCGAAAGCCGGAGCAAGGAGCCAATCATGTTTTGTGAACAATGCAGAAAGGAAATCAATCCAAAGAAAGCCTTGTGCGCCGTATGCAGTCATAAGGCCGAGATACCTTCCGGAACCCTCATCCCGTTGGAGAATGACGGAAAATATGGATTGGTTGATGAATCGACAAAGGAATGGGTGGTCAATCCAATTTTCGACAGGGTGTCCATGGATCAGGAAGAGCAGTGGTATATTGTGTCATCGAGGGAAGGTGTTGCATGGGTGTCCCGTTCGTATGCGAACGGGGAGGCGATCTTGTATGATGGGCGTACAATCCCTGTTCACCTGACGCGGACCGGAGAACGCAGGATCTGATGACAAAAGATAGCGAGGGGCTGACATCGACACTGGAAGTGGTAGGGAAGCAATCAGAAAAACAGAATCAACACGTGGGGGAACGATGGAAAAGGTAAGAATACCAGGGACAAGTCTGGAGGCTTCCCGAGTCGTCATGGGAGGGGGTCCATTGATCGATGAGAAGGACCCCGCTCATTCGTTCCTGTTGCTTGACACTTATGTGTCGTGCGGCGGAAACTTTCTGGATACGGCCAATATCTATGGTAAATGGCTGCCGGAGGCGCAGAATTCAAGCGAACGAAACATCGGCGCCTGGCTGAAGTCCAGAAGAAATCGCGACAGTGTCATCATCGGAACAAAAGGAGCGCATCCGAAACTCTCTTCCATGGAGACTCCACGCATGTCGGAGCATGATGTCCGGCACGATCTGGAAGAAAGCATGGGTACGTTGGGTTTGGATACCATTGATTTATATTGGCTGCACCGGGACGATCGCGAAAGACCGGTCGAGGAAATTCTTTACATGCTGGAAAAGTTCGTGGAGGAAGGACACATCCGTCATTACGGCTGTTCCAACTGGAGGGCGGATCGGATTCGTGAGGCGATGCGAGTCAGCGTGGAGAATGGCTGGCAGGGGTTCTGCGCCAACCAGATGCAATGGAGTCCGGCCTCCTTGAATCGGGAGAATGTCGGTGACAAGACCACCGCCGATATGGATGACGATATGTTCGCCTTGCATGCCGAAACCGGATTGGCAGCAATACCCTATTCTTCCCAGGCGAATGGGCTTTTCGAGAAATGGGCCAGGAATCCGGATGCCGGCTGCCCGAAGGAACTTGCAGAACAATACGGAAATGCTGAAAACGAGATGAAATTCAAACAAATGCTTCATGAATCACATGAGACCGGACGCACTCTCACGCAATTGACACTTTCCTGGCTCCTGTCACAACCTTTTCCGACCTTTCCCATTATTGGCAGCAGGACGGTGGAACAGGTACGGGCCAGTATGGCGGTATGAAAGCGAACCCGAACAGGGATGGGAGTGAATGAAAGTTCAAAGAACAAGAGGTCGAATCCACATGAGATTCGGCCTCTTGTTCTAGTTCTGAAATGAAAACTTCTTCCGAATGGGATTCAGTCAATCGCCTTCTTCTCCTGAATCTGCTTGTGGATGGCTGCTGCTGCCGTCTTTCCGGCGCCCATTGCAAGAATGACCGTCGCGGCACCCGTCACGGCGTCGCCACCCGCATAGACTGCATGTTTGGAAGTTTCGCCGGTTTCCTCGTTCACAATGATGCCACCCCATTTCTGTACATCCAGACCGGGTGTGGTGGTTCTTATGAGCGGGTTCGGGGAGGTGCCGATGGACATGATGACGGTTTCCACCGGAACCACATGCTCGGAATGAAGCTTCGCCACAGGTCTGCGTCGTCCGGAGGCATCGGGTTCGCCCAGTTCCATTTCCACACATTCTATGCCGGTCACCCAGCCTTTTTCATCGCCAAGGATGCGCGTCGGGTTGTTGAGGAGCTTCATGATGATGCCCTCCTCCTTCGCATGATGGAATTCCTCTGCGCGGGCGGGCAGTTCGGCTTCGGAACGACGATAGATGATATAGACTTTTTCCGCACCCAGTCGTTTGGCGCTGCGGGCCGCATCCATGGCCACGTTGCCGCCGCCGACGACTGCCACTGTATTGCCGACCTTCACCGGCGTGTCGCAATCCGGAAACTTGTAGGCTTTCATGAGGTTGATGCGGGTGAGAAATTCATTGGCGGAATATACGCCATTCAGATTTTCGCCGGGAATCTTCATGAATGCGGGCAGTCCGGCACCGGAGCCGACGAAAACGGCTTCGAACCCCTCCGCCATGATTTCATCGATGGTGAGAACCTTGCCGATGACCATATTGGTCATGATTGTCACACCTTCGGCTTTGACCGCATCAATCTCCCGCTGGACAAGCGCCTTCGGAAGCCGGAATTCCGGAATGCCGTATACCAGGACGCCGCCCGTGGTGTGGAAGGCTTCAAAGATTGTGACGTCATATCCAATTTTCGCCAGGTCTCCCGCACAGGTCAGGCCGGCGGGACCGGAGCCGATGATGGCCACCTTATGACCGTTGCGCGGGCTCATGAGGACTTCCTTCGTGATGTTCTCCATATACCAGTCTGCAACAAACCGTTCCAGACGACCGATGGCGACCGGATCTCCCTTGATGCCGCGCACGCACTTCTCCTCGCACTGGGTTTCCTGCGGGCAAACGCGGCCGCAGACGGCGGGAAGGGCGTTGGTCTCCCGGATTTTATCATAGGCCTGTTCGAATTCTCCTGCAGCGACCAGCATGATGAATTCGGGAATTTTCACATTGACGGGACAACCCGATATGCAGGGTTTGTGTTTGCAGTTGAGGCAGCGCTGCGCCTCCTCGATGGCCATTTCCGCTGTATAGCCCAGCGCGACTTCGCGGAAATTGCGGTTGCGTACATCCGGGGCCTGCTCCGGCATGGCGACTTTTTTCGGTGAAAGGTTCGGCATGATTTGCTCCTCCATGTCCCGCTGCGGGATTTTTTCGGCTATCAGGGGGTTTGCCCCATTGCAGGAGCTTCACGGCCATTCTCAAGCAACCCCTCGGCGTGCAATGCGCGGACTCCCGCGTTCCGGCTGCGTCAGTGAAGCCCGATGTTGCAGGCATGCGCTTCCTCGGATATCTTTTCTTCCGTCTTGTACATGCCGATGCGACGCATCAACTCGTCGAAGTCTACCTGATGCCCGTCAAAATCAGGTCCGTCCACACAGGCGAATTTGGTTTCTCCGCCGACGGTGACGCGGCAGCCGCCGCACATGCCGGTTCCGTCCACCATCACTGGATTCAGGCTGACGATGGTTCTGATGCCGTACGGTTTTGTCAAGGCGCAGATGAATTTCATCATGATGGGTGGGCCGATGGCGATGACCACGTCATATTTGTTGCCAGCTTCGATGAGCTGCTTGAGCATGTCGGTGACAAAACCCTTGCGTCCGTTCGAGCCGTCGTCCGTCGTGATGTACAGGTTTGTGGCAACCGTCTTCATCTCTTCTTCCAGAATGATGAGCTCCTGATTGCGGAAACCGGCTATCATATCCACTTCCACACCCATGCCATGCAGTTTCTTGGCCTGCGGAAAAGCGATGGCGGTTCCGAGGCCGCCGCCGATGACGGCAGCCTTCTTCACACCATCGAAATGGGAGGCGATTCCAAGTGGTCCGGCGAAATCAAGCAGTTTGTCGCCGACTTCCATCTGGCCCAGTTGCTTGGTTGTGGCCCCGACCTCCTGAAAAATGATGGTGATGGTGCCTTTTACGCGATCAAAATCCGCAATGGTGAGGGGGACCCTTTCACCGTCCGCATGGGTGCGGAGAATGATGAACTGCCCGGGTTCGGCTTTTCGGGCCACGTAGGGGGCTTCGATCTCGAGCAGCTTCACCTGTGAATTCAAAACTTTTTTCCGTACGACTTTGTACATGTCAATGCCCTCCTGTCGCGATGCCGGCTGTATGGCGTCCGGGCTGTTTCTCCGCAATGGGAAGCGGATCGGCAAACACGGATGACGGGCATGGATCGTCAACCTCTCCATTATACGGTTTCCGGACCCTGAGGTTCAAGTGCGGAACGTGCATGTGGTGCAAGGATTCTGTGTGTCAGGTAAAAAGCTCCTGACATTCTGGGAATGAAAACAGGAGAAAAATGCGATAATCATGTGAAAAAATGAGAAAGAGGGAGAAAAGGCTGAAAAAAATCGGGAAATTCGGAATCTATAGGTCAAAGATAGTCAAAAACAGAGTTGATGAGAAAACCGAATTATCCTACAATGAGATTACAAAGTCAAAGATAGTCAAAAGCAAATAATACCAAAAAACGTGACAGGACCGATTGAGAATGTGTGAATGGAAACCAGGACCAACTAAAAAACGGAGGTAGATCGTATGTTCGGCATGATTCCTTATGGCAGAAAAAATGTAGTGGTTGGAAGAAATCCGGACCTGTGGAACATGGATCGCTTGTTTGACAACTTTTTGAGGGATCCGTTCCTTGCCGGAAGCGTACTGGGCGGCACGCAGATCAGAACCGACATCAAAGAATCGGACAAAGCGTATGTTTTCGAAGCGGAACTTCCCGGTGTGAAGAAAGAGGACATCTTTTTGGAATTGAAGGATGATGTATTGACCTTCGGGCTTGAGCAGAATCAGGAACAGGAAGAAGACCGGGATGGTTATCTGTGCCGTGAGAGAAGGGTTGGAAGCGTTCGCCGCAGTTTCAGGGTGGATCGTGTCGCCGAAGCGGATGTGAAGGCGTCCTATACGGATGGAATCCTTCGGATCGTGCTTCCCAAGGCGGAACAGGTTGAAACCTCACGTCGGATCGAAATCGATGGATGAGCAAAGTCGAAAATCGACTTTTTGCAAAAGAATCATGGATGAGTCATCCCTTTCCCATTCCCCCTTTCAACAGGGCCGTCCTTCCTGGACGGCTTTGTTTTGTTTCGGTCAATGGGGGTAATCTCATTACAGCCCGCAAAGCGGATGCTGCACCCAGGACCCATTCCGCTTCCGCGTCACACACAAGGGTACCAGGACAGGTTCTTCCAAACATACCAGGAAATGAATCAACCAATCAATCATGCATTTTCTTCGGGTTTTTGCCTCTGTGGCATGGGAATGGAAAGGGGAGCCATGAATATTCTTGAAATGCTTGAAAGGTTCCGGACTGGAGAGCCGGTTGCGGTCATGGAGACAGGTGCGGAATCGGGTGCGGGTATTCTCGTGAAAGCTGCCTCACGTTATCTGGAAAATGACCGTGCTTTGTTCGAAAAGTGGACAATCGGTTTGCCTCATGTCGCGCTGCAGGAAGAATATGGTCGCTCTCTCGGTTTTTCAGCAGCTGCAGGCTTTCAGGGAAACGACTTCATTCCAAGGCAGCCACTCACGGTGAGATTCCTGGAGGCTGGTGACGATTTGGAAAGAGATATGGATTCGGTGGAAGCGGCCACCATTCGAGCACTGGCTGATCCAAACCACTCTGTGGAGGAATTCGAGCACCCGGGCCTGGTGACCATCTCGCTGGCGAAACGTGGCGGATTGCTCAAACGGGTTGGATTTGCCGAAGCGGCATCGGATATGGCCAGACTGGCGGGTGTGACACCGGCTTGCGTGTTTGCCGAATTGAAAGGGCAGGCGTTAAAACTGCCCGATGACTTTTTGGTTCTGTCCGTCGACGAGTTGATCGCCCTTCGGCGTGAAAAGGAAAAAATCATTCAGGAAGCGGCGATTGCGAAAATGCCGACCGAATATGGGGAATTTGAAATTCATGCTTTTGAAAATTCCCTGACAGGCGAACATCATGTTGCGCTTACCATGGGCAATCTGGCGGATGGACTACCCGTGCTTCTTCGTGTGCACAGCGAATGTCTTACGGGAGATGCTTTTCATTCCCTTCGCTGCGATTGCGGCGAGCAGCTTGCGGCTGCCTTGAAGGCTGTTGCGGATGAAGGACGCGGTGCGGTTGTCTATATGCGCCAGGAGGGGCGTGGCATCGGTCTTGTCAACAAGATACGCGCCTATGAGCTTCAGGATGGCGGAAAAGATACGGTGGAGGCCAACCTTCTGCTTGGCTTCGCGCCAGACCTGCGGGACTATGGGGTCGGAGCGCAGATTCTGTATGATCTGGGCGTCCGGAAAATCCGGCTTCTCACGAACAATCCGACCAAGGTCATTGGACTGTCGGGATTCGGACTGGATATTGTGGAACGGGTTCCCATCAAAATAGATCCAAACCATGTGAACCGGTTCTACATGGATACCAAAAAGGAAAAAATGGGCCATCTTATCTGAGGCGCCGGAAGATGACTATCTGCTCTTTTCCCGAGAAGAATGGCAAGTGAAAGCCATTGTTTTCGGGAATTCATGGAGCAGGTAATCTTCTTCCAAGCCCGAATGCCCTTGGAGTCAGCCGCATGCAGCATGCCATATGCCTGAAAACTATTTTTTGCTTTCATCTTGCATAAGAGATGTTGCAGGCTTATAATGAACAAAGTTCATAAAGGAGTGAAGACAATGCCGAAGATCCTGGCCAACGTAAAGGACGACATCTGCCGAACCACCCGCCGCATGCTGGAGGAGAATGGTTATGGGGATCTGAACATCAGGGCCATTGCAGGAAGGTGCGGGATCGGCATGGGTACCATCTACAATTATTTCCGCTCGAAAGAGGAAATTGTTGCGGAAATCGTGCTTGAGGACTGGAACCTGATTCTTCGGCGCATGGATCAGGCCAATCGGCAGATCGGAGAGCCCATGAAAAGGCTGTCGGCTGTTTTTGCCCTGCTCCAGGAATACATCTCGGGATTCCATGGCACATGGATGCAGATGAACATGGCGGACGCGGAAAAGCCGGACCAGGAAAGGATGCGCTGCAGAAGGCACGACTACAGGCACCAGCTGGCTGAACGGATATTGGCTTCGGCAGGAACGGAACCGCCTGTACTGGATGCGTTCCGTGCGGACCTGATTGCCAGGTTGTTTCTGAGTTATTCCCCGGAACCGGGTTTTCATTTTGAAAAAATCGAGCCTGCCATCACGGGAATTCTTTTGGTTGGCAGGACAAAGGTGCAAGCAGAAAAAGTTGCAGAACATACTGGTTGATCTTTTTTTTATACCTAAATGAACAATGTTCATTATACAGGACGGTCAAAGGGAGGATAAGGAGAACAGATGACCAACAGAAAAAGCAATGTGCCCGACCAGAAAGGGAAAAACAAGCATACGGCATCACCAGCAGGACATGATGCGTCGGACAGCCGGAAAGAGGTGAAACCGAAAAATCTTGCCATGATTTTTGTCCTGTACCTGCTCGGTCTGTTCATGGGCAATCTGGACACCGGTATTGTGGCACCCGCCCGCGGGGTCATCCAGAATCAACTTGGTGTCAACGAGACGATTGGTATCTGGATGATCACGATTTACACATTGGCCTATGCCACTTCAATCCCCATTTCAGGGAAACTGGCAGATCGATACGGGCGCAAGACCATGTACCTGATCAGCATTTTTTTGTTTGGACTCGGTTCCCTGCTGTGTTCGTTCTCCGATTCCACCGGCGGATTCGCGATGCTTCTGATTGGACGTGTTGTTCAGGCCATCGGTGGCGGCGGCATCATGCCAATTGTTACGGCAGAAATCGGCACCACATTTCCTCCGGAAAAGCGTGGCATGGCGCTCGGTCTGGTAGGGGGCATCTATGGCATTGCGAACATTCTTGGTTCATCGGCCGGCAGCGCAATTCTTGGAATCGCAGGAAACACCGGCTGGCACTGGCTTTTCCTCATCAATGTACCGATCAGCCTTTTCATCCTGGTTGGTGCCTTTTTCGCCCTTGAGAACCACAGGAACGCCGGACCTGTGAAAAAGATGGATATCATGGGTTCCGTCATCCTGAGCGGCATGATTCTATCCCTCATGTACGGTCTGACCAACGTGAAATTTTTCGACTTCGCCCATTCGGTCAGCAGCCTGAAGGTGTATCCGTTTCTGCTTCTGTTCGTACTGCTGATTCCCGTGTTCATCTTCGTGGAGCGTCATGCGGCGGATCCGGTCATCGCATTGAAATATTTCACCGATCGGAACATGGTCATTACGTTCATCACATCCGTCCTGGTTGGTGTGGCCCTCATGGGCATGATCTTTGTCCCGCAGTTCGCGGAAAACGCGCTGAAAATGAAAACCGGATCCGGTGGCTACTTCGTGACGGTCCTCGGACTTTTCGCCGGTATCGGAGCTCCGCTCAGCGGAAAACTCATCGACCGGTTCGGTGCAAAGATCGTCCTGATCGGCGGATTCAGCTTCACATTGACGAGTGGGTTGTTCCTGGCCTTCGTCGCCACAAAATCACCAACGATTTCCGCAGTTCTCTTCAGCCTGTTCCTGATGGGACTCGGGATGGGATTCACCATGGGAACCCCGCTCAATTACATGATTCTCTCGATGGTGCCGAAACGGGAATCCAACTCCGCGCTTGCCACATTGTCCCTTATCCGGTCAATTGGTACGGTATTGTCTCCTGCACTGATGGTCGGATTCCTGGCAAATGCCGGTACAGGGCTTCAAACCACCCTGATGGAAGCTCTTCCCGCACCACCGGCCAGGCTGGAAATCAGGCAGGTGGAAGAATTGAAGCCGTTGCTTGCCCGAATACAGGAAAACCCCGACCTGGCTGCCAATCTGCCGGCTGAAATGCTTGATGTTGATAAAATGATGAGCGGAAACGCATCCTCCATCGACATGCAATCCGGAAGGGAAACACTCCCGGAAGAGTTGCTCAACAGTCTCCAATCCGCCGATGTCACCAATATCGTGGACCGGATGAAGGTGCTGGCGGACTACATGATCAAGACGAACGTCACGACTGAAGTCATTCAGGCGGCGGCGGACGGGGTGCAGAAGGGAATCGACGGCCTGAACACCGGGTTGTCTGAAATGGACAAGGCGGCCGTGGAACTGCAGACCGGCCTGACGGATGCGAAAACCAAACAGGATGAACTGAAAAAGAGCATCACCGAAATGGATGCCGGAAAGAAAGGCATCCAGGGTGGAATGGACGGACTGACCCAGGCAATTGCAGGACTGGATGCAGGCCTTGCCAAGCCGAATCCGGTTCTTCAGGCACAGCGGGACAATGCAGCACTTCAGAAAGCGGAACTTGAGAAACAGCTTGCTGACCTGGAGGCTGCCCAGTCCGGCATGCGCAATGTTGTGGCAGGTTTGGACGAGGCGATTGCCGGTATGGCGGAAGGTTTGACGGAAATGGCTGCCAGTCGAGAACTTCTTCAGGAAACCGCAGCGAAAATGACCGAAATCCGCGATGCCATTCCTGCGGCTTTCGAAGCTTCGCGGGTCGGTTACCTGAATACGCTGGAAGGTATGCGCGCCGAACTGGAAGGAATATTCCAGAAAGGTCTGAACGGCGGGTTCCATGATATGTATGTGATGGTGGCAATCTTGAGTGGACTGGCAATTGTCGTGCTCCTGTTCTATACCTACAGGAAGCGGGAAGAGGAAGAAATCATGGACTCCAAGCCCTTAGGGCTTGGAAGAAAATAACCTGATCGATAAATTCCCGAAAACAATGGCCAAACCTGCCATTCTTTTCGGAAAAAGAGCAGGTAATCTTCTTCCGGCGCCTTATCTCATGGAAATGCAGTCAAATTCTAATTTGCCAGTTTTCCGAGAATCGGATAAACTGTAATCGTTGAAAAGGATTCGCATGTTGTGCAGACACGCGGAATACCGTTGAACGGAAGGAATCATTATTTATTAGCAAGGGGGATGGGGTTATGCTTCTCGTAGGGTTGTTTTCGCTTCTTATGGGTTTGATCGGAATTGCCGCCTATGTTGTCACCGGGTACGCCCTTTTCATCATGGCCAACAACAGGGGAATCGCCAATGCCTGGCTTGCCTGGGTTCCGATTGCGAATCTTTACATCCTCGCACAAATTCTGAGAACTCTGAACATCTTCGGCTTTGAAGTTCCGATGTTCACCCTTGTTTTTCCCGCCGCGGCCGTCGTTGTCGGTCTTTTGGGCCGCGTTGCCTTTATCGGCGGCCTTCTGGGACTGGCTTACTTTATTCTGAGCATAGCTGCCCTGAATAAGCTATATCGCATGTATGCACCGGCAAATGCCACTTTGTA
The DNA here is from genome assembly GCA_020047785.1 of Clostridia bacterium. Taxonomy (GTDB): domain Bacteria; phylum Bacillota; class Clostridia; order DSM-8532; family DSM-8532; genus JAEWSN01. Next base: position 13,313 of record JAIFNI010000089.1, read on the forward strand.
CACAATTCTCAGCTTGTTCGGCATCCCGGCGCCCATCATTCTATATATGATCCGCAACAACCAGCCCATTGAAGTGCAGTAAGCGGAAAGCCGGTAAGAAACCTCTTGCCAAAGAGCCTGTGCTTGTCATTTTTTTGACAGCATGATACCATGAAACTGCAATTGAATAAAAATTTCTTCAGGGTTGGGTGGAATTCCCTACCGGCGGTAGGCAGCAATGCGAGCCCGCGAGCGTGAAAGCGCAGATCCGGTCACATGCCGGAGCCGACAGTAAAGTCTGGATGGAAGAAGAAAGGCAATCCTCCGCTTGCGGAGGAGGGTACCCGCAAGGGAACCCCGTTACCTGCCTGCAGGAACCCTGAGGATTCGTCTTCAGGGTTCTGTTTTATTTTCGCTTTTTTGGCGGATGTAAGGCAGATGTGCATGATGACAGGTTGTGGTCCGATTTCGGATCGAAATGATTCCGATCCGATTCTGTTTCCCGAACCGAACTGATTCCCGACCCCAAACAGGCTCTCAGTCATTGGGATGGCCTCCCTGAACAAAGGCCAGGAGGATTTGACATGAAGCGGATGGAAACCCGTACCATCGCCGGTATCGGCGTCCTTTCGGCCCTTGCGGCAGGGCTGATGTTCATCGAAACGGCCCTGCCGCTCGTTCCAGGATTTCTGAAGCTGGACATCAGCGAACTGCCTGTATTGTTGGGAACTTTTGCGCTGGGTCCTGTCGCAGGCATTTTCATCGAACTGGTGAAAAACCTGATACATTTTCTCCTGCGCACGTCAACCGCCGGCGTCGGAGAAACGGCGAACTTCATCGTGGGCAGCGCCCTGCTTTTGCCGGCCGGCCTCATTTATGGCATCCGAAAGGACAAGAAGCATGCGCTGGTCGGATTGGTTGCAGGCACCCTATCCATGACGGTCATCGGAGCCGCAGTCAATTATTGGTTCCTGATTCCTGCCTACGTGACACTGATGCATTTCCCGCTCGATGCCATCATCGGGATGGGCACGGCCGCGATCCCGGCCATCAACAGCCTGGGTACGCTCATTCTATACGGGATTGTCCCGTTCAATCTGTTCAAGGGCATTGTGATATCGGTCCTCACCCTGTTAATATATAAGCGTGTATCCCCTCTGCTCCACAAGAATCGTTGACAGCGAGACACGCAGGTGGAAAGGGAATGACACACCCAACCGGGGAAGGACATACATCATGCAGCTGCTTTGCGATTGCCACATCCATACGATTTCCAGCGGACATGCCTACAGTTCGGTGACTGAGTGCGCAAGGGCCGCATTCATCAAGGGGTTGTCCCTGATTGCCATCACGGACCATGCGCCTTCTCTGCCGGGCGGACCCCATATTTTTCATTTTCACAATCTCCGGGTCCTTCCGCCTGTGCTGGAGGGAGTCCGGCTGCTTCGAGGGGTGGAAGTCAACATCCTCGACGGGGATGGGTTGCTTGACCTTGACGATCACATGCTTTCCGTGTTGGACCTTGTCATTGCGAGCCTGCACCTGCCGTGTTACCAGGCAGGCGGCAGGAAGGAAAACACCCGGGCTGTCATCTCCGCCATGCAGTCCCGTCATGTCGATATCCTGGGTCACCCGGATGACGGACGGGTTCCGCTGGATCTGGATGAAATCGCTCGCGCGGCGGCGGCGACCGGCACCATGCTGGAGATAAACAACTCCTCACTCATGCCGATCTCCTTTCGGGAAAAAGCGGAAGAAAATTATGCGTTCCTGTTGGAGAGCGCAATCCGATACAATGCACGGCTCGTTGTCAACAGCGATGCGCATTTCCATGAGGATGTGGGAAATTTTACGAAGGCAGTCCCTTTGCTCGTTCGACATGGAATCCCGGAGTCGATGGTGGCGAACACAACGCCGGAACGAATCCTCTCCTGGTTGAAATCCTGATGCATGAGCGGTGATGCCATATGCACGACTGGTGATGTCATGCTTTTTCCATGTTCGGAGGAATGTTCATACTTCTGAGCTTCTCTGCTTCAGCCTGATGAGCCGGTACAGCACATCATTGACTGGGGTCGTCACCCCGTACCGTTTGCCCAAAGATATGACGGTTCCGGAGAAGATATCCACCTCCGTCTGTCGTCCTGCTTCGACATCCTGGAGCATGGACGTCTTGCCTTCCGGGTCGAGGGTGTGCAGGATGTTGACATAACGTTCGATGTCCTGCTCCGTCATATCGACCCCTTCATGCTTTGCGAGGGCCACGACTTCCCGGGATGCCAGAACAGCCAGTTCCAATGCCTCGGGACGCACGCAGAAATCGCCGTACCTGGCCCCGGAAACGGCAGACACCTGGTTGATGCCCACATTCATCATGAATTTCCACCATTGCTCGCGAAGAATGTCCTCAGGCACCACAGTTGGGATGTCGGCCTGTTCGAAGATCTGAGAAATTGCGACAACCGTCTCGGAAGGAACCGGATTATCCTTTTCTCCGAACACGATGCGTCCGATGTTGGTGCAGGTGGTGCGTGTCCCCAGTCTGACAGCATCCGTGCCCACACAGAAGCCATGGAGCACATTTGCCTCAGGGAAGGCTTCCTGGAGAATTGCTTCGCTTGAGATGCCGTTGAGCAGCGAAAGGATGGTAGTATCGTGCGAAACGAATGGACGCATCGAATCGATGGCACGCGCCAGATGATGCTGCTTGACCGCAACGAGGAACAAATCCGCAGGGGGGATGTCGTCGTCCGGTGTGATGAAGGTGAAGGAACACGGAACTCCGTTGAGGTGAATGCCTTCCGTTTCGTACCGATCCTTGCGATCGGGGTCGACCAGGACGGTGAAGGATTCGGGTAAGGCTCGATTCAGCCGGTCGGCATAGATGACACCAATGGCGCCTAAACCGACCAGCATCAGGTTGGGAGGATGGTTCATGACGATACTCCTTGAAGGAAGGGAAGGGACGCGGTCGACGGCCGGATTCCGGGACAGACGAACATGACGGCCGCTGGCGTCCGTAGGGGTTGCGCCCGGTGTTCCCAGTATATCAGGAATCGGGCAGTTGTGCACGTGTCTCCCGACTCCGGATATTGCGGCTCCCGGGAAAACCGGTGTGGCCGATGCGGAGCGGCAATGTCACGGAAAAGATGCTCCCCGCGCAGGAGTTGTTTTCTACGTTGATGGAACCCCGATGCTCCTGCACAATGCAGGAAGCGATGGACAGACCCATGCCGTTTCCGCCGGTTTCACGACTTCTGGCCTGATCAACCCGATAGAACCGTTCAAATATGCGCTTGCGGTCCTTGTGGGGAATGCCGATTCCGTTGTCCGATACACGGATGACCGCAAAAGACGGGTCAGCTGAAATCATCATGGATACTGTGCCTTTGTCCGGGGTGTATTTGAATGCATTGTCGAGCAGAATGGCGATGAGCTGCCGGATGCGCCTGTCATCACCAACCATTCGGATGTCGTCCTGAATCTGTCGTTCCAGGTTCATGCTGCGTTGCAGTGCGGCAGCTTCGAACTGCAGAGCGGACTCTATGGCGGCATTCGAGAGGGAAAACGCACGCTGCTCTGTCATGGGGCGTTCGGCATCAGCCTGAGCCAGAAACAGCAGGTCGGAAACGAGACTGTCCATGCGGCGATAGGCCCGCCTGATATTGGACAGCCAGTGCAGTTGTGATTCCACGGTTTCTTTCCGGTTTTCCGATATGACATCCAGATTTGTGGAAATCACCGTCAGTGGGGTGCGCAGTTCGTGGGAAGCATCACCGACAAATCGGACCTGCTTTTCCCATGCCTGACGAATCGGGATGAGGGCCTGATTTGTCAGGAACAGACTGCTCAGGACAACAAGAACGAGGCCGGCCGCGCCTATGACAAGGTACACCTGCAACAGGGTGGAGAAGACAGCTTTTTCCCGGCTGATGTCAACGAAAGCGATGGTCTTTCCACCGTTTTCATCAAACCGCGAGAAATATCGATACCAGCCGGCAGAAGCACGAATGGTGCCACGGGGGTCATCATTGGGAATGCTTTTTGCAAGAGCGAGCAATTCGCCCTGCAGGGTTTCCGTCATTTCGCGGCTTGTCGTGAACTGCAGCAATTCTCCTTTTTCACTGAAGTGAAACATGGCCCTTTCATCCCGTGCTTCCGGCATCGGGCCGGGAGCTCGGTTGCTGTCCTCGATCGGAAGGGGCAAGCCCGGTTCCTGTGCGGGAACAGGAGGGTTCTCCTTTTG
>JAIFNI010000006.1 GCA_020047785.1 Clostridia bacterium
TGCTCGATGTCAATTCCCTGCTGAACATCCCGATGCAGCCCTGGGATGACTGGGATGGCTACAAGAACACCCCCTCTGGAACATGGCTGCCGGAAGATTGGGCTGTCATGGATGAGCTGGTCCGTTTGGCCGGTCTGATAGACGAGGATTTTGAAGCATTCCGCCTATATGTGGGGAACCATGAGAAGATCCGTGTGCCGGAAGACTTGAGTCTGGTTCGGAATCATCTGGCGGACATCCCGCAAAAATGATCCGGTTCACCTGCCGGATGGGCTGTTCGAATGCCCTGCAGGAACCTGCTTCCTGCAGGGAAACGATTCATGATGAAAGGGGAATTGCCCGCATGGAGCATGTCGAGGCTCTGGAACGCGCATTGGCCTATATGGAAGCGCATCTGGACGAAGAGATCGATCTTGCCCTGCTTGCTTCGCAGGCAGGGTATTCCCTGTATCATTTCCATCGCCTGTTTCAGGACCTCGTCGGTGACAGTCTGAAGGAATACATCAGAAAGCGCCGGTTGACGGAAGCGGCAAAGGAGCTCGTGAAAACCCGCAAGCCAATCATCGACATCGCCTTCGCACATGGGTACCAGTCAAGGGAAGCGTTCAGCAGAGCCTTCGTGCAGGCATACGGCATAACCCCTGCAGCCTGCAGGAAGCAGGAACTGCACTGCGAGATTCGTGAACCGATGTCCGTCAATGCCATGCTTTTCTCGGCCCAGCGTGCTTCCGATGGTCTTTCCCCCTTGTTCCGGAAGCTGCCGGAGCGCTTGGTGGCCGGCCAGGTCCGCACATTTCGGGCTGACGGAACGAATCTGCAGCAAATCCCGTTTTTCTGGCAAGAGTGGATGAGGGATGAATGCTGGCGACAACTACCCCCCGGACGATATGCAAATGAATGTGTCGGTATCATTTTCCCAACCGAAACGCTGGATTTTGACTATCTCATCGGCTTTGAGGTCGACCCCGCCCTCCCGCGGAAACCGGGCGTATCCTATCGCAGACTGGAGCCGGGATTATTCGCCTGCTTCACGGTTATCGGACCGTATACGGAAAGTGTGCAGAAAACATGGAACTATATTTACACGCGATGGCTTCCCGTTTCCGATTATCAGCACGGTGGGCGGGAAGATATTGAACTGTACCTTGAGCGGCAAGGTGAGAAAATCACGGAACTGATGATTCCGGTGGAACTGCGTTCCTGAATGGAGGCGGCATGAATCTGATACGGATCCTGGTCGTCGACGCGGAACCCGCGGCCCGTGCAGCCATACGGGAAGGAGCCGCCGCCGCGGGACTTTCCGTGGATGAAGCTGTGGATGGCATCGCCGCCATCAAGCTGTTCCGGCGGAATGAGTATCCGCTGGTGCTGCTGAACATGGAGCTTCCTGAATTGGACGGCCGGAACGTATTCATCCAGATGCGGATGATTTCAGACGTGCCCATCTTCATCCTGTGCGACCGCCCTACGGAAGAAAAGTGTCTCGCAGCCTATCAACTGGGTGCGGATGACTATATCAGGAAGCCTTTTCATGCGCAGGAACTGATGGCCCACATCCGTGCATTTCTGCGCCGAAGGGGTGCCATCCAGGAATCCGTGGAAAAGAAAACCGCCTACAAAGGCCTCTACATTGACACATTCTCGCATACTGCATACATCGATGAAAAACCGATCCTCCTTACCCCAAAGGAATACGCCCTGCTCGCATTCCTATCGCAGAATCCGAACAGGGCGTTCACCCGTGACAATCTTCTTGACGAAGTATGGGGACCGGACTTCATCGGTTCGGAACGAACGGTTGACACGCATGTCAAATCCCTGCGTGGGGCCATCAATCCCTACGGACATTACCTCGTGACGGTTTGGGGATACGGATACAAGTTCGAGGCATGAATCTCCCCGGTCTCCGGTTCAATCTGTGATGCCGTACTCCCGGTCAGGCCGCGATGACGCCATTCACGCACGTCGCCCGAAATCAATGAGCCTTGTTTTCCTTCATTTCGATTTTCTCCAGTAGATGATCGATTTTTTTCAACTGACGAACATCCTTGTCCCATTCTCCCTTCAATTGTTCATCAAACTCCTGATCTTCGATGTAATGCCTCACCGCGTTCATTTCATATAGAATCTCTTCCTTCTTGTGCTTGAGATGATCTTTGTTATCCATGCCGCGACCTCCTTCTGCACCTGTTTGTCTGCCGGGCTCACGCATCGACGGGAAATGAAGCTGCAAACCATGCATTTGCCCGGGGGTTCCCGCATCAGCGGGTGTTGTAGTTCGACACCACCTGTTTGAAGATGTCCACCGTTTCCAGTGCATCGTTCAATTCACCCTTCAGCCGCATGTTTTCCGCCTCAAGTGCCAGTACCCTGACGGATTCCACATCCGCATGCGGTTTCAGGTTCGCCGCCTGGCTTCCTGCCGGGCATGTCCATGTCTTGCTCCGCCGCTGAACGGCCTTCTGACCGGCGCCTGTTGTGAACGTCTCTGTGGTCAGTTCATTGAAGAGGCCGCGTGGTGTGTACTTGGTGTGCAGATGTTCATGCGATACATGGCTGTTCGGATACAGAAGGAACTCATTGTATATTTTTGTGACATATGGGTTTTCATGTGATTTCCGCAGTACCTTGGACTCATCCTCGTCATAAAGCCCCTGCAGTCGTTTTTCACGAACCCCCGGATCATGCGATCTCGGTTGTCCGCCCCCTGTGATGCAGCCCCCGGGGCACCCCATCACTTCAATGAAGTGATAGGGGGAAGTGCCGTCCGCCACTTGCTCCATCAACTTCCGCGCCCCCCGCAGGCCGCTCGTGACGGCAACACGAACTTCAACACCGGACAAAAAGCCATACGCAGGCAATGGATTCTCAATTCGGATGGCCGCTTCCTTCACTTGATCCAGCCCCTCAATCGGCGTGACATGAAGATTGTCAAATGGAAGTTCCCGGCCGGTGACCACTTCATAAACCGTACGCAAGGCAGCTTCCATGACACCGCCTGTCAGTCCGAAGATATCGGCGGCTCCCGTGGAAAGACCCAGCGGATTGTCGAATTCGCCATCCGGCAGATTCACAAAGTCTATGCCCGCTTCTTTGATCATGGCCGCAAGTTCCCGGGTGGTGAGAACAGCATCCACATTCGGGAACCCATCATGGCTCATTTCCCGACGCGCGATTTCGAACTTCTTGGCCGTGCATGGCATGACGGAGACGACAAACATATCCGCGGGGGCCCGATCAATTTTCCTTGCATAATGGGACTTAATCAATGCACCCAGCATGGTGTGAGGCGATTTGCAGGTGGAAAGATGGTCCAGCTCATTCGGCCAGGTATGCTCCACGAATTTGATCCAGCCCGGACTGCAGCTTGTGATCATCGGCAGGACTGCATTCGATGGAGCAGGATGGTCCGAGCTTCCCGCCTGTTCACCGGTCAGCGCCAGACGGACGCGTCCGAGGAACTCCGTCCCTTCTTCCAGAATCGTCAGATCCGCTGCGAAATTCGTATCAAACACATCGTTGAATCCAAGGGCATGAAGTGCGGACGCCAGTTTGCCGGTCACCCGGGTACCCGGCTCCAGTCCGAATTCCTCGCCGATGGCAACCCGGATGGCTGGCGCCACCTGTACCACGACCCGCTTTGCCGGATCGGAAAGCGCCTTCCAGACCTTCTCCGTCGAATCGGTCTCCTTCAAGGCTCCAACTGGACAGACCACAACGCATTGGCCGCAGAACGCACAATTCACCGTGCCCAGCGCAAGGTCGTCAGCAGGCCCCACTATGGTGGAGAATCCGCGATTCTGGGCATTCAGGATGCCGGTTCCCTGAACGGCATTGCAGGCGGTCACACAGCGCCTGCACAGGATGCACTTGGACATGTCGCGCGTAATGGCAACGGAAGCATCCAGCGTTCTTTCCGATTGTTCCCCCTCGAAGCGGGAAGTTTCCACGCCCAGCAGTTTTCCAAGCTCCTGCAGCTCACAGCTCTGATTGCGGCGGCAGGCCAGACAATCCTTCGAATGATCCGAAAGAATCAGTTCATAAAGAACCTTCCGGGCTTTTCGCACCTTCTCGGTGTTGGTCCGGATGACCATACCTTCCGCAGCTTTCGCCATGCAGGAAGCCTGGAGCGTCTTCGCTCCTTCGACCTCCACCGAACAGATGCGGCAGGTACCGAACTCATGAACACCTTCCAGCTGGCATAACGAGGGAATATGAATGCCATTCGCGGCAGCCGCCTCCATGATGGTCATGCCTTCCCCGGCCGTGACGGAACGGTTGTTGATCGTCAGATGAAGCATAGTCCTCTCACCTCCTGTCGCAGTGCAGACACCGCATCGCTTCGGCCATCGCCGTAAGTTTGTGATACCCGAGAATGACCTCGTCGAAGGAGCCCTTGCGCTGCTCCACCTGCAGCATATCCAGTGGAAACCTCTTCAAGGCAACCACTTCGTCCTCGTCGAACTGTTCCGGTATCTGGATTGGCGCCCCACGGTTCAAGTGGCCGGTTCCGCCCAGGAACCGGTCGATCGCCTCAGCGGCATGCTTGCCGTCCGCGATGGCCTGGATGACCGTATCCGGTCCGCGTGCCACATCGCCTCCTGCGAACACACCCTCCATGGTGGTCATGAGCGTATCGTCGTCGATGATGAACGTACCCCAGTTTGTCAGACCGATTTCTTCCGGTTTGATGAAAGGAAGATCCGCATGCTGGCTGACAGCCGGAATGACCGAGTCAACCGGAATCAGGAAATTCGAGTTCTCGATCGGCACGGATTTTCTCCGTCCCGACTTGTCGAAATCTGACAGTTTCATGCGGACACATTCCACTTGTTCGACATGCCCGTTCCTGCCGCCCACGAAACGCACCGGGGCAACAAGTTCCATGATCTCCACGCCTTCCTGCCTGGCTTCCTCGACTTCGGAGAGATAAGCCGGCATGGCCCCGAGATTTCTCCGGTACAGCACCAATACGCGCGCAGCACCCATGCGGACTGCGGTTCTTGCCGAATCGATCGCTGTGTTTCCGCCGCCGATGACTGCCACGGTTTTCCCAAGAACAACCGGTCGATGGAAATTCACATCCTTCAGGAAATCAATGCCGGGATACACACCTTGAAG
>JAIFNI010000165.1 GCA_020047785.1 Clostridia bacterium
CCAAAGGGTGAGCAGCGCTCTTTCAACGGCGGCTACCTTTTCCTCCAGCAGATCTACTACGGTCTCGGACTGGATAAAATCTGTAAAGACATCTCATCGAAATACAAGTTCTCCTTCGACCTCAACAGCATTCTTTCTCGACTGCTCTACGCAAGGATCATCTATCCTTCATCGAAACTTGCGACCTTCCAACTCTCCCAGAACTTTATCGAACAGCCAAACTTCGAGCTTCAGCACATCTACAGGGCTCTCGAAGTCATCGCCAATGAGACCGATGCCATTCAGGCCGCCCTCTACAAGAACAGCCTGAAGTACTCGAAGCGCAACACCAAGGTGCTCTATTACGACTGCACAAACTATTTCTTTGAGATTGAGCAGGAAGCCGGACTCAAGCAATATGGCGTCTGCAAGCGGCACCAGCCAAGCCCCATCGTGCAAATGGGGTTGTTCATGGACGGAGATGGCATTCCGCTCGCCTTCAACATCACCAAGGGCAACACCAACGAGCAGGTCACCATGAAACCCTTGGAAAAGCAGATCCTGTCGGATTTCAACCTCTCCAAATTTATCGTCTGTACCGATGCCGGACTCGCTTCCAATGACAACCGAAAGTTCAACACGCTTGCAAACCGGGCATTCATTACGACGCAATCCATCAAGAAACTCAAAGCTCATCTCAAAGCTTGGGCGCTGGACCCAACGGGATGGACCTCCAACATGGATGGAAAATCCTACGACATCTCCAGTCTGGATGAGTCCATGCACGGGGAGACGGTGTTCTACAAGGAGCGCTGGATCAAGGAGGATGACCTCGAACAGAAGCTCATCGTAACCTACTCCCTTAAATACCGCGATTATCAGCGGGTTATCCGGAATGGCCAAGTGGATCGGGCTCAGAAGATGCTTTCAAACAAGTCCTTCAAACTGAAGAAGACAAACCCTAATGACTACAAGAGGTTTATCGCCAAAACCCATTGCACCGATGACGGTGAGATAGCCGAAAACACGCTTTTCGGAATCGATTCAGCCATGATTGAAAAGGAAGAGGCCTTTGACGGATTCTATGGTGTTTGTACCAACCTTGACGACGAGGCACCTGTCATTATCCGGATCAACCATAGACGTTGGGAGATCGAGGAATGCTTCCGTATCATGAAGACTGAATTCAAGGCGCGCCCCGTCTATTTGAGCCGCGATGACAGGATCAAGGCTCACTTCACGACCTGCTTCCTTGCCCTGGTTCTGTTCAGATTTCTCGAAAAGAGGCTCCAGGAAAGACATACCTCGCATGAGATCGTCGATGGACTGCGCAACATGAACTTCTTTGAAATGAAAGGCAATGGATACGTACCAACATATACACGAACAGATTTTACCGATGATCTCCATGAAATGGCTGGATTCCGAACTGACTATCAGATCGTCAACACGAAGCAGATAAAAAATATTTTCAAGCTGACGAAGTCATAGTTACATTACTCACTTTCACGAAACAAGAAAAAAGCTTTGAACCCGCTCATTGAGAGGGATTCAAAGCTTTTTCTTCTTTTCAACTGTTAAAGACAGGATCATATATGATACCAAACGGCAATGATATTGTTCTCTCTATGCTATATGCCAACATATTTGTGTCACACTGCTAGTATACAGAGCCATCATATGCAAGGAGCGTACGCAATAAGGATAGATTGAACGAAATTGTATAACCGTAGTTCAAGAGTCAAATCATTGCCGTAAACATCTGTATGAAATGTTTATATCCATATACTAGTATTGAGTGGAACCTTCATTTCGTTCAATGTTTCGTAAGCGTCAAAGGAACCGCACCTACAACCCAGCAGATGGTCCTGATATAATACTGTCTATGAAAAACCGCCCTTTGCGATATCGATCACATCGTCGTACAGTTCTTTGATTCTCTGGCGGAATTTCTCTTCGGACAGGTCGCGACCGCCATCGAACCCTTCCTCTACCAAGCGATCGTAGATCAGTTCAGCAAACTCACGGTCTTCAGCAACCATTTTGCGGTATCGTTGCCCAACCTCATAAGGAAAATCTAGTTCCATCTCAAGCTGGCTGAGCCCCCCTGCAAGATACTGACGCACCATTTTCAATACCGCATTGTTGTTTGTTCGTTTCACCTGACTTGCTCTCCATTCGACAATGACCTGGCATCGCATCACTCCATGGTGACAATTGGTCCAAGAAAGTATCATCCAGCGTATCTGCAGCGGCCAGCGTGTCCAAAAGCCACTCAAGATACTTCGGAGCATTCAGGCCATTGGCCGTAGCAGTTTCCATGATATTATTCAACACCGCTGTACTGCGAGCTCCACGAGGCGTGTTCGAAATGCCAATTCTTTCTTTTTTTACGTAAACCTTTATCTTGCACCCCTTGGCAAATCCTCATATGCAGGATGGGTTTCGTGGAACGATGCGATGAGAAAGTGTAATATGGAGTCAGTGCTTGAGAATAGATATCCTGACGGCGCATGCAGGCACGGATGCGCCGTCTGCCCATTCCGGAGGTTGATGATGCAAGGAACCCATCCGACTGCCATGGATGCCCTCTGGGGAACCTTTCAAGAGGTCAGGCCCCATCTGGAGAAACAGTATGAATCACCCGCATATCTTCCCGGAAGCGGTCTATCACCGGAAGAGCTTACGCGGGAGGCGGAGCTCCTGTTGACAGAAGCTGCCGGGCTGAGCCGTGTGTTGCAGAAGGCGCATCTCACCCGCCTCATTCTGGAAAAAGCCCGCATCCAAATCGACCCGCTGGATTTCTTCGCGGACAAAATCCAGCATGGCAATCTGCTTGTCCAACTGCAGAACCGTTGGCTCAAGGAAGTGGAAACCCGTCACTTGCCCGATGAAAAAGCCTGGATGAGCGAAGCGGTGAAAACCGGCTTGCTGGATGGTGTTCTGGACCTTGGTCACACCTCGCCAGGTTGGACAAACCTGCTGTCCCGTGGTTTGAACGGTCTGCTGGAAGATGCGCATCAGCGCAGGGACTCCCTCGGGGATACCATCACAGCGGAGCAGAAGGACTTTTATGAGGCTGTGGATATCGTGTATGGTGCCATCCTCCACTGGGCGGGAAGGCTTGGAAAACTCGCCCGTGAGATGGCGGAGAGAACGACGGAAACAGACAAGGATTTCGAAGCCAAACTTCCCCTGGGTCATACCAGCCTTCACCAGGATCAACTCGGGTTGCTCCCTGGTCAAGCTGCGCGCCTGATCATGATGGCGGACGCGCTGGAACATGTTCCGGCAAACCCACCCCGCACGTTTCACGAAGCGCTTCAGTTCGCATACCTCATGCATCAGACAATTGAAATGGAAGGTGAATGGGTCCGCTCCATGGGCGGTTTCGATCGTCTCTACCTGCCCTGGTTCCGTTCCGACATCGCTTCGGGGCACTTGGATCGGGAACAGGCAAAAGAGTTGATAAAGTTTTTCTGGACCAAGTTCTTCGCCCACACACGGGGCGTCGCAAACGGGAAGAATTTCTACCTCGGTGGCTGTCTGCAGGATGGAAGCACAGCCGTCAACGAGCTCTCCATGCTGGCACTGGAAGCTTATGATGAATTGGACACCACAGACCCGAAGCTATCTGTCCGTATCGGCAGAAATACGCCAGACGCTTTCCTTGCAAAGGTTCTCGGGATCATCCGGCAGGGAAAGACCGCCTTCGTACTGGTGAACGACGAAGTGGCGATTCCCGCACTGGTCCGGTACGGCAAAACGCTGGAGGATGCACGCGATTATTTGCTGATCGGCTGTTATGAGCCAACAGTGGAAGGTCGTGAAATCGCCTGCAACATGAGCCTGAAAATCAATCTGGCCAAATCGGTGGAACTGGCGCTGAACAACGGAATAGACCCGGTTTCCGGAAAAGTGGCGGGGCCTGAAACTGGTCACTCCTCCGACATGAAGGACTTCTCCTCTTTCTTCCATGCCATTCTGTGCCAGATTGACGCGCAAGTGGAACGGGCAACGGACTATGTCCGCCAGTTCGAACCGTTCTGGCCGGACATCAACCCCTCCCCAATCCTGGCAGGCACGTTCCCCGACTGTCTGGAAAAGGGACGGGATATCGGTCAGGCAGGTCCCCGATACAACAACACCGGCTGCATGGGCGCGGGTCTCGCCAACACGGCCGATTCCCTGATGGCCGTGAAGCGCCTGGTGTTCGAAGAGAAACGTTGCACGATGGAAGAGTTAATCGACGCACTGAAAATGGACTTCAAAGGATATGAGGAACTCCATCGTCACATCGTGTATCGCCTCCCCAAGTTCGGCAACGACGATCCGGAGGTGGATGCACTCGCCAAACTGGTTGCCGATCACTACACAGAAAAGGTCAATGCCATCCCCAACACCCGCGGAGGATGGTTCCGCGCCTCCCTGTTCACGCTCGATTACCGGTATCGATTCGGCAAGCGCATGGGTGCCACGCCGGACGGGCGGCATGCGGGCGTCTACCTCGCAGGCGGCGTGGGCGCAATGACTGCCCGCGATGCAAAAGGGATCACGGCCCAGATCAACTCCGTCACGAAACTGGATTTCCTAAATGTGCCGAACGGCTCTGTCCTGGACATATACCTGCATCCGTCCGCAGTGCAGGGAAGCGATGGCTTGAAGGCATTCATGGGCTTGGTCCGCACGTATTTCACCAAGGGCGGGTTCGGCATCCAGTTCAATGTGTTTGACAGCCGGACGCTGCTGGATGCCCGTGTCCACCCTGAGAAATATGCCACGCTGCAAGTCCGGGTTTGCGGATGGAATGTCTATTTCACTTCCATGTCCCCGGACGAGCAGGAGCAATACATTGAGGCCAGCAAGCAAATGCTGTGATTCTACAAGCAAACGCTATGATTCAACAGCCAAATGCTGTGATTCGGAATGTTGCTGCATTTCCGGCGGAACCGCCGCATCATGAGAATCAGACAATCTTCGGGAGGTGCAATGTCTTCAGACACCGGACTTGTCTTTGATATCAAACACTTTGCCGTGCATGACGGGCCGGGCATCAGGACCACCGTGTTCCTGAAGGGTTGCCCTTTGCGCTGTGCCTGGTGCCACAACCCGGAAGGAGAATCCGCCGTGCGGGAGCTGGC
>JAIFNI010000244.1 GCA_020047785.1 Clostridia bacterium
CCTGGTGCTACTGACCAAGGCGGACAAGCTCACCGGTATCGGCGTGAGTACAATGCCATGCTGTCCGAAAAGTCCATGCAGGGTCAGAACTCCATTGTCAGAGAGAAATTTCTGACTGTCGCAGTGCAGGCTATTTCCTATGAGGCGGCGGTACAGGCACTTTCACGAATTGAAACGGACATCATCAACAACTTCAAGCAGCTTGGCTGCGATATCAAGCTTTTGTCGGGCGCGGAGCGCCTGGAGTTTCTTCATGGTATGTTCAATCCAGGGGATCCATTCCTTTTCTCGTACGACTATCTCCTAAGGAGCAGTCTGACCACCAAGGATTATGTGGCACCGGATTCCTTTGACTTCACCAACAAGGCATATTACGAATTTGGTGACAGTTTTGGCCAGTCCCTGTACCTCAAGGATCTCCCGCCTGACCTGTCCGACAAGCTGCTCACGGAGTTGTCCGACATTCCCTGCAACATGACTATCACGCTTCATGTCAGGAGCGTGGAGCAGGAACAGGCCTTCTCCCTGGTCCGGAAAAAGATCAGCTTCATGGAGCAGCAGAAAATCGATGAACAGAAAAAGGCCATCAAGGCCGGTTACGATGTCGAGATGATTCCATACGAATTGAAGTACTCGTTGGTGGAAGCAGAAGAGCTGCTGGATGACCTGCAAAACAAGAACCAGCGCATGTTCAAAGTGACAGTCCTCATCCACACGTCCGCCAAGACCCTCGATGCGCTCCATGAGAACGTGTACCAGCTCATGGCCGTAGCCCGTAAGAACAACTGCAAGCTGGGGTCATTGGACTTCCTACAGGAAGATGCAATGAACTCGGCCTTGCCTCTGGGCCGGAATCATGTGGATATTCAAAGGACGCTGACAACGGCAAGCACAGGAATACTGGTCCCTTTTACGACACAGGAACTATTTCAGGAACATGGGCTCTACTATGGGTTGAATGCACTGAGCAGAAACCTCATCATGTTCGACCGGAAAACGCTTAAGAATCCAAACGGATTCATTTTGGGAACTCCGGGCTCCGGCAAGTCATTCTCGGCAAAACGTGAGATTGCCAACATGATTCTTGGGACGGATGACGATGTCCTGATTATCGATCCGGAACGGGAGTATGCCGCAATGGCAAGAGCATTTGGGGGAGAAATCATCCATGTGTCTGCCGGAAGCAAGGCACACATCAATCCTCTCGACATCACGATGGATTACGCTGATGATGACAGCCCTTTGCTGCTGAAATCGGAATTTGTCCTGTCCCTGTGTGAACTGCTGGCTGGTGGAAATGAAGGGCTTAGCGCAGCACAGAAGACAGTTGTGGATCGTGCCTGCAAAATGACCTATCAAGCTCATTTCGCCAACCCGGACAAGCATCCCGTTCCTACGCTGCAGGACTTCTATAAGGTCCTGATGGCGCAGCCGGAAGCGGAGGCTGCCGGAATCGGGTTGTCGCTTGAGCTGTATATTGAGGGAAGCCTCTCGGTGTTTGCGCATCCGACGAATATCAACGTTGCGAACCGGTTTGTAGTTTTCGATATCAGAGACTTGGGGAAACAGCTCAAAACCCTGGGCATGCTGGTTGTTCTGGACCAAATATGGAATCGCGTCACGCGGAACCGGGCGCTGGGCAAACGGACATGGATCTACATCGATGAGATTTACCTGTTGTTTCAGAACGAATACAGCGCAAACTACCTCTTTGAACTGTACAAACGCTCTCGCAAATGGGGAGCCATTCCCACCGGGATCACACAAAACGTGGAAGACCTGCTCATCTCAGACTTGGCACGGCGCATGCTCAGTAACACAGACTTTGTGATGATGCTCAACCAGGCTACCAGTGACAGGGTGGAGCTTGCCGCTCTGCTGAACATCAGTACCCAGCAATTGAACTATGTGACCAATGCGCAAGCAGGGCAGGGGCTGCTGGTTGCGGGGAAGTCCATCATTCCCTTCATCGACAAATTCCCTTCCGACACAGCCCTGTATTCCTTGATGACAACCAAGGTGGAAGAAATCGCAGCACAGTAGATGAGTGGAGATAAAAGATGTCGGAACCGGCACGGAAGCGCAACAACATGATAAACGAGAACAGTCTGCCCGGAGATGCAACAAGAGCACCTTCCGGAAAGCGGAGTGTCCTCAGAACGCTTGTTGACGCTGAAGTGGGGGAGCAGACACTGAGGCCTGGTAGAAGCGTGGCCAGTTCCATCCCGGA
Organism: Clostridia bacterium; assembly: GCA_020047785.1. Taxonomy (GTDB): domain Bacteria; phylum Bacillota; class Clostridia; order DSM-8532; family DSM-8532; genus JAEWSN01. Next base: position 2,231 of record JAIFNI010000244.1, read on the forward strand.
AGCCCCAGAAAGAAAGAGGATTTCAGAAAAGGAAGACGGCGTCTCTTTAGGAGACAAGAAAGCCTCCGCTGAGAGCGCTGAACCGGCCAAACCGGCTGGATTGGCTCAAGCATACTCAGACAAGAATCGGACAAAGGCTGCCAAATCAAGGCAAGGATGGCGCAGGACTGTCGGTAACGCGTACCGTGACCTCGAGAGATCAGCAGGACAGAGCCGGAGGGACGGGTATGTCAGTGACCGTACCGTTGGGCACTTCGTTAGGCAGATGGTGAAGGCCCCTCGATACGTGAAAAACACGGGAAGCGTTGCCGTGGGTGCATATCGAAGCATCCGATATCTTTCCAAAGTACGGGCGGATGTCAAAATCGGAACAATGACGGTAAAAGAAGCTCGGATCGCCACGCTGCGGCGTGGAGGCGATATGCTCAAGGAAGCAGGTCGCGCTACCTTGTCAAAAATAGGCCGTGAGACTTCGGACTTTTACGGGTCGGATGATTTGGGGATCGAGGCAGTACGTAAGCCGAAGGATGTCATGGTCAACGGGTATCGAACCTTGAAAGCGGCATCAGGTGTGGCAAAGACCATGGCCAGCGCTCCGGCAAAGGCACGGAAAGCAATTCGAAGCAGCGCGCAGACAGCAAAGAAGCTGGCGGAAAGCACAGCGACGGCAGCACGTACCGTGGGTAAGACGCTGAGCAATCCTGTTGTTCTGAAGTCTATCTTGATAGGTGTAGTGGCTTTATTGGCAGCCGTTATGCTGATGGCGGTTGTTTCATCAATTTCCTCGGTGTTCGCCAGCTTTACCCTGACCAGCAATGATGAAGAACTGACAAAGACCTACGACTGGATGACGGAGCTGGATGCCGACCTGAATCTCCAAATAGCCAAGATTGAAGACGAGATTCCATACATAGGTGTGGAGCAATTCCATTATAAGTTGAACGGGAATCCGGTAGGGCTTGCTGACATGAGGGTGATGACAAATACTGATTACTTCTTGAACTATCTGGATGTCAGGTATAAGGAATATACCCTGGACGGGGCGATTAAGATTTTTGGGAGCACAGTTCGTAATGAGGTAGAATCCATTCACCAAATGTTGTATACGGTGACAAAGACTCCTTGGGAAGAACGAATTCCACATATTACCGAGTTTACTGATCCTCTTGGTATCAAACATGAAATTCCATGGACGGAGATTGTCAACCATTTGGATGTTTTCATGACAACCATACCTATTGAAACCTATGTCGAGGCAAACAAGACCACCTTGTTCAATTCAGACCAGGAAGAGCAGTATCAGGCACTGAATGAAGTGGGGGGGATGAACCTGCGGCAGGAGCTTGGGAATCCATTTCCCGGCTATGATTGGGCGGCCAACCTCAGCGTGACAACACGCTTCGGATGGCGGGTCCATCCAATAGACGGCGTGAAGAAGCACCATGATGGCATCGACATAGGACAATCTGAAGGAACGCCTATTCAGGCAGTCATGGGAGGAACGGTCACGGAAGTGCTCATTAGCGGAGAAGGATATGGGAATCGTATACGAATCATTTCAGGTGATCGGACCAATCTGTATGCGCATTGCAAGGATGTTTTGGTGACAATCGGGCAGACTGTGTGGCGAGGAGATGTGATTGCAACTGTTGGTAACACCGGTGCAAGCACGGACCCGCACCTGCATCTAGAATTTGAAAAAGATGGGTTTTTGATGAATTCTGCTTTCTTTGTCTCATCTGATTGACGGGAATGATATTTGGCAGGCGACATAAATATCCGTTATGATACTGAAGGGAGAAAAGAATGGGAACAGCTGTTGAAAAGATTGATGAACGGAAAGAGAAAATCGCGAGGCTGAAAGCACGCATTGCTGCAGACCAGGAGAAGGTCTCAAAGCTCGAAACGGAAATTGAGGAGCTGGAGAGCCTGGAGGTCAAGGGCATCATGAAAGAATATAGTCTGACAGTGGAAGATTTCAGAATATTGGTGGCCACACAGCAATCAAAAAAAGCGGGACTCAACCCAGTGCCATTGGAGGATTAAGCGCGACAGTCTCCGGACAAATGGTGCGGCGTACGCAGGTCTATAGGAGGATTGGATGAAAAAAGGGCTATACGTTGTGACAATGCTTCTGCTGGTTGTCTTGCTGTCTACTGGCTGTGGACTGAACCCGCGAGAGGCGGTCGCTGGGACATGGTATGGAGATAACGACGATACGTTGATTTTACAAAAAGATGGCTCGTATACCTCCACGTGGCTCTCGACAGGGAAGTACCGTGTAGATGGAGAGACTATCGTGCTGACCGGATCCGGAATGGCAGAGGGAAGCATCAAGGAATTGCGGATAAACAAATCAAACGACAAGACGGTGTTGCATGAGGAAAAGCTGGCGTTGACATACTATGCCAATTCATCAGAAGCGGCGGAAGCTATCGAGAAACGAGAAGAAGCGGTTCGCAAGGAAGAGGAACAACAAGTTGCCAAGGAACTGGATACCCTAAAAGAAAATCTAATCGGCACATGGGAATGGGCGGGTTATGCCGGGGAAGTGATTTTCGGAGCAGACGGAACTATCAGTGGAACGGTATCAGGGATGAAGCCGGGGACATATAAAGTTGTCGACCTGAACATTATAGAGATTACAAATGAGGAACAGGTCTACACAAAGAGGATCCAGTACTCAAAAGAAGATAGTGTTCAGAAACTCATTTTTGGACCGTTGAACCTTGTCAAAAAGTAGTTTTTTGGATTAGAAGCGGAGGAAAGGCGATGAGATTCGGATACATCCGAGAAACCTATCATGAGTCAACCGTGGCTGTTCAAGCTGCGGCCATTCAGGCCTATGGTGTGGACGA
>JAIFNI010000069.1 GCA_020047785.1 Clostridia bacterium
TAATGGGCTTCCCAGTTGCCTTCACCATAAAACAGGATGCGATGCCCCTTGGAAATGATTTCATCGAAAACAGGTTTCAACGTGGGCCACATGATGCCGTCGAACATTTCCGGCGTGATGAAGGGAACGGTTCCGCGGTGCGCCCAGATCGTGATGGGGGCGTGCTTGTCGGGGTCAGCACCCCCGAGCGCATTCTTCACAATGTGCGGCATCAATGCTTCGCAGGCCTTCAATACTTTCTTCGGCTGCGTGAAGGCATCCATGACCGAACCCTGATACCCCCGCAATTTGTCCATCAGCAAATCGAAGGGCGCCTTGATCATGCCGGCATTGGCGGAGACGACGCCGGCCTCGTATTTCAGTCTGTCGGCATATTCCCCGAAGGATCCGATATATCGCGCATAGGCCATGGCCCCGGAAATCAAGGCGGCATTGTGTTGAAAGGTGACCGGACCGCCGGGTGGGGAAAGCCGGCTCGCATACCGGGAAAACCATTTGGTCAGCAGGAAGGCTGTCGGGTCATCCGCAAACTCATCATATTCATCCGCCTTCATGCAGAGATCGGCCTCTGACGCAGGCTCATGAAACTGGCACACGCTTTCGACTGAAACATCCACCCCCGGCACGGCAAAATACTTCCAGGAAGCGCCTTTCCCCACGCCATAGTTGCTCCATATGGCATTGAGCATCGCGGCATCCACCTGGAGGTCCATCGCCATCTTCCGGGTCGCGTCAAAGGCAAGGCGATAATCGCAGGCGGTTTGTTGGGTGGTGTAGCCGGCATATTTCGCGGCGATTTCCTCAAAGAGGAACCGGATCGGTATGCGGTCCGGCATGTTGTTTTCCATGGCCGTGACATACCGGTTTAAAGCGGAATGATATCTGCTGGCAATTTCCTGTGATGCGAACATGGGACACCTCCCTGCTTGCTTGGATGAAATTGAAGGCACACGGATTGGCGGGGGTTACTCCATTATACTCCATGCATGACGGTCTCTTCCCTCAGGGCTTGGAAGAAAATAACCAGCCTTTTCCGGCGCCTTAGGGCTTGGAAGAAAATAACCTGCTCTATGAATTTCCGAAAACAATGACCAAACCTGTCATTCCTTTCGGAAAAAGAGCAGGTAATTTTCTTCCGGCGCCTTCAGACCCTGCGCAGCCGCACCGCCATGTATTGGCGTGTGGGCATGTCTATGCGGAATGTGCCGGAGAATGTGCCGGGCACTTCTTCGACCGTCATGTTCCACGTGTCGATGACCTCCACCTTGAACGTCCATGCCGGATTCACCGTGAAAATCCGGAATGACGGCTGGAAGAAACCGAAGTAGTACAGATGGTACTGCCCTTCCTGTCCGCCGACGGCCACATCCCAATCGACGCCGTACCGGTTCGGGATCGGGGTCATGCCCTGTCCCGGCCCTTCCTCCGCAATCCGCTTCAAAAAGGCAATGCGCGCCGGACTGCTGCCGGTGAGTTTTCCGCCTTTCGACCACCAGAGCACTTCCTCCGGATTCATGTAGGTTTCCCCATGACCCATGTATCCGCCGCGCACATAACCTTCCCAGAACCGGCGCACCATCTCCGTGCCCGGGATGTTCCCCCATCCGTGGTTGATGTCGCCCTCATAGGTGCACTCATCGATGACGATGGGCTTGCGCCAGCGTTCCCGCCATTCGGTGACATTTTCGGAGGTCTTGTATACATCCGTGCGCTGGATGCTGCAATGGGTGACCCATGGCCGCGAATAATCGTAGAAGGCGCCGCAGTTGTGGACAGACCGAAGGTGCGATACCGGGTCGTTGTCCATGATGATGCGGGCAAACCGCTCCCAGTCGCCGATTGTCTTGTTCGGGAACAAATCGTATTCATTGGCCAGCGACCACCAGACATTCCGGTAGGCCGACAGCCTCGCCACGACATACTTCAGATAGAAATCGTCCGTTTCCGGCGACATTTCGGCGAACCCCCAGCGATCATACGGGTGGAACAGGATGATGTCCGCCTCGATGCCAAGTTTCTGCAGTTCGAGAATACGCTTCTCCAGATGACGGAAACAAGCGGGATTCAGCCGTTCAAAATCAATGCCGGTCTCCAGGCTGCCCGCGAAAGGAAGCATTTCCGGTTCATTGTGGTTGAAATCATAGTGTTTCGGGAAAACGCACATGCGCATCTTGTTGAAAGGCGCTTCCGCCAGGGTATCCAGCGTCTGCTCCTCCAGCTCGTTTCCCTGATGGGTCCAGGCATAGCAGGTCGTACCGATGCTGTTGTGCGGGGTACCATCCTCATACGCGAAATGGAAGGTGTTTGCAACCCGGACGGGGCCATGATTGCCGGGTGATGCTTCCGTCACGTCGAAGGAACCGGCCAGGCCATCCAGCCCCGCTTCGGAAGAGCTCGTTTCAAAGGTCCAGGCGCCGGGCAGATCCGGGCTGAATCGGACCTTGAAGATCCCATCTCCGTCATAGAAGCCGGGTGCGTGGAACATCCGTCCTGAATTCCGGAATACGGCCGTCCAACTCACTTCCTTGAACGGATTCCCGGTTTCAGGCCCCCCTGCTGCGAGTTCGAAGATTCCCCATCGCTCCGTTTTTGTTGTCCAGTTTATCATTTTGCTTTCCTCCTCCTCCGCCACACACGCATGCCCTTCCTGTTAATTGGCATTCGTGCGAATTTTCTTCCATTCAGGGCAACTTCTTTTGACTTTCCCGCACAACAAGCGCGGTCTCCATTTCCGTAACCAATCGGACCGGCTCGTCCTCTTCCATCCTCACGAGAAGACGCTTCACAGCCAGTGCCCCGATTTCCTGCTTGTAGACATGAACCGTGGAGAGCCGGGGAGTCATCACCTCGCAGAACGGCATGTCGTCAAATCCGATGACCGACACGTCATCCGGGACGCGGAAGCCTTTTTCCTGCAAGGCTCGGATGGCACCCGCAGCAATGATGTCGTTGTCCGCGAAAAAAGCTGTGGGCAACACCCTCCGCGAATCCTTCGGTGCTCCCGGTCTCAACGGTTCCTGTTCTTTCAGCTGTTCCAGTGTCATCAGCTCTTTCAGCATGTCCCTGTATGCACCATCCAGTGTCGGATCAAGAAGAATCCTGTCCTCTGCAATCTCCACCAGCCCCCGGTCAGCCAGCGCGTCGGCATATCCACGACCCCGCTCCGTGAAATTCCGGATAGGGAATGCGCTGTGCAGGTATCCGATCCGGGTGTGCCCCAGCGAAGCCAGGAAAGAAACAGCCTTCCAGGCGCCATCCGCGTTGTCAATCAGCACGGCATCGCAGGGATTGTCATGGAACCGGTTGTCGACGATCACCATCGGCGCGCGAACCCCTGAAAACAGAGCCAGATCCTCTTCAATCATTTCCGTCGCCAGCACGATGAGCCCGGCGGAAGGCTCCCTGGCCAGCATCGCCAGCACATCACGATAATCCGGCTCCTGCAGGTTCAGGTGCGTGATGCGCAGCTCCTTCATGGCATGTCGTGCCTCCCGTTCCATCCCCTCCACCAGGGATGAGAAAAAAGGGGTGTCCGACACGACATGGCCATGGCGCTTGAACATGACAAACCGAATGACGTTCGATGCCGGTTCCTGCTCTTCCTTGAGATATCCGAACTCCGTCGCAATACGAAAAACAGTCTCCCGGACTGTTTCGCTGACACCTTTGCGTCCGTTCAGCGCATTCGATACGGTTCCGGGCGAAACACCCGCCGCGGCCGCGATATCCTTGACAGTTGGTTTCATGCTTCATCCTCCGATCGCATTTCCAGCATCGGCCTTTTGGCTGTCGCCTTGCCTTGCGACGGTATTTCCGGTGCTGCATCACAGACCGCAGCGTTCAGCATTGCGTCAGCTTTCGCACTGCCCGCGCGATCCCGGCTGCATCCAGCCCATAATGGGCAAAGACTTCGGCTGATGTGCCGGGAATAGCCGGTTCATCCGGAATGCCCACAATTTTCATTGGAACAGGACAAACCTGAGACACCAGTTCCGCGACTGCTGCGCCGAGACCGCCATGAATGCTGTGTTCCTCCACGGTCACAATGAATCCGGTTTCACGGGCTGCCTTCAGGACTGCCTCCCTGTCGAAGGGCTTGATGGTGTGCAGATTGAGCACGCGGCAGAATATGCCTTCCGCCTCCAGGATCAGTGAGGCGTCCAGCGCAGGCCTCACCGTCTCCCCGGCGGCGATGATCGTGACATCCTTTCCTTCAGCCAGACAGATCGCCTTGCCGATCTCGAACGGGAAATCAGCAGATTCATGCACATCTTCCACCGGATTGCGCCCGATGCGCACATAGGCAGGCTGAGGATTTGCGACAAGCGCCTCCACCAGGCGACGGGTTTCATGCCGGTCCGCCGGCAGGAACACGCTGATGCCGGGAATGGCGCGCATGACGGCCAAATCCTGCAAGGAATGATGGGACATGCCGAGCGCGCCGTAACTGACACCGCCGCTGATGCCCACCAGCACGACATTGGTTTTCGAATAAGCCACATCCACCTTTACCTGCTCGATGGAACGCATGCTCAAAAAGCAGGCGGGCGAAGTCACGAACGGTTTCAGACCGGAGGCGGCCATGCCGGCAGCAACACCTACGAGGTTCTGCTCGGCAATGCCGATTTCCACAAACCTTTCCGGGAATCGGGCGGCAAAAGGCGCCATGGAGGCGGAACCACGGGAATCACTCGCAAGCACCACGATATCCGGATCCGTGGCGGACAGTTCCATCAATGTCTCACATACGGCCTGACGGTTGGGTATTTTGTTCATGCCTTCAACCTCGCTTCATGCCCTGCTTCAACCTCAGGGCCTTCATCTTCTGCCTGCAAGGCCGCAAGCGCCAGTGCCAGCTGTTCGTCGGAAGGCACGCCGTGATGCCATTTCGCCTGATTTTCCATAAATGGGACACCCTTGCCCTTGATGGTTGTTGCCAGTACAAGTGTCGGCTTGCCGGCTACAGCCGGTGCTTCGGCGAAAGCCTTCCGAAGTGAAGGGATGTCGTGCCCGTCCACTTTTACCACATGCCAACCAAATGCATGCCATTTCTCATCCATCGGTTCCAAGCCCGTCCACTTTTACCACATGCCAGCCAAACGCATGCCATTTCTCATCCATCGGTTCCAACGCCATGACGTCTTCGGTGCTCCCGGAAATCTGTAGTCCGTTCCGGTCGATGATGCCGACAAGATTGTCCAGTTTGTAGTGCGCAGCGGCCATGGCTGCTTCCCAGACCGACCCTTCCGCCTGTTCACCGTCTCCCATGAGCGTGAACACACGCCAGTCTTCCTTTTTCATTTTCGCTGCGATGGCCATTCCGACGGAAATGGAAAGGCCATGACCCAGCGCGCCGGTGTTCATCTCCACACCTGGAACCTTGTTATTCGGATGACCGATAATCGGCGAACCGAACTTTGAAAATGTTTCAAGTTGAGTTTTCGGAAAATACCCCATGTCGGCGAGGATGTTCCAATACCCTTCCACGGAATGACCTTTGGAAAGGATGAATCGATCCCGGGCAGGCCAATCAGGATTGACAGGATCATGATGCATGACATCATAAAACAGAGTGGTCAGAATATCCGCAGAGGAAAGTGACCCACCGGTATGTCCGGTCTTCGCATGATGAACCATATGGAGCAAATCTCGCCGAATCTGGTTCGCTTTCATTTTCAGATTCTGTTCTGACTGAATGCCCATCCCTCAATCCTTCCCACTCATTCATTCATGCTGCCGGATAGCCGCATGCAGAAAGTTGAAAATCGACTTTTTCGTGCAAGTTGCGGAATGGAACTTGCATGCTTGTGGCGGCATTGCCGAAACAAGGCACGAAATCCAGTCGGAAATCATTGCTGGATTGGCTCACGAAGTCACCTCGCTGGCTGTTCGGCGGCAGATGAAACCCCTTACAGTGACTCTCTTATTATAGGATCAAACTAAATGTTTTACAAGATTAAAATAAATATTTTATTCCAATGTTTTGTGACTTTCATAGAAGCAGCTGCTCTGTCACTTTTATTGAAGCAGCTGTTCTGTGGCTTTCATTGAAGCAGCAGTTCTGTGGTTTTCATTGAAGCAGCAGTTCTGTGGCATTCATAAAGGAGAAGACCGCCTTGAACCTGCACTCCTGCATAGGCAGCCCGCTTGTGAAGTCAACCTTCCACAGGATCTCCTGCTTGCCGTCATGATTGGCGAATGATTCCGATGAGATGACTGGTGCAAATCCTTCCGTGTCCGAGGTGATCAACAGGCTGCCTGCTTTCCCTTGAAGCAGGATGCCCGCTTCGGTGCGGGCAGGTTCCATGCATGTGACAAACCTTTCCGTAATGGGAAGGCCGGATTCTTCCGCGACGATGTGGTCTTCGACTGAAAGCGAAGGAATGCCCGTCTTCTCCCACAGAAAAGTGCGGGTAAAGCTGCGCAAGGCGGGCAATTCATAGGCACGGGTCAGGTCGAGGGCGAGCACGTCCTGCTCCGGTCCTGTTTCAGAAAGGATCACATCCGCCTGATACTGTCGTCCGGCAGATTGCCCCGTCCAACCGAAAATCGGGACGGAGTGCCCATGGGAACCGTTCACCAAACAGGCGTACCGTTCCGGTCCGAAGTATTCTTTGGTATATTCACCCGCACCGACGTCGTCGAGAAACGTTTCGCCGCCCGCATGCAGCAGAAAGGAACCCAGATCGTTGTGGTTGTGCGGTTCATCGTTGTGTCCGCCCTTTGCCGCGAACCCAACGGGCCCGAACTGGCCGGGCACCTTCGAGATGAGCCAGGCGGCATCCGCGAACCAAAAGCTGTCGGCGGGTTGTCTTGCACCGGCTGATGGGTCGGAGGAGAGTGGCATTCGGGCATCATCCGCAACCCCGGGATATGGCCCGGAGATCGGATCATTTCCCTTCGGGGCAACAGCATTGGCTCTTGCTGCAGCATTCGCTCTTGCCGCGGCAGCACGAAGCGCGAAAAGATCCTGTTTGACCTTTCCGGCTGCATTCGTCTCTGCAGGCGTTTCTTCCGAAGGGGACGGTTCCGGTGCATCCGACCAGATGAAATTCCGCAAATCCCAGTTCCAGCGATGGCAGGCATCATCCCCGAAAAGATGCATATACCGTTCATCAGGCGCCAGCACCTCCGGAAATTTTCGGCGCAGCCAATGTGTCAGCCCCGGATGCCAACGACCGGTGCGGCTGCCGTCGGAAAAGCTGATGACACAATCCCCGCCCATCCAGGCGCGCTGCTGGAAGAGAACGATCTCCCGCACCTTCTGTCCGGTCATGAGGTCCATGCGGCCACCGGTTCTGGCAGACAGCCGCTCTGAAAAGGCAACATAAAACCCAAAACCGTAGTTCCAGTACGTGAGGCCCTCCGTACAGGCGCCATCCGCCTCGAAGCCGGCCAAAAACGACTCCATGGCCTGCATCATGCGGAGCAGAATCGGCGCGAGGGTTCTTGCATCCT
>JAIFNI010000255.1 GCA_020047785.1 Clostridia bacterium
TTCATTGATTTCATCGATTTCATTGATTTCATCGAGTTCACCGATTCCATCACTTTTGCCAATTGTGACCGAGTCCACCGCACCTTCCATATCATCCGAGGAGGCGATTTCCTCATCATCCTTCCCATGGGAAATGTACCGAAGCAGGGATAGTCTCGTCACGCCGGATTTCATGAGGAAATAGGAGACGAACAGGTCCTTTTCCTCCAGCATGGCCGCAAAAATATCGCCGATGGAAAGCTCCTTGCGGCCCGAGGAGGCAACATGAAGCGCGGCATTCTGCAGCACACGTGAAAACCCTTCCGTTTCCATTGGCTCGCTTTCCTGCACGGCAGGCAGGTTCTCCGCAAGGTAGGCCTGCAAATCCGCTTCAAGTTCCCTGATGTTTCCATGACTGTGGCGGATGATCTTCTTCGCCATGTGAAAGGAAAGGGAAGCATGGAGGATGTGTTCCGCCGTCAAATATTCGTGTTTCCGCATTCTGGCTTCCATGACAGCCGCCTGCAGGATCTGCTGCGTGGTGAATTCCAATTTCATGTTCCTGTCTCCCCCTGGACTGTCATTCAGGTCTTGGAAAGAAATAACCTCCCTCAATAATCTCTCGTTTTCTTCGATTTTCTCTGCTGCTCTATGAATTTCAGAAAACAATGGCCATACCTGCCATTCTTTTCTGAAAAAGAGCAGGCAATTTCTTTCCGGCGACTCATTCCTCAATGGAAGCCATCAGTGGAAACCCAGCCTGCCCGGCCATCTGCTCCACCTGCAGGACTTTCGCCCGAGCAATGTCGAGTGGGTAAAGCCCTACGATTCCCTTCCCCTTCTGATGCACATCCAGCATGATCTGCGTCGCCTCCGAGGCGGATTTGTGAAAAATCCGCATGAGCACGGCGACCACAAACTCCATCGTTGTGTAATCGTCGTTCAGGAGAACCACCTTGTACAGAGGCGGCCTTTTCACGATGATTCTCGTTTTCTTCTCCATCACTGTCTTTTCTGCCATTGACCTGTCCTTTCAGCATGCAAATGATCCATTCCGTCTTTGGCTTATCCTTCCTCATACAAAACAGGCCATTCCGTCTTTGGCTTATCCTTCCATCATACAAAACAGTCCATTCCGTCTTTGGCTTTTCCTTCCATCATACAAAACAGGCCATTCAGCCATCCGATTCTCCTTGCTGGGCCGGACGTGGTTCCCCCACCCATTTTTCAAACAGGTCCACGCCATAACTGGTCGGAAGAGGCTCCCCCTTTTCCACCCGGAAGGATCGCTGCCCGTCGGGAGCGCGTTCTGCCCGCAGGAAGACGGTTCCCGGGATTTCAAGGCTTCGTATTCCATTCGCAAATTCATACATATGCGTGACATACAGGATCTCCACACCATACGCCTGCAGCGGGGGGACCAGTTCCAGCGCAATGCGGGCCCCTGCACGCTCAGTCGTCGTCGCAAACGATTCGTTCAGGAGCAGCATGGAATTCCCTGTCATCCGTTTGACGATCCCATCCATTCTGGCCAGCTCTTCTTCCAGTCTCCCATGTTCCATGCCCGTATCCTCCGGTCTGGCAAAATGGGTGAAAACGGCATCCCGCAAGGGGGCGCCAAACTGTTTCGCCGTGACGAACAGACCGCATTGCAGAAAGAGCTGGGCCAATCCGATGCTGCGCAAGTACGTGGACTTCCCTCCCTGGTTCGCTCCGGTGACAACAAACAGTCTGCCTTCCGGGGCGGAAAGGCTGTTGGAAACCGGGCACTGCCGGTTCGACAGGGCAAGACCGACATCGACAAGCTGTTCGAACTGCATGCCGGATCGAGTGTCTGTGGGAATCTCCGGGAGACAAAGCGGAACGCCAAGACTCATCAATGTCTCATACAAATTCAAGCAACCTGCATAAAAACCAGTTTCAAAGCGCAGGATTTCGAAGAATCGGAACAATTCGTCCGAAAGCCGGCCAATGACCCGGAGCACATGAACGAAAGCCGCATCCTGCAATTCATCCGCACTGCGGGACAGGGCGATGTTGTCGAGGCGGATTGTGGCCTTGCTTTCCCTGGAAAAAGACATGCCGGAAAGCTTTCCGAAGACTGAGAATTCAGATGGGTCCAGGATGCCGCGCAGCACATGACCGGAACCCTTGAGGCCCGGTCCCAATGCAGAGCCAAGAACCAGTCTCCCCCCTTCCGCCAGAGAACGCAGTTCTTCAACATGCCGGTTCGCATGTTCCAGAAAAGCATCGGAAAGCATTGTGTCCACTCGCGCACGAAAGGCAGCCAAGCCACGGGAACGGCAGGTTCCACCTGATGACACAAGCAGTTTTGCCAGCATTTCCGTTCGATTCAACAGACGTTCCATCAGGCCAAGCGCCTTCTGGACCTTCTCACCCATGGTCACCACCTGGGCATAATTCGGTTGGTTCTGATTTCTGTACAGCAAGGATTCTTCCACCGCATCCGAAGCAAGTCCGTACAGAGAACGAATGGTCCGGGGAAAATGCAGGACATCGGTCAGAATTTCCTGACGGAACCGGATGACATTCTCATCAAAAACCGTTGCGGGAACAACCTGCTGTGCCACCTCGTGCAGAAAGGCATCCTTGCCGGCCATAGCCTCAAACACCACCGAAAGGTTGAGGTCACGGGACAAATCGCCTTCCTCTCCAGGTGCCGGCACATTAGCCGTTTTTTCAGAAGGACGAAGACCATATGCGTTTCTCACGGCCTGCATGGCGGGTGTCCGGTTGCCCCACCCGCCGGCGGCTCCCGCGAGCACCCCGTAATCCCGCCCGGACCCCGAACTGCGGAGCAAAGATTCCGAGGATCTCAGGGAACCTGACGCACCGGTTCCTTCCAGCATTTTCGCCGTTTCCTCATCAAACAGGAGGTATGGTTTCATGGCGCATCCCCCTTCAGCCTGCGTTTCAAGTTCTCGGCATCCAACCGGTACCGTATGGCCAGGGCATGCGCATGAGCCTGACCATCTGCAGCTCTGCGCACAATGTGGAACGTGCGGGCACCCGACTCGTCATCCCGAATGAGCGCCACGAAGCTGACTGTTTTTTCATCCGTTGCGGCAAGTTCGTGAAGATGCGTCACATATAGACAAAAGCAATCCAGAGACCGGAAGTGACCGAGAATTTTGCCGCCCATCACTTGGGCATCCGCCGTGGTGGTGGTGGAAAACAATTCATTGAGAATGATCAGACTGGAGGATGTAGCTTGCGTGAAGAGGTCCCGAACACGAAGCAATTCTTCCTGCAGGCGTCCGGACTGCGTTTCCAAGGCCTCCTCCACGGAAAAATGGGTGAAAAGCGCATCAAAAAGGGATATCTCCGCATATCGTCCGGGGATGGGACACCCCAGCATCGTCAGATAGGCAGCTTGCCCGAGTGCGCGTGCGAAGGTGGTTTTCCCTCCCTGATTCGGTCCTGTCAGCACCATCAGCCGTTCCTGTCCGGACAGGATGCAATCATTGGAGACAAGGCCCGTTCCGGCTTCCAGGCACTTCATGGCCAGGGCCAGATCATAACCTTCATGGATTTCAAGTTTTGGGCCCCGTGACAAGACCGGCCAGCAGAATGAAAGCCCCTTTTCCTGCAAAGGCGCAAGAAAGGCGAGAAACGACAGATAAAACTGCACTTCCCGCTCGAAACGAACCAGGACCGGCGATAAAAAACCCGCGTGCCGTCTGTACCAGACCTCCAGATGGACAAACGCGTCAGGATTCATGCCGCGCACCGCCTCAAGAATCCTGTTTTCCAGCAGACTCATCTCCAGGTCCGAAAAAAACCGTATCTCGTCTTCATACGGAAGTTCAATCACCGGAGCGAACGTTGTGTTCAGTTCTGCACGATAATCCGCGCTGCTGCGGTCTGTCGCCACGACGATCCGATCCCGTCCCAATTCCAATCGATAGCGGATTCCTGCCATTTCTTCCTTCATGGCCGTGGTTTCCGCCGCAAAACCGACCAGTCCGCTCCGGTATTCACCCAGCCAATCGGAGAAGTCACGCAACCCGGCGGACTTCAAGGTTCTGCCCGTTTCATTCGCAGTTTCCGCTCCCTCTGTCCCATCAAGCCTTGTCAGTCCCGTCAAGACGCCATTCAGGTCCGAGACAGCGTGAACATACAAATCCGCCGCATCCAGAAGCCACTTCCGGCATTGGTCGGTCTGATGCAGGGTTTCGGCATATCCGGCATACAGCCGGACCAGGCGCATGGTTCGGGAAAAAGAGGTGATGGTCTCCAGAAGAAAAGGGTCTTCCAAATCCCGCATGATCTCCTGCCGGTAAAGGACATGTTCAAAAGATCCGGGGGGTACCCGGAAGTAATCATCCAGTCGATATTCCACATAATCAGCGGTGATGGCACCGAAAATGCGGTCCAGCTGCAAATCGGCAAAAGAAGCCGATAAAGTCGGATTGATGTCGTTCTCCCTGTCCGACATCTGCAGGATACTGGCAAAAGACATGTGCGGTTCCGCCCTTCCTCTGTTTCACCGTCGGAACAACTGAACCGTACCCAAACCGGATGATGATAGTTTCATCTTTGCTGCGGGCAGGACCACCGACTCAAACAGTTTATCACGGGTGGTCCTGTTTTGCATGTGCCGGAGCGATGCATTGCAATGGACCACGATGAATTTGGTGTGGCGATTATCACAAACTACCTGAATACCCGATCTGTTTTTAGCCTGCACAACTTTCATGGGTCTTGGAAAGAGCAGGTAATTTCTTTCCGGCGACATGGGTCTTGGAAAGAAAAAACCTGCTCTATGAATTTCAGAAAACAATGGCCAAACTCGCCATTCTTTTCTGAAAAAGAGCAGGTAATTTCTTTCCGGCGACATGGTCAAAGAGGCGGGCCCCTTCATTGGAAGGAGCCCGCCTGATGTTTGCATCTGTTCCATGCGTGACCGTTATTTACTTGGTCCGATTCATGCCGCCCCGTGCCATGCTGCCCGTACCGGAACCATCGCGCGTCATTTGTCCGCGGCCCTGGCCGTTTCCAGCGGCACCACCGGTTTTTGCGCCATTGCCGTCACGGAGTCCGCTGCTCTGGCCGAATGCGGCGCC
>JAIFNI010000318.1 GCA_020047785.1 Clostridia bacterium
CAGCTCCGTTCATCAACGTTTCCTTTGTGAGCCACATAGAAAGATGGGCACATAGCCCGGTATCGCAGAAATATAGTTTTGGCGTTTTGGACAACCGTTTCAGCGTATTGTTGAAATAAGGTTTCAGCAAATACAGAATACCAAGTCCTTCCAGAATGGCCACCCATTCTTTTGATGTTGGCTGTGAGATTCCCGAAGCGTCTGCCAGAGTCCTGTAATTCAATTGTTCCGATGCAAGCGATGCACACGCGGTCATAAAACTGCGAAAGCGCACGGAATCGGTGATGCCGCCAAGTTCTGCAACATCCCGCATCAGATAGGTATCAATATATGAATCGTAGTACATCTGTCTCTGTTCGGCATCCGCATGAATCAACTGCGGCATGCTGCCGTTCCATATATGTTGGAACGTATCGACCACATCATTCTTCTTGACCTTAAGGGACCGCTGCTGCAGACAAGACAGCGAAAAGTCCAAATCGTCATCAAAGAACACACCGTCCCTTTCGTTTTTTGACAGACCGAATAGCTGCATCAGCCCAATTCTGCCGGCCAATGATTCGCGAACGTTTTTCATGACCACATATTGCTGCGAACCTGTAAGCCAAAAACGACCTGTCTGTTCAGACTCATCGCACATGATTTTGATCTGACCAAACAGTTCGGGTGCATATTGAATTTCATCGATGATTATGGGCGGTTTGTAGGTTTGGAAAAAAAGAACAGGATCTGTCTGCGCGAGTTTTCTTGCCTGCAGATTGTCCAAAGTGACATATGTTCGATGTTGACCTTCTGCCAGGTGCTTCAACAGTGTTGTTTTTCCAACTTGCCTGGCGCCCGTCACCAAAATGACCTTGAAGAATGCACTCATTCGCAGGAATTTGCTTTCGATGCTTCTGCTGATGTATTCCATCCTGCCTCCTTCATGCATATAGCCACAATGGTGCCATACAGATCGAATCAAGGATAATATAAACTTTACTTTATAATATCATAATTCTGCACCATATCATAATTCTGCGGGCGAATCAGCCAAACAACGACTGGATATCCCCTTCTGAAAGGTTGTTCAGAAATGTCTCCCCGGGCAGAATGACCTGATCCGTCAGGTCCCGCTTGCGTTTGTGCAGCAGGTCGATCTTTTCCTCAATGGTGCCGGCCGTCACCAGTCGGATCACCTGGACCGCGTTTTTCTGGCCCATCCGATAAGCACGGTCCGTTGCCTGATCCTCCACCGCTGGATTCCACCACGGGTCGAAATGTATGACCGTGTCGGCTCCTGTCAGGTTGAGCCCCGAGCCGCCTGCCTTCAGGGAAATCAGAAAGATCTCGCCCTTCCCGGCATTGAAGGATTTCACAAGCTCCTGCCTTTTTCCTGCCGGCGTTGAACCATCCAGATAAAGACAGGATATCTGTTTCTTGTCCAGCATTTCCCGGATCAGTCCCAGCATCTGTGTGAACTGGGAAAACAGAAGGATTCTGTGGGAACCGGCAAGGGCTTCTTCCACCACTTCCATCAGCAGGTTCATCTTGCCGCTGCCGCCCCGATACCCTTCGAGAAACACGCCGGGATGACAGCAGATCTGGCGCAGGCGGGTCAGCAGCGCAAGGATCTTGATGCGGCTTTTCTGAATGCCGGCCTTGTCCAAAGTTTGCTGAACTTCCTTTCGGGCATGCAGCAAATGGGCGGCGTACAATTTTTTCTGACCTTCCGTCATGTCACAAGTTAACTGCATCTCGATTTTGTCCGGCAGTTCCTTCAGGACATCCTTTTTCATTCTTCGCAGGATGAAGGGGGCGATGTGTCGGGTCAATTCCTTTAAAGAATGCTTGTTGCCATGTCTTGAGATGGGGGCCTCATATTTCACGATGAAATGGTGGTGTGCATGCAGGTAGCCGGGCATCACAAAATCAAACAGCGACCAGAGCTCCGTCAGGCTGTTTTCGACCGGTGTTCCGGTCAGGGCAAAACGGGTATCCGCCTTGATTCGCTTCACGGATTTTGCGCTGACGGAATTCGGATTCTTGATGTACTGTGCCTCGTCTGCGATGCAGAATCGGAACCGAATATCCCTGTAGGCTTCCTGATCCCGCCGGACCAATGCATATGAGGTGATGACAACATCGGCACCCGCGATGTCCTCCCGCAGCAGAACCCGCTCTTCAGCCTGACCGGAGACGACGAGAACCTTCAATGCCGGTGTAAACCGGTTCGCTTCCTCCTGCCAGTTCAAAACAAGCGAAGTAGGCGCGATGACGAGGGAAGGCAAGGCAGCCATCCCGGCCAGTCCGGCTGCCTGTTTTTCCTGAAGCAGCAGCGTCAGCACCTGAATGGTTTTCCCAAGACCCATGTCATCGGCCAGGATACCGCCGCAGCCGTTCCGGGTCAAGGCGGACATCCAGCTGATGCCTGTTTTCTGATATTCACGCAACACCGCGTTCAGGCCATCCGGCATGTTGAAAGGGATTTCCTCCGGCGCGGTGATGTCGCGCACGAAAGTCCGGATGGGAGCGGATCGGGAGAGATGAAAACCTTCTTCCCTGGACAGGCGATCCAAAGTCGGGGCGCGATAAACCGGAACTTCAAGCGTTTCGCGTGACAGCGCGGAATCCCGCATTGCGAGCTGATCCAGCACGGAAGCCACCTGAGCGGCACCGGACTCCGCCACCCTGAGAAAATCACCGTTCTGCAGGCGGACATACTTCCTTTTGTTCCGATAAGCAGCCAGCAGAAGCAGCAATTCTTCCCTGGACATGCCTTCCGGTTGAAAGGCAAAGGAAAGCAGGTTGTTTTCTGCGAACCCCAGAGAGGCGGACACTTTGGTACCCTTCCGGACTGTCAGTCCTGTGAAAGCGGGGGTTGCACTGATTTCTGCCAGGTCAAACAGCAAGGGCAGGCCTTCGGTCATGAATTCGAAGAGATTGTCCTCCCCTTCCAATTGCCAGATGCCGTGTTCCCGTGTGAATCCGAGCTGCTGGAGCCGATTCTCGATCAGCGCTTCCTCTTCCCGATTCCTCAGAACGAGGCGGCCGTCGACGGTTCGTATGGCCTGTCTCTGGTTCTCTTCAGGCACACAGGTTTCTCCGTACCACCATTCCGGTCGGGCAGTGATTTTGTCCCATTCCCTGTCCAGAAACAGTTTTGTTGACACAGGCGCGCGAAAAAGCGTATCCTCGATGTGTTCCGGAAGCTTGACCGCATGGTCCGGATCAAATACCGGCAGAATGTCATGAAACAGAATGGGCGCGGCACTGTCGGGAACAAGCAGTTCCGCGGAGGATGTCCGCCCCAGCGCGAGAAGCAGGGCTTTCGCCTTTTTGGCGGATTCCGCGTCAAGACGATACAGGATGCCGTCCGAAACCAGGAGCGAATGGTCATCCGACAAAGTGCCGACCGTTGTCACATCGATTTCCGAGGTCACACGAAAACCACCCGGCACTGTGTCGATGGACAGCGGAATATGGAAGGACCCGCTCCTGACGCGGAGCATTTCCCGTTCGAGGGTCCATTCCATTTCAAATGCCCTGCCGTCACCGGAACCCGCCTTTTCCATGATATCCAGAAACCGGTTCAGGTGGGTGGGCGAAAGAAAGAGGAATCGCGCGTCCTTGTTTCCAAAATGACGGTTCATGCCGGCGGAATCCCCGAACATGAACGCCAGGTCGCGATGCGCGTCAAGCATGAGCTGAAGAAGCTGCCCGGAAAGCGGATCAAACAGGTGGATGCCGGGGCTGAAGTGGAACCGTCTTCCTATTTCCAGGCGATGTCCGAGCCGGACATGACGAACAAAAACGGTGATATCCTTCAAGACATGCCAGCCATCCGGTTTTCCGATCTGGAAGGACAATGCGGGCCTGGCCCTGTATCCGGCTTCCGCGTGAAGCGTCGGATAGAGGGATATGATTTGCCCGGAGGCGGAATGTTCCGCTTTGCGGGAGGATGCGGTGGTGTACCCGTTTTCGTCTTGCAGTTGAAAAGCGTCAAGCAGCAATCTGGTTGCGTCGGACAAAGGGAGTTTGGGTACGTATGCTTGGGAAGATACAGATTCCCGGGTGGGAACGGATGCTGGGACTGATTCGTATGTGGTGCCAGATGTATTTTCGGAATCAGATGCATATGCCGGGTCAGAAGCATATGCTTGGACAGATGCATTTACTGAGTCAGATGCATCTGTCCGGGTGGAAACGGATGCTGTATTGGGCTTGGATAAGGGTGCGTGACCAAATCTGTCGGGGGGATTCTTTGGTGTGGGCATGAAATTCTCCTCATGGTCTCGTCTGCATTTCTTAGTATATTACGTGTCGGATGGAGAGGCAAAGGATTATCTTGGCGTCGCGAAAGCCAAGTGAATCGAACAGGAGGAAATGTGGACAATTCATTTGATTTCGGAGCCGGTAACGATTTTTCATCTGATTATGGCGGAATTTTCAGTGGCGGTATCCCTTATGGACCAATGGAGGCAATCGGTGGCATCATTGCCGGGTTTCTGGTGTTTGGGCTCATTCTGAGCCTGGTTGTCGGAATATTCTATGCAGTCTGTCTCTGGCGAATGTTCACCAAAGCCGGCCATGCCGGATGGAAAAGCCTGATCCCTTTCTATAATACGTACATCATGATCAAAATCGGCGGAAATCCTGGCTGGTGGCTGATTCTGTTCTTTGTTCCCTATGCGAACATCGTGATTGCCGTCATGACCATCGAAGCGTTTCTCCGTGCATATGGGCGTTATGGTGTAGGGCCGGTTCTTCTGTACATGTTTCTTGGTGCCTTTTATATGCCGTACCTGGCTTTTTCCCGGGAAGTGCAGTATATCGGTGTGCAGCCTGGTGCGGCACCGTTCAGCAGACCCGGTTACGGGCCACAGTATGGGCCGCAGTACGGACCCCAATATGGACCACAGTACGGGCCTCCTCCCGGCCAGCCATGGTGGGCAAATCCGCAGCCGCCGCAGGGACAGTGGCAGCAGCCGGGTCCGGGTCAGCCCTGGGGAGCGAATCCGCAAGGACAGTGGCAGCAGCCGGGTCCGGGTCAGCCCTGGGGAGAAAATCCGCAGG
>JAIFNI010000322.1 GCA_020047785.1 Clostridia bacterium
GAAAAACAGGGACACGGTAAGCAACACCTCTATCCGGATTCTCTTTGCGATCCGGTGATGCAGCAGCATGGCGGGTGCCTCGCTGAGTGCCATCACCATCATGGCGATGCCGACATGGGCGTTCGTCCCACCCAGTTCCGCCATCCGGACGGGCATGAAGACGATGGCGGCCCCATTGCCGATGAACACGAGCATCAGGGAGACAATGAGCAAAATGAAACGATGGTTTTTGAGCAATTCGCCAAAGGATGCGAGCGGATTGGCCGGCTTCGAACCGTCAGCCGTCATATGCACGACATGGGCCGGAGCACGGGTCGTGAAGGCAAATCCTGCGAGCAGCAGGGCCATGCCGGTGAAGACGAACGGGGTGATGGACATGCCGGCCGCATCCAGAACACGGCCATATACGCTGGACATGGCAGCGAAGGAGATGGATCCAATTCCGCGGGTGATGTTGTATCTCACCTTGTGACCCTGATTGGTCATCTTCATGATCCAGGAGTCCAGTACCGTACCCATGGATGAGTATGTGGCGGCAATGAGGAACACAACGGGAAACATCCAGATTGCTCCCAGTTTTCCCAGCCACAATCCGTAGGAAAGTAGAATGGAAAACAGGATGGTGCCGACGAATATGGCTTTGAGCTTCCCCGTCCTGTCGCAGAGGATGCCCCAGAGCGGTTGGATGAGCATGGAGGCAAAAGCACTGGTCATGGAAAGAAACCCGATGATGGCTTCGCTGAATCCGTAATGTCGGTAGAGCGGAACGAGGAAACCGAGGAGTATGTTGAAGGAAGCCCAGTACAGGCCGTGCAGGATGGCGAACCTTAAGTTGTTGGCCTTTCCGATCATGATGAAACCCCGTTGCATCCTTGGTCTTTTCCGCGACTGACTATCGCCGTCCCATCATACCTCAGTCACGGTGCCCGGAGCAAGGGCACGTGTTCATACAGTTCAGAATGGTCCATATCCAATCAACAGAGCCACTTCCAGCAGGAGGAGCGTCAGCAGGAACACCATGCCCTGCAGCTTCACCACCCATTTGAGCCATTTCGTGTAGCTGACGACAGTCAATCCAAGACCAATGAGAAGAACGGGATTTGTGGGGTACAGCAGGTTGCTGAAACCGTCCCCGAACTGGAACGCGAGCACCATCACCTGCCGGTTCACGCCGATGAGGTCCGCAAGCGGTACGACAATGGGCATCACGAGAAACGCCTTCGCGCTGCCGGAACCGATGAACAATTCCATCAGCAGAACGAGGAGGTACACGAGGATGACGGCCACGAACGGATTCGTGCCGATCAGAAGCCCCGCCATGCCGTGCAGGATGGAATCCAGGATGCCGGCGGATGTGATGATGTGCTTCACACTCGATGCCATCAGGATCAGGACAATCGCTGGCGCCAGATTCAGACTGCCGGTTCCGAAGATGGAAAGTGTCTTTTTCAGGCCCAGACCGGAAAACAAACCCGAGCCGAAGCCGCCGAACAGGAACATCAGCGCCACGAGCGGCAATGAAAGATCGGAGATGGCCTTCACGAAAGCACCTGTGACGAGCAGGGCGAACATCACCGCCATACAGCCGATGAACCACTTGACTGCCTGGCGGATTGCGGGCGTGTCGGTGAATTGATCCGTCAGGGTTGCCGAGAGCAGACGGTTTTCCCGGTCCAGATCATGCACGGGGGAGCGGGACGGATCTTTTTCGATCCGTTTCGCATAACCCCGCAGGAACAGGAACAGCAGCAGATAGACGAGGATGAAGACGACCATTCGAAACCCGAATCCTGAAAACACCGGAAGTCCTGCGATGTTCTGGGCGATGCCGATCGTGAAGGGATTAGTCACTGCTGCCGAGAACCCGAACCCGGTGGACAGCAGGACGAGACCGAGCCCTGTCAGCGAGTCCCAGCCCAGCCTGCAGGACAGGGCGATAAACAGCGGGATGAGTGCGACGGTTTCTTCAAACATGCCGATGACGGCGCCCATCCCCATGAAAGCGAAGACAAGAACGGCCATCAGCAGGTATTTTCGTTTTTCAAAACGTCGGACTGCGGAACCAAGCAGAGAATTGAGGACATCCGACTTCTCCAGCACGGCAATCGCGCCGCCGATGATCAGCAGGAAGAGGATGATGGAGATGATGGTGACATTTCCGTCTGCCGCCAGCACTTCGACCGGTGCCGTGAACCATCGCCAGACGGGATAACCTGTTGACCCCGTCAGATGGAACGAATCGGGGGCGATGGTTTCCCGGCCGTCCGTCATGACCCGGTCATAAGCGCCGGCGGGTATGAACAGGGTCAACAGGCCTGCCCCCATCATCAGGGCGAGCAGGATGGCCACGGATACAAGGAAGGTCTTCTTGCCGATGGCAACTTGTTTGTCAGGTTTCATTTACCGGCTCCTTTTCTTCTTCAGCAGAATCACGGCGTCATATCATAATGCCATGGCAGATCAAGGGAGGTTCTGTTCACATCGAGCAGTTTGGCGAGTGTTTCCGGCAGGTCGGGGACAAGTACGTCCGGGTCATGGAAAAAGGTGTCGTATCGGCAGGATATGGCATCCCGGGTCGGAACCCGGGGAGAGCTTTCCTCGCGCAAATGAAGCGGTTGCGCATAGCGTGCGTCAAGAAGTCTCCGCTGTGATGCTTTTGTCCTGGAAAGCACGGTGACCGCGAGAACAGCCTGATGCAGGAAGAGGGCATGACGGGCGCTTGTTCTGCATTGGGTGAGGATGGGTCCTCTCTTGGAAAGGATTTCGAAGTTCTCCGCCCAGGCCCGAAGAAGGCCCGCTTCGGGGCGGACGGCCAGAAATCCGGCATTCCAGTAGGAACGTACGGAAATCCGATCGAGCACGGTCCGGAATGCCGGCACATCGTCGGGCGCGAGTCCGAAATGGGCATATAGTCCCGCCCAGAATCCGTCCACCGGATCATCCGCCCTGGAACCGATCAGGCATTTGTCGACAGGTCGGGCGGCAAACATCGCACCGTTGGGGAGGAACGATTCCATCAGGGAACCTTCTTCGGTTCCTCCTGCCGAAGTGGGCGCACGCAGGAAAAAACTGTCCACATCCAGCCACAGCAGCATTTGGCTGCCGGACGCCGCTGAAATGCGCTCCGCTTCCGCGGCGGCATGAACCATGTCACGAAAGGGGAAGTTGGGCCAGGGACCTTCTGCCCGAAGGGGAAACGGGTAGGTGCGAACAGCGGGAGCATTGCGCAGAAGGGCCATCCTGTCACCCACGGAATCCCTGGTGCCCGCAGACAGGGATTCCGTGGGCGTATTTTCGATGGATTCCTCTCCGGTAAAAGGAAGCAGGATGTTGATTCCTGCTTCCGCCCATCTTCCTCCGCAGGCCTTGATGCTTTCCGCCAGAAAAATGGCATGCGGTGCGGTATCACTGGTTGCAACCATGGTTCCCAGGTCGATGGATTCATGCATGATGGCCTCCTTGGGGATGGGATCGGTACCGTGTCTGCCTGGTCAGGAAATGGCATGCTTCGGTTTCCGAAACATCAGAAGGCCCATCAGCATGAGAATCGGAAAGACAACAGCAATCAGCAGGCCGGCTTTCAATCCAAGCTGTTCCGGCTGCAGGGACAGCGAATCGGCGATTCGAACCCATTTTTCGGAACGCTGGACGGCATCGGAAACAAATCCGGCCAGCCAGGGACCGACGGAACCGCCAAGATCGCCGAATACCGCCATCAGACCGAACATGGCGGTCCCGCCTTTCGGAAAGGTTTCGGATACCAGGCTGAAGGTTCCGGGCCACATCAGACTCACGGAGAAGCCGCAGAAGGCGCAGCCAAGCAGGGCGAATACCGGAAACGGCACGAAGACGGTTACGAGATAGCACAGAATGCACAAGGCTGCCGTCGCGATCATGGCGCCCCTGAGGTTCATCTTGTGGCCAAGGACCCCGTGGATGGTGCGCCCGATGCCCATGAAGACCGCAAACAGGCAGGGACCGAGCAGGTCGCCGAATACCTTGGGAACCTGCAGCCCTCTTTCCGCAAAGAGGGAAGACCACTGCGACATGGTCAGCTCCGAAGCCCCCGCGCTCATCATCAGAAGCAGGGCGACGATGAAAACCGGTTGTTTCAGCAGCTTGCGGAGCGGTATCCGCTCGTGTTCAGGTACCGGCGGGAGCAAGGGAACCTTTGTGAACCGAAACAGGTTCCAAAGAGGCAGGATGGACCAGGCGACAGGTAGAAGGAACCATAATTCTGTCCCGATCAATTTCAGCAGCAGGGTGGTGATGAGCACCACGCCCATCTGGCCCCAGCAGTAGAACGAGTGAAGCAGGCTCATGGCCGAGGACTTTGCTTCCCCGGGCAGGGAATCGACAATGGGACTGATGAGCACTTCGATGAATCCACCGCCAAGCGCATAAATCATGACTGCCAGGGTGAGTCCCAGATAAGGGGAAGGCATCACCATCGGAAGGATCCCGAGCGCGATCAGCCCTGTGGCACTCAACGCGTGTGCCAGCACGGCCGAGGTCCGGTATCCGATCCGATCGATCGTGTGCAGAGCCACCCAGTCTGCGAAAATCTGCGTCCCGAAATTGATGAGGACAAGCCGTCCCAGCATTTCATAGGAGATGTGATAGGAGTCCTGGAAGATGATGAACAGGAGCGGTGCCAGATTGTTGACGACCGCCTGGGTGATGTACCCGAGGTAACAGGCCTGCAGGGTGGATTTGTACTGGTTTTTCCGCATGTTTCCTATCCTTTCGGCTCCATTCGGGTTTCCCGACTTCGGCCGGCCTTTCGCTGCGTTGATGGAATTTCCGATGAAAGAGGGTCTCGGGAGCGGGAGGATGATCGTTCCCCTTGATTGAATCGGACCCGGGCGCCTGCGTCAAGTGAAAATGCGGATTTTTCTGCATGAATTTGCAGGAAAAAAGGGATTTTGTGATATGATGTGGAAAAACAGACCGGAGGGTCTCATGCTGGCACAGGACCGATACAAACGAATCGCCGAAATTCTCGGGGCGGAGAATTCCGTCAAGACTTCCAGGCTCATGAAGCTTTTCGATG
>JAIFNI010000249.1 GCA_020047785.1 Clostridia bacterium
AACATCTTTTGAAATGGAATACCGATTGCGCCGTCATGATGGCGAATGGCGCTGGATCAATGACAGGGGTGTACCGGTTGTTGATGAGTTTGGTGTGTTTACTGGGTTTATCGGAAGTTGTCTGGATGTCAATGAAAAAATCGAAGGGCATGTTCTAAAGGAAATGGCTCAAAAGGATGGGCTGACGGGTGTATTCAGCCGGCAATACCTGATGAGCCTGTATCGGTATGAATTTGAATCAGCAAGGCGGGTCGCGGGCAAATTATCCGTTGCCATGATGGATATCGATAAATTCAAACAGATCAATGACTTATACGGCCACGATGCAGGTGATTCTGCACTGAAGATGTTTGCTTCCGTTGTCAAGGATACCATCCGGCAGGGTGATTTATTCGGCAGATACGGTGGGGATGAGTTTGTTGTTGTTTTTCCCAACACAACAGGCACGATAGCCAAAAGAATCGTTGACAGGATTTCAAGCTTACTCAAAACTGCCGCACTGAAAGCAGATGGTGCGAATATTGAGATCTCCATGAGCGTTGGGCTTTGTGAGTTGACGGATGAAAACAATCCGGAAGAAATGATAAAAGACGCTGACAAGACGATGTATGAGAACAAGCGAAACAAACAAAGCGATGCGGAAAAGTATGAAAGGTCGAACCCCAAGCCGCCGGCAGACCGTGCATCAGCGCGAGAAGAATAGGCGTACTGCACGGTCTGCGACATCATGCGGCTTGGGGTCCGTTTCCTTATCCGGCATGGGTGATCGGAAAGGCGCTGCCCGTCATGCCCGTCATTTGAATGCCGGCCAGTGCGGCCAGCGTCGGACAGATGTCGAGCATGTCCCCGTTTTCAATGTGCACGTGCTCGGCAACATCCGGCCCGAATGCAATGAAAGGCGGCTTTTCACCCTTGTCCGGCGAATGGCCGTGCATCGCGCGGTAATACGGCCAATCCGGTTCCGAAGCCATCCGCACGACCGGCGCGTCGAGGTGGTTGTGGAACATCGTGCCCGGTGTGCCTTCAATGACGAAAGTGAACCCACCCGACAGCCCCTCTTCCCGCAGAACCTCTTCATGGGTCATGATGCGTTCGACATACCCGGGCCATTCCTGTTTGGCTTGCTCGAGCACGTTCCGTACCCATTGAACAAGTTCCGGATTCTGCGGGCATTTGAGGAATATATGCGAGGAAAATCCGGCTGAAAAGGCAAAAGCGTCATAGTCGACCGGTTTCCCCTCCGCGTCGGTACGAATCAGACCGGCCTGACGGAACAGCACATTGAGCTCAAAGACGGCTTGGATGTCTATCTGCCCGTGGTCGCCGAGAAGCACGAAATTCGTCTCCTCCAGGATGCCTGCTTCCCGATAGGCACCAAGCACCTCGCCGACCATCCCGTCCACCCGGTCGAGTGTGCGCTCAATTTCCGGCGCGTGCACGCCGTGAACATGACGGTCATGGTCGAGTATGACAATGTGCTGCAGATGCACGTCGGGCCGATACCGCCGGATGATGTCGACCGCGCATGGCATGCCGTAATCGTCGAGTCCCGGTCTTCCCGACACCCAGTCGAGTGACGCGATGTGCTTCTCGAAACAATCGGCCATGATGCTCGGACTGCAGGTTTTCGTCATCAGCGCGCGCAGATCGCGGTCGTTTCCACTCGGCCAGATCTCCGCCAGATTGTGATCAGCCTGTCCGCCCGCCATGACCGGCCACAGGATGGTCGAGGTCGTGCGATCCTGTCTGCGGGCTGCTTCAACGAGCGTCTCCACCTGCACGGCCTCGCGATACCAGTACCAATCCGAACCCAGAATGCTCCAATCCGGATTCTCGAGCGCCATGCCGGCTTTCTGATTGTGGGAGATGCCGTGGCGGGACGGGTGAACCCCGGTGATGATGGTGGTATGGATTGGGTAGGTCAGCGTCGGATAGATTTCCCGCACATTCTTCACGACGGCCGCGTTCTCCAGAATCCGCGCGAAGTGCGGACGGTTGCGCAATCCTTCGAGATCCCCCGCCATCAGTGAATCGATGGACAGGACGCACAGGCGGCTCTTTCCGTTTTGTTTCTGCATGGTTCAGCTCCTTCCTGGAGATGGCCGTCCCGAAGGACGGCCATCGGTTTCAGTATTGTCTTCAGGATGGCTATCGGTTCCATCGTCCCGAAGGACGGCCATCGGCTCTTCCCGAAATATGCTTCTTGGTCGTCGGAAAGGAATTACTGGCCCAACAGACTCTCGGCCTTCTTCTGCAGTTCGTCGAACACCGGGTCGACCTCCTGGTCATTGACCCAGCAGGCATCCAGTGCGGACACGATTGCTTTCGACACTTCGGCGTAGTTGGGGTTCATCGGACGCTTGGAAGCATACTGGAGCTGGTCGACAGCGACCTTGAACTGCGGCTTTTCCACATAAAGCTTCTTCATCGCATCGGATTCGATCGCACTTTTCCGGGAGGGCATGTAACCGGTGAAGCTGCTGGCATAAATGGTCTGTTCGGTCGAGGTCATCCAGTTGATGAATTCCCAGGAGGCCTGCTTCTGCTCATCGCTGATCTTCGAGGCCATGATCAGGTTGGCGCCGCCGGTCGGGCAGCCGTAGTTCTTCCTGGCGGGCATAAAGCAGGTGGCGATTTCGAACCCGTTCTCGGACGCAATCTTGAGGTTGTTGGTGAGGTTGGCGGTGGAATTGAACCACATCGCGGCGTTCTGATTCATGATGTCGACATTGATCTTGTCTGAGTCGGCGCCGGCGACGATACGGATGTCGTCCTTCTTCTTGAGATCCTGGAAGAACTTCACAACCTCACGGGTCTCCGGTGCGCCCAGGTTGCTGTGCAGTTCGTCCTCGGAAAGAACCGTTGTTCCATTTTGCATCAGGAAGGCTTCGAAGGTCCAGATGTAGGAAAAGGTGGACAGGCCGTATTTTCCGGTCTTTTCCTTGATGGTGCCGCAATACTGGGCCAACTCGTCCCAGGTCTTGGGACCGGCCGGGTCAAGACCTGCCGCCTTGAGAATGGTCGTGTTCAGGTACAGGATCGGGGTGCTGCGCAGATAGGGCAGGCCGTAAAGCTTGCCGTCGACCGAGGAGTTTCCCATCAGTCCGGGCAGGAAGTCAGAAATGTTGGTGCCGGATTTCTCGATGTACGCGTCAAGGGGCTCCAAGACACCGTTCTTGGCGAAGGTTCCAATCGAAGCGATTTCCATGACGGTCACGGCCGGGGTGCTGCCTGCGACATGAGCGGCCTGCAGTTTCTGGTGCAGATCTTCATAGCTTCCCTGATAAGCGGCTGTCACATGGATGTTCTTGTCCTTGCCGACGGTTTCGTTGAACTGCTTGGTGAGATTTTCGTTGTTTTGCTGGATCTTGTCCGTCCAGGAGTACCAGTATTCGATCTCGACAGGTGTACCGGCGGATTCGGCCGGCGCGGATTCCGACGCGGATTCCGACGCGGAAGCGGATGCGCTCTCCGCGGACTGTGTGGCGGCGGCACTGTCATTGGATGCGGATGCCGAGGCGCTGACGGCGGCAGGCGCGGTTGAACCGCAGGCGGAAAGGAGCATCATGCCGGCGATCAGACCGGCGGTGAGGGACACGGTTGTTTTGCGTTTCATGTTGTTCCTCCTCTTGCTTCTTGGTTTTTATTTTTCACCCATGCGCGATGATTTCTCGCCCATGTATGTGAAAGCCTTGGTCGTTCTTCCTGGACTTTTTTCCTGTTGGCTGTAATTTCTCGCCCTTTTTCCAGCACTATTTCCAGTCCTATTTCTCGCCCTTTTTCCAGCCATATTTCTCGCCCTTTTTCCAGTCCTATTTCCAGCACTATTTCTCGCCCATGTACGTGAACGCCTTGATGATCTGCTTCTGCGCCAGCAGAAAGGCGAAGGCGATAGGGATGATCAGCATCATGTTGCCTGCCATGACCGTATGGTAGGAAACGCCCCCCTCCACCATCCGCAGCGAGACGATGCCCACTGGCAGTGTTCGCACGTTGTCTTTCGTCGTAAGAACCAGCGGCCAGAAATAATCGTTCCATGTGCCGATGAACGTCAGCAGCGCAAGGGTGATGAGGGTTGGTCTGGCAGCAGGCATCATGATGCGGTAGATGATTTTCCATTCATTCGCCTTGTCGAGCCGGGCAGCCTCCAGCAATTCTTCCGGCACCTGACGGAAGGTCTGGCGCAGCATGAAGATGCCGAACGCGCTGGCCGCGGAGGGAAGAATCAGCGAAGGGAACCGGTTGATCAGGTTCCAGTCGCTCAACAGCAGGAAGACGGGCAGAAACACAAGCTGCGCGGGTATCATCATGGTTGCCATCGTAATGCCGAAAAACAGTTTCTGGCCCCGGAACCGATACCGGGCAAACGCATAGGCGGCCGGGATGACGGTGAGTGTCTGCAGTACGAGAATGCCACCCGATACAATCAGGCTGTTTCGCGTATACTTCAGAAACGGAACAGCCCGGAAGGCCGTGACGAAGTTTTCCCACTTGGGATCGGACACCCAAAGGGTCGGCGGAAACAGCAGCGTCTCACCGAGTGATTTGATGGCGGTCAGCACCATCCAGTAGAAGGGAATGAAGAAGACCAGCAGGATGATCAAAACCGCGGCCCCGCGCAGGATTTTGCCGGGAAGGACGTGTGCAAAGCCCGCTTTGAGGCGCAGCGCCCCAGGCCGTCCCTCTTCGGATGACGGCAATGAAAGATTTTGTTCCATCGGAACCTCCCATCAATTCGATTGTCGGCTATCTGTAATGGCTATCTGTAATGAACGCGTCGGCTCAGCACCAGAAAGTACAGGGCCGTCAGGACACCGACAATGGCCATCAGCACGACCCCAAGTGCCGAGGCATATCCGATTTTGTAGAACTC
Source organism: Clostridia bacterium (assembly GCA_020047785.1). Taxonomy (GTDB): domain Bacteria; phylum Bacillota; class Clostridia; order DSM-8532; family DSM-8532; genus JAEWSN01. Next base: position 4,874 of record JAIFNI010000249.1, read on the forward strand.
GAAGCCATACTGGTAGATGGCATAAACCAGCGTGTTGGTGGAATTGACAGGTCCACCCTTGGTCATGATGTTGATGGTTTCGAACACCTTGAAGGAGGAAATGAGGTTCATCAGCGTAATGAAGAAAAGAGTCGGAGAAAGCATCGGCAGCGTGATCCGCAGGAAAGAGCGGTGCGCTGCGGGGGAATGGCCTGGAGCGCGGAGAGGAAAATCATCGTGTTGTATCCCAAACTTTTCCAAACAGCCACCAGAATCAATGAGTTCATGGCGACCTTCGGATCATCAAGCCAGCCGATCTTTGGTTGGCCGATCAACGCAAGCAGATAGTTCAGAAACCCGAAATCCGTGTCCATCAGCCACATCCATATGAAGGAAACCGAGACGAGTGACACGACATACGGCGCAAAGACAACTCCCTGCAAAAATCTGTCCAGCGCCGTGTTCCTGCGCAGGAACAGCGCGAGCGCCAGACCAAGCGTCACAGAGAAGAAAACCGTCAGTCCCATGTATTGAACGGAATTGGCAAGAATGCCCCAGAATTCAGCGTCTGCAGCAAGATTCCTGTAATTGTCCAGTCCGATGAACTTCCGCTCGCTGAGCAGATTCCACTTGAAAAAGCTCAGATAGACCATGTAGACAATCGGATAGAGCAGGAAACAGCCGAACACCGCCATGGCCGGTGCAATCATCAGATACGGACGAAACTGCTTCATGCGGAAACCTCCGCCCGCACATCCCGGATGCGGGCACCTGTTTCATCGAACCAATAGACATGTTCGGGCTGGACATGAATCCAGACCTTGCCCCAGGCAAACGGACGATTTTCGTACAACTTGACGCAGAGATTCTCTCCGGCGGCATGAACCCGGTAGAGCACTTCGGAACCCAGCATTTCATGGGTTCCGAGCACGCCTTCGAGCACCAGGCCCGGTATGCCTGCCGGATACGGGCGATCCCGCAAATCCGCCTTTTCCGGGCGAAAACCGGCCATGACCGCACGGTCGGGCATCATGCCGGATGCCAGGGCAACCCCTTCCGAAGCGGGCAGATCACCCGGCCGGAACACATTCATGGGCGGCGTTCCGATGAAACGAGCGGTAAAGGCATTTTCCGGGTCGTTGTAGATGGATTGCGGAGCACCCTGCTGGCGGATCTGTCCCTTTTCCATCAGGACTATGTCCGTCCCCATTGACATCGCCTCGACCTGGTCGTGCGTGACATAGACGAACGTGACGCCGAGGCGGCGATGCAGTTCGATCAGGTCGGCGCGGATTTGCGTGCGCAGCTTGGCGTCAAGGTTGGATAGAGGTTCGTCCATCAGGAAGACATCCGGTTTCCGGACCATCGCCCGAGCCAGGGCGACACGCTGGCGCTGTCCGCCGGAGAGAAACTGAGGCTTCTTGTGCATGTAATCGCCCAGGCCCACGATGGAGACAACCTCCGCAATCCGCCGGTCGCGCTCCACCTTGGGAACCTTCATGTTCCGCAGGCCGAATTCCATGTTCTCACGGACCGTCATCGCCGGATATAGCGCGTAATTCTGGAACACCATCGCAATGCCGCGATCTCCGGGCTCCACGCCCTTCATGTTCGTGCCGCCGATGAAGATCTCCCCTGCATTTTCCTTCTCAAGCCCTGCGAGCAGACGAAGGAGGGTCGATTTGCCGCATCCGGATGGTCCGAGCAGCACCGTGAAGCTGCCGGGTTCGATCCGCAGATCCAGTCCTTCGAGTACTTTTTCCGTCCCATAACGTTTGTCGATGCCTTGAAGCCGAATTTCCGTCATGATTCCGTCCTCCCTGCCGCGTGCGGACAAACGATCCTGTCCTGTTCACCGATGCCGCCAATCCTGCATTCTCCGGCCCGCACTTTCTGCGGAACGCTTGCGGAACGCTTGCGGAACGCCTGCGGACCAAAGCCTGCGGACCAAAGCAAAAGGCCTGATCGGCAATCGTTTGTACGACTGCATCATATCAGACCTTTCCCCGATGAATCTTCACAAGGAGGTTAATGGACCGTTAAGGATTTCGACTTTTCATGCGTTGGATTTAAGGAAAACAACCTTGACAGAACACGCTTCCAGAGTCATTCCACGCGGACGATCATCTTGTCCCCGTGATAGACGATGGACAGGGGGTTCAGCGACAATCCAGCGACAAGGAATGCAATTGACTCAGGCATGCCGGGGTAATTGCCTTTTCTTTGGTGAATCGTCAGTTCCCCTGCCGCCTCCTGCCAGGAAAATTCAATGGTTGCGTATAGACCCTCTTCATACCGATAGCAGTCCCCTTCATCCTGGTATAGGGTGAACCGACCATCCGCGCCTGTATATACCTGAAGGTTAATAAAATCCTTTCGGATGTCTCCCGTGTTCTGTGCCGGCTCCGCCATCGGAAGGAGGGTTCCGCCATCGGAAGGAGGGTTCCGCCATCGGAAGGAGGGTTCCGGCACGGACAAAGAGCGGCATGGCATCAATCGTCGCGTTTGCGGATATCGTGATGCCACCCCGATGCACCGTGCCGGTCCAGAAGTCGATCCAGTCTGTTCCCGCCGGCAGATGGACGGGACGCGTCTTTTGCGTATCGTTCATTTCACAGGAGCCCGGTCCGTAGTACATCGATTCTGTCACCGGGCAGACCATCAGGCCCGGGCCGAACATATATTGATCCCGGATGTCATACACGTTGGGATCTGCGGGAAAGTCGAAGGCGAGTGGGCGCATGATCGTTCCGTCTTCAAACGTTACCTGCGCGGCCATCGAATAAATGTAGGGCCAGGACTTATGCAGTAGCAGGAAATGAATAACAGTTTGACCATGGCAGGAGTTCAAAAAAATCTGGCCAATGCCTCAAAATGATCCTTGAA
>JAIFNI010000149.1 GCA_020047785.1 Clostridia bacterium
GGGCAGTTCACCGGATGTTTCTTCCCATCGGAAACCGCATCGAGAAACTGGTTGCGGATTGCCCGACCCGGCATGCCGACCGGGCTCTCGATGATTCGGATGTCTTCCTTCCTGCATTGCAGATAGGTGTTCTTGAAAGCCTCCGAGGCATCGCATTCCGTTGTGGTCACAAAGCGGGTCGCCATCTGGACACCGGCAGCGCCGGCGTCCAGCAGATTGAACGCATCTTCTCCCGTATAAACGCCCCCGCCCGCAATGACGGGTATTTCCCGCCCATGCTTTTCCCCGATGGGTCTGATGGTTTCCAGAACCTGGGCCAACAGGTTCTGGAGAGAAAACGCTCCGTCTTCGATCTGTTCGGCCTTGAATCCCAGATGGCCGCCAGCTTTCGGACCTTCCAGCACAAAGGCGTCCGGCAGGTAGTTGAATTTTTCAACCCATTTTTTGGCAATCACGCCGGCCGCCCTGGCGGAGGAGATGATGGGAACCAGCTTGGTGGTTGCCGCCTCATGCAGGTACTTGGGCAGATCCAGCGGCAGGCCGGCACCGGCGAAGATGATGTCGATGCCTTCATCGATGGAGGTTCTGACCATGTCGGAGAAGTTGGTCAGCGCCACCATGATGTTGACACCCAGAATTCCTTTGGTCATCTCACGGGCCTTGCGGATTTCGTTTTTCAGCGCGCGGATATTTGCCTCCACATAGTTTTTTGCGATATCCGGCTCGAACATGCCCACACAGGCGGTGGAAATCACCCCGATTCCGCCTTCGTCCGCGACCGCAGATGCCAGTCCGGCCATGGAAATGCCGACACCCATGCCACCTTGGACAATCGGCAGCCGTGCCTGCAGATTGCCGATTGTCAAGCTTTTCATGTCAAATGGATTCATAAGGTTCCTCCGTTCAGACAGGAATCTCATTCCGTGAAACGATGATGTGGAATGGTTTCCTGCCTGCATCACTTATAAAGCACATATTCATATGACTTGATCATATCATTGTTTGCTGAAAATGAACATGTCATTTATTTGCAGGGGTTTTTGACTCGAAGTCCTGTTGATTGCGGCGGTCCTGGCATGCCTGCATTCCATGAACATGGCTCTTGTGATTGCGGCAATGCACGACTTGCTGCAGATTATGGCGCCATGCTTGCAGAGCCGATGTCCATGTCATATACTGTACACAGCCTAACAACTGTTAGGTTCGGCTGAGTGAAAGAGGCTTGCCATGGAAACAAGGCAGAGAATCATGCAGTGCGCGTTCGAGTTGTTTGCCCACCAGGGGGACAAGTTTTCCCTGTCCGGCATCAGCATCAGTGTCGGGATCAAAAAAGCGTCCATCTACTTTCATTTTCACAGCAAGGAAGAGCTGATCCGGGAAGTGATTGAAGATGAAATCGATGAATATTTCTTTGAAATCAATCAGGAAAACGACAGTCTGGAACGCGTTTTTTTCAGGTTTCTTGACTATTACGAATCCTCGCAGACAAAGCTGCTCTTCTGGAAGCGGTTGCTGCTGTTTCCGCCCGAAACGCTGAATCCCGACCTGGTCACAAGAATCCGGGAGGCCTCGGCCAGACGGTTTGAAGTGGTGAGAGGGCTGATCGCACAGGCAGCCGCCGATGGCGTCATCCTCCAAACGGATCAGGATGAAGTGGAAATCATGTTTTTTTCCCTGCTCCATGGGTTGCTTTCCAGTGTGCTCATCTATCGGCCCGCCGACATGAAACGTCATTATCGCGGTATCTGGAACCGCTTCTGGGCCAGCATCGCCGTCATTCCGCCAACTGAAGGCGGGAAATCACCGGACCGCTGATTTTCCTCGAGCCGTATGCCTGCGCCTGATTCCTGTACGGGAAGTTCATTTCCAGAAATGGACCAGGGCCTGACTCAGATCGGAAAGGAGTCGCCGATGCCACTCGGACTTATCCTGTCCGCCATGGTGATGACTGCGTTCAGCGGAATTCCGGGTCTTTTTTCCAGGCCGGCGTCGCAATGGGGACAGCGTTTGGCGACCTGCCTCATGCTGTCAGGCGGTGCTCTTGGATTGGCGGGAGCCGGCGCAGGAATGTTTGCAGCGCCATCTTCCCTGTTTTTTTTCCCCTGGCCGGCCATGGGAAACGCCACCATCGGTCTGGATCCGCTGAGCGCCTTCTTTCTGATGCCCGTCTTCCTGATCGGCGGACTGGGCTCGCTCTATGGTCTCGGGTACTGGAAGCAGTCCGAACATCCGCACAACGCGCGCAGGCTCCAGTTTTTCTGGGGACTTCTGGTGATGGGGATGTGCCTCCTGCTCATCGGGAGGCATGCGATGTCATTTCTGTTCGGATGGGAATTCATGGCACTTTCCGCCTTTTTTCTGGTGGCCACCGAAGATGATGAACGGGAATGCAGGAAAAGCGCCCTGATCTATCTTTTTTCCACCCATGCGACTACCCTGACCCTGTTCGGATTCTTTGCCCTTTGGCGTCATGCAACGGGTTCCTATGACCTGGTGCCGGTCGTGGCCGGTGCTGTCCCGCCCGGCATGCTCAATGCCTTGTTTTTTCTTGCTCTCTTCGGGTTCGGCCTGAAGGCCGGCATGATGCCCCTCCATTATTGGCTGCCTGGCGCGCATGCGAGTGCTCCGAGCCATGTTTCCGCCATGCTCTCCGGCGTCATGCTGAAAATGGGCATCTACGGACTTGTTCGCATCGGACTTCTGCTGCCTGAGCCGCCGGCACTCTGGGGTGGTGTTGTGCTTGCTTTCGGTGCGGCCAGCGGGATCCTCGGCGTTCTGCTCGCGATATCCCAGCATGACCTGAAGCGACTGCTGGCGTACCACAGCGTAGAAAACATCGGCATCATCCTGATGGGGCTGGGCCTCGCATGGCTCGGACGCGCCCATGACCGGCCGGCCTGGGTGGCATTGGGGCTGGCCGGCAGTCTGCTTCACGTTTGGAATCACAGCCTCTTCAAACCGCTGCTCTTTTTCGGTGCCGGATCCGTTCTGCATGCCACAGGAAAGCGGAATCTGGATCTGATGGGCGGATTGGCGGCCTTCATGCCGCGAACGGCGTTGCTGTTCCTGACGGGAGCGGTTGCCATCAGCGGCATTCCTCCCTTGAACGGGTTCATCAGCGAATGGATCCTCTACATCGGTCTGATGCGGCCGCTGGCACTCGGCGACGCGGAAGCGTTCGGCATTGCGCTTTCCGTGCCGGCTCTCGCCATGATCGGAGCGCTCGCGGCTGCCTGTTTCGTCAAAGTATATGCCTCCGTCTTTCTCGGTACGCAGAGAACGCCGGATGTGAAACCTGTTCATGAATCTCCCCGGGTCATGCTGATTCCCATGGGGGTCCTTGCGTTTGTCTGCGCTGTCATCGGCATTCTGCCGCAGATTGTCTGTCCATTGCTGGAATCGGTCACCGGGCTTCCCCAATTGTCGGAACTGGTTCCTTTTCAAACAATTGGGGCCGTTTCCATCGGTTTTCTCTCTTTCCTGGCGGTACTGACGGCCTGGATTCTTTTCCGGACAAAAAAAAGAAGACGGACGGGAACCTGGGACTGCGGCTATGCGGAGCCTACCAGCCGCATGCAATATACGGCCTCCTCCTTCGGAAACGGCCTTGTTTCCCTGTTCAGCTGGTTTCTTTGCCCGCAGGGTCACAAATCCGCCATCCGGGAGATCCACCCCGGGCAGGCATCGGCTTCCAGCCATGTGGACGAGGTGGTTCTCGACCGGCTGCTGATTCCGGTCTTCCACAGGACGGAACGGTTCTTTTCCTGGTTCAACCGGTTTCAGCAGGGTGTTTCCCAGAATTACATCCTGTACATGCTGGTTGCGGCATTGTTCATGCTGTCCCTGCTGATTCCCTATCGGGATTGGGTGCTGCCGCTGTTCACCCCCTGAAGGATCTCCCGTGGAAAGGTGGAACGACACCATGATGGAGCGGATCATCCATCTCAGCCTCCTGCTTCTGCTTCCCCCGTTGCTGTTCGGCATCATCAACAAGACGAAGGCGCGTTTTTCAGGACGTGCCGGTGCCCCCATCCTGCAGCCGTATCATGACCTCGCCCGTCTGTTCCGGAAAGGAACGGTCGTCAGCAGCACGACAACCTGGGTTTTCTTCGCAGGACCCGTCGTCACCCTGGGGGCCACGCTGCTGGCCGGCCTGCTCCTTCCGTTCGGCTATTCCCGGGCGATGCTCTCATTTTCGGGCGATTTCATTCTTTTTGCCTACCTGTTCGGTCTCGCCCGTTTTTTCACCACCACGGCAGCGATGGATACCGGTTCTGCCTTCGAGGGCATGGGAGCGGCCCGGGAAGTGACCTTTGCCGTGTTCACGGAACCGGGTCTTTTCTGTGCCTTTCTGGTGCTTGTAAAAACTTCCGGCACCTTGTCCCTGGGCGGCATGCTCCCGCTGGATGGCCGATTCAATGTCACGGAGGGGGAGTTTGCCCCGCTGCTGATGGTCGTAATTGGTCTGGCCATTATCCTTCTGGCGGAAAACAGCCGGATTCCGGTCGATGATCCGAACACCCACCTGGAACTGACCATGATACATGAAGTGATGATTCTGGATCACAGCGGGCCGCTTCTCGGGCTCCTCGAATATGCATCCGGCATGAAGCTGTTCCTCCTGGGCACCCTGTTGTGCGACATTCTGCTTCCTTCCGGCACCGGACAGGCATGGATGGATGCCGGCCTCTACCTCCTGATGCTGGTCCTTTTCGCCGTTGCCATCGGCAGCATGGAATCCCTGATGCCCCGGCTGCGGATGTCCCGGGTCCCGCTGCTGCTGATTTCTTCCTTTCTGTTGTGCGGATCCGCGCTGATCCTTTTTGTGAGGTGATGAATGAACAACCTGCTGTCCGGCATACTGGTCGTGATTCTTGCCTTGAACCTGTTTGCGCTGGGGAGCCGGAGCATTCTCCAGGTGATCCGGATCATTGCCCTGCAGGGCATTCTGATCGGGCTTCTCCCGCTTCTTCTTCATGGGAGCATCAGCTTCGGACAGGGGTTTGCCGCGATTGCCGCCATCTCCCTGAAGGGCATCGTGAT
>JAIFNI010000285.1 GCA_020047785.1 Clostridia bacterium
CTGCAGGTTGTCTCCCCGGAAGTTGACGCGTTCCCCGTTCAGTTTGAAATACGGACCTTCCTGACGGAGCTCCCGGAATCCGAACCGGGTTTCTGTCTTGTGAACGGGAGCCGGCTCATGTGCAGCATTTCCCCCCGGAAAGGATGACGCCTCTGGCTTGTCATCTATCTTTTCATCTGCCGGAATCATATCAGACAGCGTGAACTCCACCCCATGCAGCACCGTCCGGTACCCCTCCCGATAGGGCACATTCGGCCACCAATAGCTGTCATGGCCAGCCTGCCACGCTATAGGCCCGACAGAGACAGTCGAAATATCGCCGGCTTTCACAAGCATTTTCATATCCTGAATTTCCGGATATGAAAAAGAACTGTCACCGCAGCTTTTCAGTTTCCCGGAAATCATGACAAAACGATCCCGATTGGAAGCATTGGTTACGCAGACCTCGCACATCAGACTGTTGTCCTTCACGGAAGGCTTCACGAACGCGTCGCTGATGAAAACGTCCGGATACACCCTGATGAAGGCATCCCGGAAAATGCCGCGCGCAATGCATTCGTTCCATTCCGCCCAGTGCGGCGCGACAGGATGGCCGTCCTGGTAGGCACGCACGAAAATACGGAGCCGATAGGTTTTTCCCGGCAGTACATGAGGCGTCAGATCCACGACTTGAGGAGTAAAGGCCGTCACCTCCTCGTGAATCTTCACGAACACATCCTCATCAAGCCCGCAAAGTGAATACTCAGCGATATGATTTACAGCGCCTAATTCCAGCCGCACTGCCTGAGGTCTGCCTGAATCTGGAATGGCAATAATGGTTTCATAGGTTCCCGCCTCGCAGTCGAAGTCCTGCTTCAGCCAGCCTCCGCCGGGAACCTGGATGTCGGTGGTTATCCCGTTTTCAGGAGTGAAGGTCCAAGTGCCATGCAGACTCGTTTCCATGATTGGATTCATGAGATGTCCTCCCTTTGGTCATGATTCGTCCTTCATTTGTTCAAGACTTGTTTCCACCGAGAAACCAGCAACGGCACCCCTCGGCGGGTGATCCTCGGCATGACGGATAAAGCGAAGGAACATCCAGGATATGCCCAGCAAGGCATGGGATGCACCCACAAGGAAATACCAGACCCGCAGGGGGACGACCCCTCCCAATACACCCGCAATGACAAGGCCCAAAGGCATGGTTGCCCCGTCGATGCTGGCCAGTACGGAAAAGACACGGCCTTGTTTGTCCGGCGGAATACAGGATTGATAGAAGGCATCCAGAGGCGCGCAGCCCACCGGCGTCATGAATCCGATGAAAAACATAAGCCCGAGAAATCCATAGAAAGCCGCTCCCGGGACGAAAGCGATGGCTACATACCCAATCCCGATTCCGATCCACCCGGTGGCACTGGTGATGAGTCTCCGCCTGAACCCGCCCCACAGGCTCATCACAAACCCTCCGACGATGACGCCGATTCCTGATGCCGAACTGACATAACCCAGCTGCAGGGCACCTCCGCCAAAGTCCTGCGTAATCAGCAATGGCATGAAGGAGCTTGCAGGACCCAGAAAGACATTTGCCAGTGTACAGGAGGAAACGATGAAGAACAATGCCCGCCAGGACCAGACAAAATGAAGTCCTGCAACCATCTCGCGAAGCACCGACGGTTTTTCATCGTCTGTCGCAATCCGCACGGGATGCGGAATGTCAACGAACAAAAGCGGCAGGACAGCGAGAACAGCCGTCAGAATGTCTACAGACAGCACCCAGTGCATCGGCAGGAGGCCGATCAGAAATGCGCCGGCCGGAGGTGCCACGACACGCACCAACCCTCCCAGGGTCTGATTCATTCCTCCAACCCGAGTCAACTGTTCTTTTGGAACCATGAGCGTTGTGGCCGCCATCATGGCCGGTGAATGAAAGGCACCGCCCAATGAACGCAGGAACATCACGACAAACAGATGCCAGGGCTCGACAAGTCCCAAACCGAATAGAATCATCAATCCCAATGTGATCAGGGCTATGATGGTATCGGCGATGATCATCACGGCCCTGCGGCTCCAGCGATCCACCAGTGTTCCTGCAAAGGGTCCCAGGACGATGGGGGGCAGAATGGTTACCAGTGTGCCGATGGCCAGAATGGTGGTTGATCCGGTTTTTTGCGTAAGCCACCAGACAAGGGAAAAGCTGACCAGAGAACTGCCGAACAGTGAAAAAGCCTGACCGGTCCAAATGGAGAAAAATCGCACTTTCCACTTTGTCATTTCCACAATCTCAGACATGCATCCTCCTGATTTACAAGCAGACATATGGTAATCTGCCCGCCAATATTTCAGAGATGTGGCATGTGCGAGCCATTTACATGCCAGAAACACGAATGGTAATGATATCTTCAGCCCCGATTTCCACGTCCATTGTATTGCCGAAACAGGAAACCTTGTCTCCCGTGTTTTCCTCGCACAGGTTTGTGCGCATGGCTTCAATGGTTCCGGTTAGCGGAAAAATCACTTTTGCTCTTTCGGTTGCACTGGTAAGATTCCACAGACGCAGGATCGTACCGTTCCCATCTTCCGCTTTTTTGCAGGTCAGGATGGCGATTTTGTCATTGTCTGTCTTCACAAAACTGCCAGACAAGACAAGACCGATATCGGTGATGGATCCATTGGGAATTCCTCCTCCAACAACCGGCCAGGCACGATCCGTCAGAATCTGATTCAGCGGGGTGATCGCCTGCCAACCGAACCTGGCGGCGTCCGCATCCGAAACTTCCCCGGATTCCGTTGACAGGACATATCGGAAGAGTGTCTCACCGTGTTGTGAAACGGAGAAATTCGTTCCAAAATTATTGTTGAAAACCTGGGAGTAAATGTGGCCCGTATCGAAGTCGGTTTCCTTTTGCGGAAGATGGAGGATGCATTCATCCATCACGGCTCGATGAGCGGGGGATACATATCCGGGCCACAATCTTCCGAAGCCTGCAATCGGGGCGTCAAGACTGCTCCACAGGATGTTGAAATCTCCATCCTTCATTTTCACCCAATTCTGCACGGCGATGGTATCGGAAAAAGATCCCGGCAGGTAGTCCTTCACGGGGGTCATCACAGCGAGGCATCCTTCATACCGGAATTCTGGTTTTTCTGCGGCAAAAGGAAAGGCAATGTGTGCATTCAACAAGGGGGTCGAGTCCTTCAACACCTTTATGGCAAAATGAATCTGTTTGATTCCCTCGTACAGGGTGATTTTCTTTTCGATTTCAGGGTGCCCGAATGCGCGCGACCGAATGATGATTTCCGAAAAAACAGGCCCGTTATCCACAGAAATACCCAGGCATTCTTCTCCCACGATTTCCGGGGAATTGCCCTGTCGGACCAGCAGGGAAAAAAGACCATGGGTCTGCGAACCGTCGATCAGTTCCCGGTTTGCCTGCCTGTCAAGGATACTTGAAAGAACCCCACGGGCATCGACCGTTACCTGGTAATGGTCGTTCCCAATGCACCCGCCCTGGTTATGAATCGTTTCGGAGGCCAATTCCTCGAACGGCGCGTTTGCCAAATCATCCGCCAATGCCGAAAGGCATGTGCTGTTTTCTGAAGAAACCAGCCGATAGGCTTTCCATCCCATCTCCGGAACATCCTGCGCAACGAAGCACACGTCGCGTTTCAATCCCAGCGGTACCTCGAAAAACCCGTAACGCTTCGTACCGGAACCGATTCCCAGCCGTTCTTCCGAATAAGGCACCGGGTCCATGGGAGAACCAATCTCCCTGATTCGATAGGGAACATCCTCTCCCGTAACCGTATCCTGCAAAGCAAATCCGCCATCCAGGAAGGATGATGGCAAAATCGTATGAAAACGGTCTCCCAGAACATATCCTTTGAGAAAACCCACCCCGCGCGGATCCTTTTCAGCCGAAACAGCACGCATTTCGCTGCCGCTGTTGTCCATTTCTCGCAGAGGGGCCTGCACCGGTGCGGTGCGGGGCCATGAAGTCGAATTGAACACGACAAGATGGAAGCCTTCTCCAAGCTGCATGCGATCAGCCAGCGATGCCATTGCCTTATCCAGAACACCTTGAGCCAGCGCTTCCGCCCGATAAGCATGCAGGGCCTTTTCATGCCGGGAGGCCCGCATGGCGGGACCACATGGAAAATGATACCCCCATGCATGTTCGTCATGCCAGAGAATTTCTTCGCATGCTTCCGAAAGGATTTCTGCCGGGTATCGCCTTGCCGCGTGACTCTCCGCCGGTACGGAGAGCTTTTCCGCGGAAACCAGGATCTGATGCGCGGTACGGTTTGCCGCCAGCGGCGCTGCCGTCGAGGTGGCGCCCGAAGGATAATCCTGTCCCGGCAGTTCCCCACGCCATACAGGCAGGTTCGACAAATCCTGACAAATAAAATCACCATAAAACCGAGCATTTGTACTGCAGACCAGATGTGGGAAAACCCACTGCTCATTCCAGTTCCTGATGGTGTCCGCATAACCGGCGATATAGGGGGAATTGTCCCGATTCCCGCCTCCAACCGGCCAACGAAGGACATCCCATGGGTACCCCTGATCTGAAATACGCTTCAGTGCGTCTTCCAAATCCGGCAGTGTTCGCCAGGTTGACCCGCCGCAGCCGGAGTTGTTGCACCAGAACAGCAGCCGCTTCCCGGATGGGGCTTCCCACCAGAATGCGCCAGGTCCTTCCCGCCCAAAGATTCTTTCCTGATCCCAGAAAGAAGGCATCCCTGCCGTGCCCCAGTTGTAGTACAAAGGAATCCCCGGACAGAAGATCTTCACGCCCGCATCCGTCAAAACGCGGGACAACCCCCAACTGATGCCGGTGATGTCATTGTGTTCGGCGGATACAATGGGGACACCGTATTTCCGCTTGATGCCGAATGCAGGGTATAAGGCCCGCATCAGGGTTTCATGGCCACAGATTTCGGAGGTCATGTTGCCGAAAAGGGCTGTCAGCTCAAAACGTCCGGCGCACATCAGAGAAACGATTTTATTCTTGCGGTCTTCCGGCATGTGCTTCAGCAAATGGTCGATGGACCACGCCTGTTCAATGACCATGCGGAACTGCGCATCTTCCGGATAAGAAGACGTCGCTTCCGCAAGATCAATGGCTTCATTCAGAAATCCGTCATGCTGCCGCAGGACAAGGGAAGGCAAATCCGTATAACCGGGATCGTGATGCGAGGTCTGCACCACATGAACCGTCCATTTACGCTGCACTTCCAGTTGAACTTCCCGACTGTCGCAGCTTATTCCCCGATTGATCAGGGAAAATTCCGCCTTACAAGCCTGTGTGATTTCAGGGATCAGGACATCGTGCAGCGAAATGCCGGGGGGCACCTCGAAGGATTTCCACCAGACAGCCCGCCCCTGCATGCTGATTCTCAGCACAGCATCCGTGCTGCTTCCCTCATTGCGAAGAAACACCCGAACCAGCTGCTGCAAGGAGTCCTGATCTTTCCTGAAATAAAAAGTCGGTGTGATTTCATGAAAACCTATCATCCGGTGCCACCTTGTCGGAACAAAAATCCTGTTACTCAAACACGATCATTCTAATACGCTTTAGTCAAGTGTATATATCGAAGTTCATGATGTCAAGAAATCCTTGAATTCATAAAGATCACAAGGCAAATCCCTGATGATGGGAAGGTCGATTAAGCGAATTATCCGACTTTAGTTGAATCCATGCATCAATGAGGTATAGAATAGGAGGTGTCAAATTCTTAACCCTGCCGGAGATCGTTTCGGCTTCAGCTTGCCGGCACAGACGACCCATGCGTTGCCAGAAAAACCTGCCGAAATGATTCGCAGAAAAAGAGGCTACAGAATGAGCATCAGCACGAAAAGACTGACAATCGATGATATCGCAAAAATGGCCGGAGTTTCTCCGACCGCAGTGTCCTTTGTGCTGAACGGCAAAGACGGCATCAGTGACGCCACACGGGAAAAGGTGCGGGAAGTCATCAAGGCCACAGGATTCCATCCAAACGCCTCATCCAGGAAGCTGTCCCTGAAAAAAAGCTTCAATATCGCGCTCATCTATCCTTCGAGTGCTTCGCCCTTCTCGGATCTATATTACTACGAAATATCCCGGGGCCTTACGGAAAGGCTCTCGGAAGCTGACTACAATGTGGTTTTCACGCACCTCAAGACATCCGGAGACGGCGACATGCTTCCAAGAATCCTGCTGCAGCGGGATGCGGACGGCGCCATCCTGCTGCAGGATATGGAACCCTCCCTGCTTTCCGAGATTGACAATCTGGGCATCCCATTTGTCATGATCGATATCCACAAACCGGATCGGACCCATACCCATGTCAGCGTGGACAGTGAAAAGTCCATCTATGTGGCGGTGAATCACCTGATCGCCCATGGTCATACCCGCATCGCATTCTGCGGTTCCGATTGGCTTCCGAGCTACTACCTCCAGTGTCTGACCGGGTACCAGAACGCCTTGGCGGAAAGCAATCTGTCCATTCAGCCCGCCTGGATCCAGAAAAATGCGAACGACAAACAGGGGACCATCGACTGCCTCGACAACATCCTTGCCTGCAAGGAGAAACCTACGGCCATCTGTTTTGTCGGCGACATCCATGCTATTGACGCCATGAACGAACTGAAAACGCGCGGGATGTCCGTGCCCGAAGATTTATCCTTCATCAGCATTGATGACATCCTGCTGAGCCGCTATGTGGATCCGCCTTTGACAACGATTGGATTTGACAAGCTGCGCATGGGGCAGATCGCTGCCGATATGCTGCTGGAAAAGATCGCAGGTAAAAAGGTTGAAAGCGTCATCGTTGCCAGTGACCAGATTATGGAACGAAAATCCGTGATGGACCTGACACCCTGCAAAACATGAAAAAGAGGGTGCACGACACAGTTCCGTGCACCCTCCCGCTTTCATATGTTTTTCGAACCCAACTCAAAGTTCCGTTTCCGGGTTCTGATTTCAGATTTCAGACTTCAGTTCTTTTTTACTTGGTCGCTTTCCAGGCATCGATCTGTTTCTGGATCTCTGCCACAATGGTTTCACTGCCGGCTTTGTTCAGCTTATCGAGGAATTCGGGCAGTTTCGTGTCCAGGTCGGCGGAGCCACATCCGAGCAACGGCATGTACTCTTTCGATACGGCCTGGCACTGGGCGATTTCAGTCTTGACCGGTGTCGGGTCAAATGCGAAGCCAATGATGGGAGACATGACCGCACTCTGGTTCAGTTCGACCGTCTTGTCCCAGTTGCCCTTTTCATTGCCCTTGCGGTACAGCGCATTGAACTGGTTGCCATATTCCCAATCCGTGATGGGATTCCATCCGCCGTTCTGAATGGCCTCCACATATCCGTCCGCATCCACGGTGTAGTGTTTGTCCTTCACACCGAAGCACATGGTGTTATACAGGTCCTTGTCCGTGTTGATCAATTCCAGGTACATCATGGCGCGTTCCGGGTTGGCTGTGTTCTTGCTGATGGCATGCATTGTGGCGATGATGCCGCTGGTGGAGGCATACGTCTTGGACATGAGCACTTCCGTGAAATCACCCGTCGTCAGGTTCATCATGGAAGCCAACTCGGCAAGTCCACCGGGCTTGAAGGTGCCTTCCGTCTCGACGGCATACTTGCCGGCACGACGATTGCCCGTGGTATCCGTGACCGTGGCGATATCCTTGGGGAAGAAGCCCTTCTGGTACCAGTCGCGGACGATTTGGAACATTTCCTTGTATTCAGGTGAAGCGAACTGGTTGACAACCTTGGCATTCATGTCATCCATTTGGATGGCACCGGGCACATCCTGACTGATGATGGTTTCCGTGTTGAACGTACGTTCGTACCACACATTGAACCCACCGCTGCCAGCTATGTTGATGGTCATCATGTCTTTCTTCTTGTCGGTGACGGCCTGCAGGAAAGGTTCCAGGTCCCGGAGCGTCTTTACGCTTGTCGGATCAAACCCGAGTTCCTTGGCCACATCGTTGCGAATTGCGATGGCATCGGTTCTTGCAAATATCTGGTAGTTCAGGAAGCCATAAATCTTTCCGTTGACTTTCGTGGCATCCCAGTAGGATTGCGGGATGGCCTTGGTGGCGTTCGGCGCGTACTTGAGCATCAGATCGTCCATGGGAAGAAACGCACCTTTGTTGACATTGTCGTAGTAATTGTTGATCCAGGGTGCCGTGAAACAGATATCAAAAGGTTCCGCGGCGGCGATGATAACCTTCATCTTCTGGTCGTAGCTTCCCCAGTCAATGAGTTTGAGATTCAGGGTGGCATTGATTTTTTCCTTCAGGATGACATTCATGGCGTCAACGACGGTCTGAATGTCCGGCTGTTCCGAGCCCACGATATACTGAAGCAGCTCCACCGGTTCAAGTTTTTCCGGTGTGGCTTCCGCGGCCGAAGATTCGGGTGCCACGGATGCGGATTCCGAAGCGGCGACCGATTCGGAGGGAGAAGTGGAGGCGGCTGGTGCGGCTGTTCCGCAGCCGGCGAACATGCCAACGACGAGGGCAAGCAGGATAAACAAAGATGTCATTCTGAGACGTTTTGACTTTGACATTGGGGTTCCTCCTTGTAATATTTAGTTGCCAATGGTTTCCCATATAAGCCGTTTTCCACAGGACAGCTGGATGGCAGACTGTTCCTATAAGCCATTTTCCACAGGACAGATGTATGGCAGATTGCCTAAATCAGACCCGGTTCGCATCAATCAGCCCTTGATGGCTCCCACCGTGATGCCTCGGACGAAGTGTTTCTGAAAGAAGGGAAATACGATGAGCATGGGCCCGGCAGCAAGAATGCACATCGCCATGCGCGCCGATTCCGTGGGTATATCCTTGATGTTCACACTCACACTAGTGGAAAGCTGTTGCGTCAGGTACATGATGTTGCTCATGGTCCGGTACAGCAGATACTGCAGGGGTATGAGCTTGTCTTCATCGATGTACAGGAGGCTGAGCCACCAGTCGTTCCAGTAGTTGAAGGCGATCATCAGGCCAACGGCCGCCAGAGCGGGTTTTGCCAGTGGAAGAATAATGGAGAAAAAGGTTCGCCATTCTCCCGCGCCATCGATTTTCGCCGATTCCACCAGGGACAGGGGCAGTGTGGATATGAAACTGCGCATCAGCAGGACAAACCAGGCATTGACCAGATAGGGAAGGATGAGCACCAGCAGATTGTTTTTCAGGTGCAGGTACCGGGTCATCAGGATATAGGTGGGCACAAGTCCGCCGTTGAACAGCATGGTGAAGAAGACGAAGAAGGAGACGGGACGGCGGAACTTGTAGTCCTGCCGGGCCAGCGTATATGAAAGCAAAGTGGTGAAGAACAGACTCAGCATTGTTCCCCCGACTGTGACCAGTCCGGAAACCCCATAGGAACGCACCAGCTGGACCGGTGTCCTGAACATGTATGAATAGGCCATCGTTGTGATCTTTTTGGGAAACAGCAGGTACCCGTTGTTGGCAATTTCAATGTCCGAGGTGAAGGAGATGGACACGATGTAGAGAAGAGGGATGATAAAGGCCACACACAAGATGAGGAAGGCAACATGCAGCACGATATGCGCAGGATTGATTCTTGTTTTGTGCAGTGTCATCGTGGTTCTCCTTTAAATGGCTGATTCTTGTCGCGGGTATTGATTGTATTGCACAATCTCACTGCGGGTCTTTCCTGAACAGTTCAGGCTCACCGTGGTGATCCTAAAATATCGCATTCTCGGGATTTGTCTTCTTCACCAGGAGGTTGGATGCAAAAATCAGCACGAACCCAACCACCGACTGGTAGAAACCCGAAGCGGCAGCCATGCCGATTTCCCCCGTATTGCGCAAGGCTCGGTACACATAGGTGTCAATGACATCCGTGACCGGATACAGCGCGCCGGAGTCCTTGGGAAGGAAATAGAACATGCCGAAATCCGAGTAGAAGATGCGCCCGATACTCAGCAGTGTCAGCATGATGATAAGCGGCGTCAGCATGGGAATGGAGATGTGCCTGACTTGCTGGAGCTTGCTCGCGCCATCAATGGCGGCCGCTTCATATAAACTGGTGTCGATTCCCATGAGGTTGGTATAGAAAAGCAGCATGTAATAGCCACCGAATTTCCAGAAATTCGCGAAGATCAGGATGCCGACCCAGTATTTGGGCTCCGAATACCAAAGAACCGGCTCTATGCCGAAATGACCCAGCAGTCCGTTGACCGCGCCGTAATCGCCACTCAGCAAAGCATAGACGGAGTAGCTGACGACGACCCAGGAAAGGAAATACGGAAAAAACAGGATGGTCTGATACAATTTTACCGCCCGCTGACCCAGCTCGAAAAGCATGAGCGCGAGGATCACGGTAAGCGACGTGCCTGTAACGATGAAGGCCGCGTTGAGCAGAAGTGTGTTGCGGGTAACCCGCCAGGCATTGTCGGACGTGAAGAAGAATTCGAAATTTTTCAGACCCACCCAATCGCTTCCCCAGATGCCCTTGTCGAAATGAAAGTCCTTGAATGCAATCACGATGCCCATCATCGGCAGATAATTGAAGACAAGCAGCAGCAGCAGGGCCGGTGCGCCCATCAGGAGCAGGGTGAAGTTGTTGGTGAGGGAATATCTTCGGCGTATTGGCTGCATGGTGTCACTCCTTCTGAATGCGTTACCATGATTGTATGCCAATATGCCTAAACAGCCAGTGCAAAATCCATATTTCTTGTGCATTTTGCATTGTACTTTTTAAAGTTTTGTGCATTTTCTATAACACACCGGGTGAAATCGTGTTCCTTTTTGAGTGAATTACACGCTTCAGCATGAATTCCTTTGGCGTCGAACCGTATTTTTTCTTGAATAGCTTGTAGAAGTAGCTTTCATTCTCCATGCCGATTCTCGTGCATATTTCCCCGATGCCGGCCGTTGTTTCCTGCAGCATCTCGGCGGCTTTGTTCAAACGGATTTCATTGATGTACTCCGCGACCGACAACCCGGTATGCATCTTGAACACTTTGCCGACATATACGGAAGACATGCGGATGACGCCGGCTATCTGCTGCAGGCACAGCGATGAATCCCCGTAATTGGCCTGAATGATTTCCTTGACGGCATCGGCCAGAATGCTTTTCTTCTCCCGCTCCAGATCCGTCGGCCGGTTCATGATCTGCTTGAAGATCGTCATGCATTCCTCATGCAGATCTGTGATGGTGGATGCTTCCAGAATGTTCTGAAAGGCATTGTAGTCCGTAAAGACCGTCTCGAGGCGGGTATGGTTGATTTCTTCGACGGCATCGCTGATCACGTTCACCAGGTGCATGACGGAAAGGACCATGTTCTTGTAGCTGAGCCCCTTGATCTCTTCCAGGATTTTTGCCAGCACTTCCTCCGTGCTCTCCAGGTTCCCCCCTTTGATTTCCTCGCCAAGTTTCCGTTCCAGCGTGGTGGAGAAGGATCGGAACCTGCAGGCGTTGTTCACCGACACATCCTGTGGACGAATCAGACATTGGGTTCCGAAAACGTAGCCATACATCGAATTGCCCAGCGCCAGATTGTACTGACGAGAAATCTCCCCGAGCACGGCTGCCGGATCGCTGACCGTCACTGAAAAAGTTTCGCTGCAATGGTCAGCCACCTGCCTTTGCGCTTCCCGAAGCATGTTCTCCAGCTGATCGGTCTGAAGCCCGTCGCAGCCAATCAGCAGAATGACATCCTCATTGATCTCCGCCATTTCAAACGGGCATTTCCCCGTGAAGACTTCCATGATGAATTTCATCATGATGGTTCGCGCGAGTTCCATGTCCGATGGGCTCAGAACATTGGCTCCCCGCCCGACGCAGTCGATCCGCAGGATGGCTGTCCGTATGGGCTGATCCGGCTGAAGGGAAATTCCGTATTCCTCTTTTGCCTTGACGAACTCCTCCTGCCCGATGGCCATGCTGTCCACCAGCAGTTTGCGGAGAAAGTACGTTTTCATGATGAAGCGGTTGGTGGACCGCTCCGCCATATAGCTCGAAACAAGGTCGGAAGAATGGATGAGTACGGATCGGATATAGGAGAATTCATCAACCGGCGCGGCTTCTTCCATGCCGCGTGGGCTTCGTTCCGTCATTTCCTCGAGCAGGTTCCGGATCGGGCGGTAGATTCTGCTGGAAACCGTGACGGAAACCAGTACGGTGAGTGAGAGGAAGAGCAACGAGATGAAAAGGATGCTGGTTTTCAGCTTGTTGATGTAGGAATACACTTCAAGCGTCGGTTGGGTCTTCAGAATGACCCAGCCGGATTTCTTGGACAGCACATAGGACACCAGGTATTCCCTGTTCTTTGCCTTCATGCGGAAAGCCCCGGTTTCACTCTCTCCCAGGGTGTTTCCCGCCCCCTTCGCCAAATATTCGGCAAGAACGGATTCCTGAATATCCGACTCGTCCTTGCCTGCGGGGATAAGCTGCGTGTTGGAATCAACCAGAAAAAGCCTGTCATCCATCTGCCCATCCGTGGCATTGAGCGCCATGATGCTCTCCAGCAGCCATTCGCTCTTGATGTTGACGACGACGGCTCCTTCCGGCATATTGTCCCTGTCCAGCGAATCATACAGAAAATAGGTGAAGACTCTCCGTTTGACGGGCACGGTGTAGCCAGGTGTTGTCTCTTCAATCTCCCGCATGACTGGTCTGATTTTTGGCAGTTGACCCTTCTGTTCCCTGATGAAGCTGTTCAGTGCCGTATCATCAAACAGAAGTCCATTGTTGCTGGTGGAATATCGTTTGTTGTTTTTGTTGAGGATGGCGACGGAATGAACATAGGGATTCATATCGAGGTACATGGTGCGAAGCCTGTTGATTTTAATCGTGAGGTCCTCATACTCCGAGCTGCTGCCATACATCAGCGACATGGCATCCGCATTCAGATAGACGGAGAGGCATAGCGTATCGATCATCTCCTGCATCTGGTCAATATTGTACTTGACCTGCAGGAGGAGTTTGCGGTTGACCCTTTCCTCATTCTGCATGACGGCCTTCTCGACATTCAGGTAAATCGCCGTGGAAAACACAATGAGGAGCGCCAGGACCGAGGTGGTCATCAACAGGATGATGCTTCTGAGATAACGCCGGGTCTTCCATTTTCCCTTGAACCGCATGAACTGCCCCCGTCCCGTGCAATGCAGAAACCGAATCCCCCGATTACCACTTCGCCATATCAATCATGACCGATTTAGCCTCGCTTCGTCAATCATGGGCTTGCTGCCTTAGTCCCATTTATCCCGGAAAAACTGTTCGATACATGGCGATTGCATTTTCCGGTGGAATCGCATCCACAAGGCTGTTACAGGTACTGAGAATGAATCCTCCGCCAGGAGCGGCAATGTCAATGGTTCTATTTACAATATCCACCACTTCTGCGGGTGTGGCAAATGTCATCACATAATCCAGATCGATATTCCCCATCAGGCAAAGAACATCTCCATATTCTTTCTTGATTTGAGTGATATCCATGCCGGCCGACGGCTGGAGTGATTGGATTCCGTCAAAACCAGCCTCCACAATATGGTTCATGACCTCGTTGAGGTCGCCGTCTGAATGAAAAATGACCGGAACCGGGCTGTGCTTCTTGATTTCCGCCACAGTCCGCTTGTAGAAGGGATAGACAATTTCTTTCATGATATGCGGCGGCAGAAACGCACCTGCGTTGAAAGCGATGTCATCCGCAAAAAAAATGGCATCCGCTCCGCAATCGATGAACAGCTTGGCTTTCTGCAGCTCGAATTCCATCACTTTTTCCGTGATCGACTTCATTTCCTTTGTGTTTGTAAGACAGTACACAAGGTAGTCTTCCATGGGAAACATCTCGTCCAGCATACTGACCGGACCGCCGATCTGTCCCATGACAAACAAGTCGGTATTCTTTTTGAAGTCCGAGATGATTTTTCCGGAAACCTTTCCGATATCAGGTATCCTGTATTTGTCCGCATGATCGATGTCATCGACCGGCGGTTTCGTGATATGTTTGCTTTTCCCATTGTCAATGAACTCATACCCATAAAGGCTTCGATATTTTCGGTTTCCATTGCTGTCCATGCCGATTTCTTCGGAAGGCCAATCGCCCAGATTGATCAGGTCCATGTTCAAAAAACTTCTAATTTCCCGGTCCCGCACAAAGTGCTGATAATCCAGCGGATAGGCTTGACCGAGTAGTTTATTGGCAAGACTTCCCGCAATCCAGGGTTCTCCCTTTGGAACACGGTCGCCCTCTTTATGCAGAAATGCATTCACAACCCGCTCCCTGTGTGTCACTATGCTAATCCTCCATTCGGAAGCCGCGATTCATAATCTCCCATCCTTTCCCTTGCACCGAGCATCATAAGATAGTTGTCCAGCGGTACGCCTTCAAAGATGGAATTGCAGCTGGAGAAGATGTATCCTCCCCCGGGCATGCCTGATTGCAGCGAATACTCAGCACTTTGAACGATTTCCGATTTCGAACCCATCTGCAGATGGATGGTATTTACATTTCCCATCAAACATATCCGTTTTCCATATCTTTCTTTGACTTCCCTGATATCCACCCCGGCAATCGGATCAATCGATTGGATGGCATGAGGACCGGCATCCACCAGCATTTCAAGAATCGGCAGGATATTTCCGTCAGTATGCTTGATCACATAGGCACCTTCCGCTTTCAATGCATCTGTTTGCCTTTTCAGATACGGATGAACAAATTCTTCAAACATCGGAGGAGAAAGGAACGGGCCTTTGTTGAAGCAATAATCGGAACAGTTGTACATGATGGAAGCGCCGGCTGCAATCATCCTTTTCATGATTTCGACGGCCCAGTCCACACGCTTCAGTGCTTCCGCCTTCTTTTCCTCCGGGTTGTCCTGAAGGCTGTATACAAACTCCAGGTACTCCTTCCCGTCGGGAATCGAGTATGTGCCGTCAATTCCCATTGCAACCAGAAACTTGTCTCCAGCCATTTTGTGCACCATGCGGATAACCGATAACTCGTCTTCCATGTCCGGATAGCTCCACGGCGGAATATATCCCGGACTGCATTCAATGGCCGGCGGATGAATGGTTATGGCTGAATAGTCCAACGTGTTCGCCGTTTCCACGTAAATTTCGGCATTCTGCCGAAGCGCACGTTCTTTGTCTTTTCCCCGAAGGTCGGCAAGGTCCTTCCCCAAAATCAGGCTTCTCCCGAGAAGCTCGCGATGCAGTTGGAAATCAATCTCCATCGTCGGAACCTTGTCCGGTATTTCCAACTTGAAGGCAGCAATCACTCTTTCTTTTGGCGTCATGCTTTCCCCTATTTTCTCTCCATTTACAGGAGGCTCATGAACCTTATCGCTTCGCCTCGTCAATCATGGCCCAGATGTTGTCTTCGGGCGTTTCCCGGCCCACCTGGTCGCCCGTCCCGATGATGAATCTCGCAGAACCGGCAAAGGCATTCCTGATTTGGCGGACTTCATTTCTTGCGTCTTCCGGGGTGCCCCTGATAAGCGTTTCGACGGTATGGACATTGCCATTCATGGTCACTTTGTCATCCAACAAGGTTCGCACCTGTTTCAAACCCGCAAGTCCATCGACATCTCCGCCGGGACTGCGTTCAAAAGGGCAAACGCAATCAATGCCGATTTCGGCAAAATCCGCCACGGTCTCCATGGCTCTCCCGTGAAAATGAACATGCAGAAGCTTGCCATGCGCATGAATCTCATCGGCCATCGCCTTTATGTAAGGTTTGTCCCACTGCCGCCACAGATTGGGACCCAGCAGTGAATTGCAGGAATAGGAGCAGCCGATGGCAAACGATTCGAAGGGGGTGTTCTCGCAAACTTTTCGGATGAACCGTTTCTGATGGTTGATATACCGCTCCCTGTCAGCCTCGAGTTTCTCTACAGATTCTGTAATAAAATAGTCCACGGCCTTCTCGAATCCCATCATGCTCCCGAAAAAATCGAAGAACGGATTCCCCATCCACATTTCAAGCAGATAATCCTCTCCCACGGCGGCATGTGCCTTGTTGACACGCGTGAAATCAAGTTCAACGGCCGGATCCAGCAGCATGTCCATGCAGATCGGCAAATCCGCCATGTCCTCCACAAGATGCTTTTCCACCCAGGAGGGTTCCTGCATGTCATAGATTTGTGAGGATTCCAGTATTTTCCCCTTGTACCGATGGATGATGCTTTCCCGGTACCGGGTTTCCGTTGTTTTCAGAAATCGAGACTGTTTCTCGACATCCGGATGGATGACATCCGGGAAGGCCGCACCCCACCCTTCCGTTCCGTACTTCAGGAAAGTTGTCTGAAGCGCCTGCCAGAAGGGAACTTCCCGTTCGAATTCCACCATGCTGACGCCCAGCACCTTCGCGGGAAACAGGTACCAGAATTCCGGCGCAACAGGGGGGCGGTCTGAGAATAATCCCCTGTATGCATTCAGCATCCGTTGCTTGGGCGTAAAATCCATGAGGCAGCTCCTCTCCGGACCCCTATGCCAACATCGTGTCCATCATGATGCAGGTCTGTCACGTCTTTGGTCAGTTGCAGTCCTGAATCATCACTTCTCCAGCATATTCGTTTCCTTGGCACAACCCGTTTTATCAACAAGCAGCGTCTTGATTTCATACGTGGACACTTGCGCCTCGAAAGTGGACCCGATGCAATTCGCCGTTACCTGAACCATGTCATCGTTGCCGGCATACTCGAACATCCGGAGAACCAGGCCATCCCCTTCTTCCGAGGCTTTCGCCGTTGTCAGGATGGTCGAATCGCTTTTCATCTGAATGAAAGAAACTTCCTGTGGCCGTGTTCCCGCATGATTGGCTTCCACGACGACAACCGGGGGATTATTGAACTGCATGGCGAGTTGGGGAGTTTTTGCGTCCCGCCAGCTGCCTTCATGCAGAACCATCCGCCATTTCCCTTCGGAAATGCCTTGTCCGAGCACATCGTAATCCAGATCCAGATCGATGGGTTCTATGCGCAGATCTCCAAAAATGGCGCTTCGCAGAAGGGTCAGCCCGACAGTCGCACCATTCGATCTTCCGGTTTGGGTAGTCTCCTTCAAGGATTCATCAACATTCGCCTCTTGCACTTCTCCCACCCCGCCCTGGACATCATACGCGAACACACTGTCCGACAAAAGGGATATCCCGAACTCATCCGAAGAAATGTCCACCCATTCTCCCATGGGATATTCGCAGCCGTCCGCCTTCCTTGTCACGGAACCATACGGAATGGACGATGTGACAATCGGCACGGTCTGCAAGGTATCGAAAGTCAGTTTCAGAACCTTTTGTTTTTCCCGCCAGTTG
>JAIFNI010000306.1 GCA_020047785.1 Clostridia bacterium
ATGAATCGGCTCTGATGAGCGGTCTGGGAAAAAAAGCGCTGATCGTCACCGGGCGCCGCTCCGCGAAGGACTGCGGCGCGCTTGACGACCTGACCACGGCGTTTTCGGGGATGGATATTTCCTGGATTTTGTTCGACCAGGTGGAACCCAACCCATCCATTGCCACGATTCGGACAGCCGCCTTGATTGCTTCGGATGAATGTGTTGATTTCGTAGTCGGCATCGGCGGCGGTTCTCCCTTGGATGCCGCAAAAGCCATTGCAGTGGCTACCGTCAATGAGGTCGATGATACTGCGCTGTTCAAGGGTTCCTGGAAGAACGCACCCCTCCCGATTGTCGCGATTCCCACGACTTCCGGCACGGGCAGCGAGGTGACGCCCTATGCGATCCTGACAGACAACAAGGTCCATTCCAAAAGGAATCTGTCCTCTCCGTCCCTTTTCCCCCGGCTTGCCTATCTGGATCCGTCCTATACGGACAATCTGCCCCGGCATGTCACCATCCATACGGCTGTTGATGCGCTGTCCCATGCATTGGAAGGCCTGATGTCGAATCGTTCGACGCCCATGACGGATATTCTGGCACGGGAGGCTCTGGGCATTCTGGGAACCGAACTGCGGGCCCTCGACCATCATCCCGGTCCCGAGAGCCGGGATCGCCTGATGTATGCCTCCATGCTCGCGGGGATGGTCATTGCCCATACCGGCACAACGGCCCTTCACGCCATGGGGTATTCTCTGACCTATTTCAAGGATATCGATCATGGTCGTGCCAATGGCCTTCTGATGCCCGCCTACCTCGCTTTCGTCGCGGAAACCCACCCGAAGCAGGTTCAGGATGCGCTTGATGCAATGGGTTTTTCCGATCTTCAGGCACTTGCAAGAACCCTTTCGGATTTGCTCGGGGAACGCGAAACCCTTTCGGAACAGGAAAAAGCGGATTTCGCAGCGATTGCGTCGAGAGCCCTCAACTTGCCGAATACCTTGCGATTGCCTTCCGAGGCGGATCTTGCGGCCATATACAACCAAATGGCGTAAGGCGCCGGAAGTAAATGGTCCTGTAGAAACACCTTCGTTCTGCCGCAGTGCCTTAGTCCTGGCGCAGTGCCTTCATGACGCTCAGCCGCATGGCACGCCGGGCCGGAAAGAATCCGGCTATCAGGGCCGCCGCAATCGCAAAACCGAAAGCCGCCGCCGCCAGCCAGAGGGGAATATAGGAGATCGGCAGCCGTGTGACGCCGTCCGGTCCCCACATCTGGTTGCCCCCCATGATGTTGATGTTGGAGTTATTCAGGAAGAGGGAGGCGCCCATACTGAACAGCACCCCCGTGATTCCCCCGAAAATGCCAATCCAGGCGGCTTCCACCATGAACAGGCGGCGGATGTCCCCGAGGCGTGCCCCGATGACCTTGATGATGCCGATTTCACGCGTGCGCTCGTAGATGGACATGTACATCGTATTCGTGATGCCGATGGCCGCGATGAGCAGCGCCATGGCGCCGATGCCGCCCAGGATCTGGCGGAGACCGGCGGATTGCGCCTT
Source organism: Clostridia bacterium (assembly GCA_020047785.1). Classification (GTDB taxonomy): domain Bacteria; phylum Bacillota; class Clostridia; order DSM-8532; family DSM-8532; genus JAEWSN01. The sequence goes on from JAIFNI010000306.1 coordinate 1,543, forward strand.
CATTTCGTCTATCATCTGGATGGGACTGTATGCTTCATAGCCGATCGCCTTGATGTCCTCAAACACCTTGGAAACATTGTCCATGTCTTTCACTTTCACGATCGCCTGGGTATAACCCTTCTGCGTGGCGGACGGATCGCCGAACTTGGAATAAATCATCCCCCCGCCGCCGTTCGAAGAGCCTCCATTGGCTTTGTTGAACTTGTCCTGTTCCGTTTTCAGTTTTTTGACCTGTTCGAGGGGCATGAAGATATTGTAGTCGTATTGGCCGCCCGACATGCCGAGAATTCCTGTGATGCGCATTTTGGCGGGCTTTGCCGGGATTTTGGCCGGAACCTGCCCCTGCTGGAGTTTTTCCCCATACAGCATGTCCACGGATACCGTGAACTTCTGTTCCATCAGATTGAAATCGGCCGGCGCGGGTTCCCACCGACGCGGATTGGAAACATAGAATTGCTGCGCCATGTTCTGGTTGCCCAGCAGCACATTCGTGTCCGTGTCGGTAAAATACTCGCCCTCCGCCAGCGTCAGCCCGATCAGCGGAAGCGCTTCCGGCTTGATGCCCATCACATACAAATAGGATGTATACTTGCCGGCCATGGCCTTCAACTGGAGATCCATGAGCGGCGTGGCGACCTCGACGCCCGGCATGCGTCCGAACCGCGCAATCATGGCGTCGTCCAGCACCGGGATGTCTTTGCCGTCTGCGGTTTTTCCGCCCTGGTTCCAATTCATGATCTGGATCATCGTCAGGCTGCCCATCTGGGAGGCCTGTGTCTCAAAATTTTTGTTCATGGCAAGACCGAGGGAGATCATCACGACGATCGCACCAGCGCCGATCATGACGCCCATCACCGTCAGAAAGGTCCGGACCTTGTGCCGCCACAAATTCTTGATGCTCAGCCCGAGCAGGTCCATCAATCTCATCAGAATTCAAGTCCTTTCTCCTGCTTCTTCCTGCGAATCCGCAGCACGACAAAGGCCACGATGCCCAGCACCACGACACCGATGCCGATTTTTCCCCATATGGAACCGATCACTTTCTGGAACAGGTTCTGTTCCGGTTCAATCGGCAGCGGCAAACCATCCGGTCCGATCGGAAGAGGCTTGCCATCCGGTCCGAGAATCTCGGGATTATCCGGCATGGGCGGCATTTCCGCCACATTGATGGCGAATTCCTTCACGGATTCCTGGGCCTCGCCGGTTGCGGTCTCATAGGTGACCGTTATCTTCCCGTTGGCTGTACCCGCCATCATGGGGTTCAGCATCACTTCGGCGTATTCATTCTTGCCGGGGTCGTAATTGCCGTAATACTGGCTTTTCGGCGTCACATCCATGATTCCTTCGGGTTCGCAGGTCACCTTCACCTTGACGTTGTACAAGATGGTTTTTCCGAGATTATACATCTCGAAGCTGACGGAACCGGGCTGGCCGACCATCATTTCCGTTTGGAAGGACGGTTCGTTCACTTCAAATCGGGAGGGCTGGTACACCGGAATGCCAATGATTTCATCCGTCTTGAACGGATTTCCGTTCTCATCCTCGTAATCGAAGGAGATTGTCACATTGTATGTCTTTGATTTTGCATCGGGAATCGTGTAGAGTCTGATTTTTCGTTCCACGGTACCCTTGGGGGCGATGCGGTCCATATAAAACGTATTGCTGCTCCCGACAGGCGTAAATACGCTTCCCGTCTCACTGGACGCCTCATTGACGGTGAAGTTCGCCTTGATGTTGTGGACGGTTTTCGAGGAATGGGTGTTCATGAAGGACAGGTTCAGGTCAAACTCGCTGCCGGCCGTCACCAGGCCGGGATCAGCAGCATAGCTGTAGACAATGATTTTGGGTATGTTCTTTGTCGCATCCGGTCCTGTTGCGGAACCATTCACAAAAACGGAAATCGCCTGAGACAAGGGCGCAACAGGCGTTTCCGTCCCGACTGCAGGCACTTCCAGGTTGATGGTGACAGGGGTGCTGCCTTTCTTCGCTTCCGTCTGCGCCTGATAGGTGAATGTCAACTTTTTCTCCTCACCTGGTTTCAAGATCTTCAGGATATAAAGATTCTGGGAGATGGGAAAAAGAGCCGCAGCGTCGAACACGCCGGTGACCTTCACCTGCTTCGCCTCGGCCGTACCGGTATTCTTGAGCACGACGCTCACAGAGAAGGTGCCTTCGGGCATGACGGTCGTCCTGGATGACGTGATGGACAGGATCTCGACGCTGCTGTCTTTTGAATTTACTGCAGCATCCGATCCGGTAACAGGAACCCAGAGGTGCTGTGTGTCCGTGGTCGGCGTGCCGCGTGCGTCCTTGTATTCCATCTTGAAGGAAACGGCATATGACCCGGTTTTCAGCGTGGTTCCAGCCTTCAGCAGGAGGTTGACGATTTTTGCGCCGCTTCCATCGATGCGGTCATAGGAAATGCGACCGTTGCCGGAAGCGAGCATGAACCCGTCGGCAGTCAGACCATCCAGGTCGATCTTCACATTGTTTACCGGCATGCTGCCCTGGTTTCGGATGGTGATGGGAAGGGAGAATGTACCACCGGGAGAGACGGACGGGGTGGGGACTCCCGCTTCAACAACGAGAAGGCCGGGCGTCTTTGATGTTCGAACACCCACGGGCAGCGAAACAGCCGAATCAAAACTATCTCCCCAGGAATTCGCATAGGTCACGGCCAATGGCAGCTTGTAAGCACCGGCTTTGGCATAATCATCCGTCGACAGGGTTATCGCGATATCGACAGAACCACCGGCCTTGATTTCCGCAATGGGCATGGCATTGCCGAATACGGCGGAGAGGAATGGGGATGTGCTGTCTTCCGGCATGGCGATCACCACATTTTTAGCCGCATAGGATGGATTCGTGTTTTTGACAAGCAGACGGATTTCATTCTGCATGCCCGCATCCGTGAAATTTGAGCCTGTGATTTCGAGGGTGAGGGTGGGTTTCAGCAGTTTCGTGTCAATCGTGGTTGGCGTAGGCGTTGCTGCAGGTGCTGTATCGAATGTCAGATTCACTATGCAGAATTCTGCGGCTCCATTCTTCGTATAGCTGATTTTGACCGGTGCTTGCTTCGTATATCCGTCGCCTATGAAACGGAAGTCTTTATCTGGCATGTCATAGGTCGTTCCTGCATTCAGTGCAGCTGGACCCATGACCAATGGCGTTCCGCCACTTGCGGTAATTATATTGGATGCATCAGAAAAGTCGATAGTAACATCCGAAAAATTCACTCCGGTATTGTTCTTTATCGTGAAATCCTGTAATGAGAACGGGTCGTTCTGAGCGAGTGGACTGTTAGAGTACTGATAATCCGTCACCAGAATATCTCCGGATGCCGCTCCCACCTGCACCGGCATCATCCCCATCATCAGGGCCAGCGCCAGCAGGATGGAAAGGCCGATTTTCCTCTTGTTGCATCCCGTGTATCCTTTTCCTGTCCTCATTTGCCTTGCCCCTTCCTTTTCCCGAAAATGCTTGTCTCTTTCTTCT
>JAIFNI010000017.1 GCA_020047785.1 Clostridia bacterium
TATTCCGCGTCAATCCGGTCAAAGGTCCTGCGCAGGGTTTCCTTGATGCGCGCATCCTCCCTGTGGCGGAACTCTGGGTCCGAGTTCGGGAACCCCCTTTCAGTTGTCTGCGGTGTGCGGCCAGCATCCGCTCTGCCGTTTGTGGAAGGGTGGCATTCCCCTGCGGTGGACAGCCGTTCGAGCGCGGCAATCCATTCCAGCAGTCTGGCCCGGATGAGCAGTTCACGGGCCGGTGATTTGCCCTGCCATTCTGCTTCCATATCCGTCAGCAAGCGGTGGAGATGATTTTCCGGATCGTCGGAAGGATGGATGACGGGCGGAGCCGTGATGCCTTCATAGAAACGGTCGAGTGTGCGTTGTTCCGGGAAGTGGAGCAGGCCGGAGCCAGGGAAATCGCGCGGAAATGTCAGCACGAGAATCTCATTTCCGCAGTTCGTGTCTGTGTAGGTGGAGTGAACTGCTCCGCTGGGAATCGGAAGAATATCGCCTTCCGTGAAAGGGAACACGAGCGGACCAATCTGCTGGATGCCGCAGCCGCGATGAATCAGGAGGATTTCATATTCATCGTGCCAATGCGGATGCACATGTATGTATTCGTTCATGGAGGAACGCGTGAACAGGCGCAGCGGATATCTGGATTCTGTCGGAACAACTTTCTCGCGGAACGGTTCCATTTCAATGCCTCGTTTCATGGTTTCTGTGAGAAATTGTCTGTATATCAGGAAGAGCCAGACGGCAGCTGCAGAAATCTGCTTCCAAACGGCGAAGGCGGGATGCGGATTTCCGCACGGGACATGCGTCATTCTGAGCGGACAGCTGCCGGATGGGTATGATACCTTCATGATAGGGAATTGCGCCGGACCTGTAAAGCGGCCGGCAGATCACAAACGCAGGGGGAAGCACCATGAAGCCTTTCAATCCGAAATGGACCACGCTTGAAAACCGTCGTGCCAGGAAATTCGTGCCGGACTTCAACAACATTCTGGCCGTGCTGGATCGAAAGGCACCGAATCGTCCGACGCTGTTTGAGTTCTTTCTCAACGATGACCTCTATGCCGGTCTGGGCGGCCGGACCTCCCCGACGGATGACACCGACCGCTGCCGGCTGATGATTCAGGCATTCCATGCGGCCGGATACGACTATACGACCCTGCATGCGTCCAGCTTCTCCTTTCCGACGGGACAGCACATGGATACAGGCAAAAAATCATACTCCCAGAACCATGAAGGACTTGTGACGGACCGGAACAGCTTCGACCGGTACCCCTGGCCGGACCCGGACGCCTGCGACACCAGCCGCATCGCCACGCTGGCACCGGAACTGCCGGAAGGCATGAAGTTCATCGTATACGGACCCGGCGGTGTGCTGGAAAACGTCATCATGATCGTCGGCTACGAAGATCTCTGTTACCTGATGATCGATGACATGCCTTTGGTTGAGGATATCTTCGAGGCTGTCGGCTCCCGCCTTGTCCGGTACTACAAAAAGGTGGCCGGTCACGATTCTGTCGGGGCGCTGATTTCAAACGATGACTGGGGTCATTCGACGCAGACCATGTTTTCCACCGACATCATGCGGAAACTGGTGGTGCCATGGCATGCGGAAATCGCCAAGACCATCCATGCGGCGGGCAAACCGGCCATTCTTCATTCCTGCGGCCAGCTGATCGAGGTGATGGACGACATCATTGACACCATCGGCTATCAGGCCAAACATTCCTACGAGGACAAGATTCTGCCTGTGGAGCAGGCATATGAAAAGTGGCATGACAGGATCGCGATTCTCGGCGGGATCGATCTGGACTTCGTCTGCCGCGGAGAGCCGGAGGCCATCTGGCAGCGGAGCGTGGACATGCTGGAGCGGACCGCTTCCAGGGGTGGATACGCGCTGGGGTCCGGCAACAGCATTCCCTATTATGTACCGACTGAGAATTATCTGGCGATGATTTCGGCAGTGGAGGCGTTCTCCTGAAGATGACCTCTCAGGCATACCGACTCAAGTGAACGGCGTCATCAGATCAACATGTCTATCAACATCCGGGTGTAACCCCTACACCCGGATGTTCATCCATTTCCCCTTGTTGAACCGCAGCCGGTACATCGTGGAACGCACCACGAAGTCCATGCCGTAGGCGAACCAGACACTCAGCGCGCCCAGCTTGAAAACACGGTGGAATACGACGGTGAGCAGCAGGCGCATGCCCCAGATGCCAATGAAGCTGGTCAGCATGACATAGGTGATGTCTCCCGCACCGCGCAGCGCACTTGACAGGACGACAACCACGGAAAGAAACGGCTGGGTGCAGCAGAAGATTCGGATGGCAGTCGTACCGACGGAAAGGACTTCCGGTTCCTGCGTGTAGAGACCGACCAACTGTCGTGCAAAGATGAACAGGCAAAGGGATAATGCCGACGACACCCACAGGGCAATGCGGTTCGCTTCAAGGCCGGCTTTCTTTGCGACTTCCGGCCTTCCTTCCCCGAGGCATTGCCCGATGAGGGTCGTCGCCGCGAGCCCAAAGCCCCAGGTGGGGATGAATGCGATGGAATTGACGGAATTGCCGATCTGCATGACAGCCAGGGTTGTGGTGCCCTGACCTGCCAGAACGATCTGAATCATCAGGAAACCCCCTTGCATGACAATCTGCTCCAGCATGGCCGGAAAGCCGATTCGCCCGATGCGGGTCAGCAGCGGCAGGTTCAGCTTGAATCCTTTCAGCAGGGGAGTCCGCAGCGGACCTTCCCCGTTCCGGATCCAGAGAACGGACAGAATACCGCCGAAGACACGTGCGATGGAGATGGCCCAGGCCGCGCCCACCACCCCGAAGGCAGGAATTCGAAGGCCGATGCCGGGCAGTGTCAGACCAAAAATCAGGACAACGCCCAGCAACAGGTTCAGGATGTTCACAAGCCCGGCGATGAACATGGGTGCCTTCATGTTGCCCGCTCCGCGCATATTGCCGCTGATGATGGAGTTGACCAGCAGGAAGGGCAGGCCGAGCAGAGAAATCGGGAAATAGATGCCGGCCAGGCGGAAGACTTCCGGGTCCGCCGAGCCGAAGAAGAGGCGGAGAATGGGATCGGAAAAGAACCAGCAGATCACGGAGATCAGGAGAAAACCAGCTGCCCCGAGAAGGACGGTCTGACGCATGGCATCCCGCGCATCCTTCCGGTTTCCTTCCCCGATGAGGCGGGCGATCAGAACCGTGCTGCCCGTGGACAACGCAACCGAAAGCACCAGAATGAACGCGATGGTCTGATTCACAATGCCGACGGCGGAGAGGGCTTCCTTGCCGAGTCGACCCACCAGCATGGTGGAGATGACCCCGACAATCATCATGAGACTCTGTTCCATCACGGCCGGGATAGCCAGATTCAGGACCCCTTTTCTCAGGTTTTTCTCGTCAAGAAGCATGAAGGTTGTTCCTCTTTCCTTTGTAAAAAACTAGACTTGCGTGTAATTATGCAGGATTCAGTATGTTTCCTGTTCACCTCTGCTGATATGGAAAAAGGTCATATGTATTACTTCAGTTTGTATTTCCGCTTCAACCCTGAATAAACAAAGCAGCCTTTCTTCATGATACCATGACTGCGGGAAGCCATTGCATGGTTTTTGATTGTTTCCATCTGTACAACACACATCCGGTTTGATACGATAATCCGGTCATAGTCCGTGTCTGCCTCAGGATCGGGCGCCACCCGGGCTTTTTGGCGCGGCACGGCTTTCCTTCTCGCCACGCCCTGGACAGTTTCCCGTACCGCAAGGGCATCGCTGCCGGCAATCAAAGCCGCCGGTGTGTGACAACGGGATGGAACAGCTGCCGGGAGCCATCAAACCAAGGGGGGACCTATGGAGAAACTGTTCCAGCTCAAGGCCCACGGAACCAATGTCCGCACGGAAATCATGGCTGGCCTCACCACGTTCTTCACCATGGCGTACATCCTGTTCGTCAACCCGCTGATCCTCTCTGCAACCGGCATGGACCGGACGGCCGTGTTCGGGGCCACCGTCATCGCAACGGTCGTGGCCACCTTCATCATGGCATTTGTCGCCAATGTGCCGTACGCGGTTGCGCCGGGCATGGGCCTGAATGCCTTCTTCACCTACACCGTCTGCCTCGGCATGCAGATTCCCTGGCAGCAGGCCCTCGGCATCGTCTTCATCTGCGGCCTCATCAACATCCTCATCACCGTCACCAAAATCCGCAAGATGATCATCTACGCCATCCCCCGCTCCCTGCAGTACGCCATCACCGGCGGCATCGGCCTGTTCATCGCCTACATCGGCTTCATGGACGCGCATCTGCTGGATTTCACCCCGAACAGCGCACCCAACGCCGTCGGACAGTTCTCCAATGTGGTGCCTGCACTGGCCAACTTCACGGACCCCGCCTCTGTGCTCGCGCTCATTGGACTGGCACTCATTCTCGCCCTGATGTTCCTGAAAGTCCGTGGTGCCATCCTCATCGGCATCCTGGTCACAACCATCATCGGCATTCCGATGGGTGTGACGAAGATTCCGGAATTGACGGCGGCATCCTTCAGCCTGCCGGACATGTCCCCGACCTTTCTCAAGCTGGACATCGGCGGCCTGTTCGCCGACCCGACCCAGATATTCAAAATCCTTACCCTGATTCTGGCCTTCAGTCTGGCGGACACCTTCGATACGATCGGCACCTTCCTCGGCACCGGACGAAAGTCGGGCATCTTCGACGAGCAGGATGAGGCTTCCCTTGAAAAAGGCAAGGGTTTCTCATCCAAACTCGACAAGGCGCTCTTTGCAGATGCCACCGCCACCTCCATCGGCGCCCTGGTCGGCACCAGCAATACCACGACCTACATCGAGAGCGCGGCCGGCATGGCGGTCGGCGGCCGTACGGGCATGACGTCCATGGTGGTCGGCATCCTGTTCCTGGCATCCCTGTTCCTGTCGCCCATCGCCCTGATGATTCCGATGGCGGCGGTAGCACCGGCGCTCATCGTAGTCGGCATCATGATGATGGAGTCCCTCATGAAAATCAAATGG
>JAIFNI010000011.1 GCA_020047785.1 Clostridia bacterium
GAGGCCGTTCCATTCTCCTGCAGCGGGGCATGTATTACCTGATGCCGGGCGATGTCCAGCTGAAGGCCAGAATGACAGGATCGCCGCTCCTGGTCTGGTTCGAGTTCTCCGGAAAACTCAGCAGTGCGATTCTGCCGCTGCTCGGTGGAGAACCGGGGATCGTTTCAACCGGGGATTTTACGTATGGTCAGATTCGTACGGTCCTGCAGATGGCTTATGTGCTACAGACGCATCCGACAGGATTTGCGCTTGCCGCCCATAGCCTGTTGTGGCGGTTTTTGACCGAAACCTCGGGTGCCATGGCCTGGCGCAGCCAGACGCTCAGCGCGGAAATCAGGCAGGCTGTCCAGCACATCCGGTCCCTCCCGATGAATCGAAAGGTCAGCGTCACACAACTGGCTGCCCAGGTCCGCATGTCAGTCGAGACCTTCCGCAAGAAGTTCCATGTGGAAACCGGGGAGGCACCCATCCAATACCTGCTGCATTACCGCATCACACGGGCCAAGGAGATGATGGGCGACCACAGGTTGTCCATCAAGCAGATTGCCCATGAAACAGGATTTCCGGATCCTTACTACTTTTCCCGTCTGTTCAAGCAATACGAAGGGGTCTCTCCCCTTGCCTTCCGCAAAGAAATGTACCCGGATGATCAGGTGGATTGAACGAATCCCCAGAAGGGGCGCTCATACCATGCTCTCATGCCGTGCACACAGACCGAGCCTGGACCGGGTTCTCATACCGGGCAATCAGACCGATCCTTGAACCTGGTCCTCATACCGGACCATTCAAGCGCTTCCCGACAGCACCTGCAGGATGAATGCGCGCAAAACGATCGTTTGTAAACCCGGTCAGTTCCATCACAGCGACCTGCAAGGCATCGAAAATGGCAGACAAAACCACAAAACTCGTCGTTCCCTGGCTGTCGTACCGATCGCATTCCCTCAACACCGACATGGGCAGGATGATATCCGCCTTTTCCGCCAACGGGGATGACATGTTTCCAGTCACGCCAATCACCCTGACCCCTTTGTCCCGGCAGATACCCAAAATCGGCATCAGTTCATCGGTTCTGCCTCCGCGGGAAGCCAGAACCGCCACGTCGCCCGACTGAAGATAGCCCGTTGCTCCGTGTACCGCTTCCGAGGGGGAAAGGAATCTTGCCGGCCGCTCGATGCAGCAGAGGGAGTGGGCAAAATGCATGCAGGCGATCCCGGAATGACCGCAGCCTGATGTGGCGATCCGTTCAGCTGCGGCCAATGCTTTCACTGCCTCGCAGAACGAGGCGGAATCCATGCGGCATTTTGTTGCCAGCAGGGATTCCGCCTCCGTATCAAAGGCCTGCAGCGCAAATTCCATCGCTTCCTTGACGGATGTTGCATTTCCTTTGTCCATTGGGCTTCCTCTCTCTGAACAGGACTCACTCTCCCAGAATCTGTACCTGAACTACGCGATCCCGGATACGGGTCTTGTCGAAATCCACGAAATAAATGTGACCGAATTGTCCCAGATCAAGCTTGCCGTCCACGATCACGATACTCTCGCTGCGACCGAGCAAAACTGAACGGAGGTGCGCATCCGTATTGAGTGCCTCCAGCTTGCTTTCGCCGACACTGATCGCATATTCGGTCAGTTCCGGTCCCGGATGCATGTATTGTCCTTCCTTGCGGCAGGTGGGGATGAGCTTCTCGAAGATGTCCGTCAGGTCCTGCTGAAGGTATTCGAGGCCATTGTACGCCTTGTCGAAAGAACACTCCTGCGTGAATACGGAACAAGTCGTATGGTGTGAATACACGACACAGAGGCCGTTCTGCACACCGGAACGTTCCAGAATTTCCCTGACACTGTCCGTAATCTTGTGATACGTGGGGTAAAGAGATGTCGACCTGGCTTTGATACTCTCGCGATGAATCTTCATGTTCTTCCTCCCTGTTGCTTTTCCCGTTGGCTGTCCATATCGTCGCGGGCTCTGCGCACGCTTGCGATCATTTCTTCGGCGGTTTCGTACGGGTCGGCTGCAAGGAATATTCCTGAACCGGCTCCAGCCCCATCAGACCCCGCCAGGATGAAGTCATAAACCTGCTGTCCCCTCGTGATCCCGGCTGCCTGTTCAACCAGGATGCCGGCATCGATAGTCCTGATGGCATTGACGACTTCCATCACATAACCCATGTCGCTTGCATTTCCGGACCCGATGAGATCGGTCGGTTCCGGATTGATGATATCCGGGTGCAGTTCGGCAATGGCCCGTGCCTCCGCCACGGAATCGGCACACGCAAAGGTCAGCAGGTCCAGTTCATTCGCACGTTCAATGGTTTTCCGGATGGCGGACAGGGTCATCGGCCGTTCACAGTGATTCATGAGGACACCCTGTGCGCCTGCTGCCTTGAGTGCTTCCGGCAACACATCCGCAATGCCTCGGCCGGGTTTGAGCGTATCCATATAGGGCGCGATGATGATCAGGTGCTTTGTCTGTTCGGCCACCCGACGAATTTCCGTGTAAGGCACGATATACAGAATGTCGACGTCATGGCGTGCGGAAGCCTCATCGAGGAATTTCGCCATTTCGAGCACTTTGTCCCCATACACGTAATTTTTCACGCCCACTTCAAAATAGGGGGTGCGGATTTTCACCTTGATGTGAAACACATCCTTTCAGTTTTCATTCTCCGGTTCCCGAACCGAGACAGGGGAAGGAACAGGGACTGGACAGGGACTGGACAGGGACTGGGCAGGAACTGGGCAAGGACTGGGCAAGAACTGGGCAGGGACTGGGCAAGAACTGGGCAAAAACTGGGCAAAAACTGGGGCAAGGACTCGGCGTGGGACCGGACAGGAACAGCATCTGTTGCCTGCCGCTTTCCCTCCAGCCGTTTCCGGATGCCCTCATTGTACGAGGCAGACCCGATGCTTCACAATGCACGAAGCAGCAGGAATGATGGAGATTCTGGTGCTTGAAACCGTCACCATCCATACGGTTGCCTGCCTTCATCTTGACTGCGTCCTTCGGTTGACAATCCCATCCATGATCTGTATATCAGACAATATGATCTGCATGTCAACCGTTGAAATCCGCTTCTTGCAGTCGTATCCTCAAGGTATAGGCTATCTGCGAATTGCCTCGTTCATCCTGAAACCCCTCAGGCATGCTTATGCATGTTGAAGCCACTCGCCCACGCAAAAGGCATATTGAAGCCAGTCAGCTGCACATCAGGAGGAAGTAATATGGGAAAACTTGTTGTGATTGAGGAACCCGGGAAAATCGGCATTCATTCGTATCCGGAAGCACCGCTGAAGGCCGGCGAGGTTCGCTTGGCCACCTTGTATACCGGCGTCAGTGCAGGCACGCAGCTCACGCTGTATCGCGGCCGCAATCCCTTTATCGATCGGGTTTTCAACCGTGAATCCCATCTTTTCGGTCCCGCGCCGGAAGGGCACTCCCTATACCCTGTTCACGGAGCATGGGGATATGAGGAGGTGGGTCGCATTGCCGAGACCGCACCGGATGTCACGGATTTGCGGCCCGGCATGCGTGTGTATGGTGTCTGGGGGCACCGGACCACGCAGGTTGTGACAGCTGCGTTTGCCAGAGATCATCTTCTTCCGGATTCACTGGAAGATGCGGACGGCATCTATTCCCAAATGGGTTGCATCGCGCTCAATGCCGTACTGGACGCACAAATTCGCGTTGGGGAAACCGTGGTGGTTTTCGGCATGGGCGTTCCGGGGCAGTTGGTCTCCCAGCTGGCCAGATTGAATGGCGGGCGTGTTGTTGCGGTGGACCTGGCGCAGACTCGGCTGAAACGCGCACAGGATCTGGGTGCCGATTTCTGCATGGACCCAAGTCAGGAGGATGTCGCGGCGGTGGTCCGCAAGCTGACGGATGGACGGGGTGCCGATGTGGCCATTGAAATTTCCGGCTCGGATCAGGCCCTCCACGAGGCCATTCGAACAGTATGCTACAATGGTCGGGTGGTGTGTTCCGGTTTCCTGCAGGGAGGTGCCTCCCATCTGAGATTGGGCGAAGAATTCCACCACAACCGCATCCAACTCTCCTGTTCGCAGATTGATGGGATCGCGCCGGATCTATCCAACCGATGGAATCGGCTTCGCATGGAAAAAACCATATTTGCGCTGGCCGGCAGGAAGCAGCTGGTGCTTGGCGGACTTGTCACGCATCATTTCCCGTTCAAACAAGCCCAGGACGCGTATGAACTCCTGGACAAATCAACGGATGATGTGCTGCAGTGCGTGCTGGATTGCACGGGGGAGCTGTCATGAGAATTGGAATCAATCCGTCCGCGCTATACGGGATGCCCAATCCGAAAGATGCCTTTGGAGATATGGCAAAACGCGGATATCATGAATTCGAATTGTGGCATGTGGAGCCGCAGGTTGTTTCCGCATTGGCGGCAGCCATGAAGCAACAGGACATGCGGTTGTCCGCCTTTTGCACACGATGCTTTGAACTCACGGCCCCTGCACGGCGGGCGGAATATCTGGAAGGACTGCGCTCCGCACTGGTTGATGCGGCCGTCCTGGGCGCACGCGCCCTGATTACCCAGGTGGGTGCCGATACCGGAGCCGACCGTGCGATTCAGCACGAGAGCATCGTGCAGGGAATTCGGGCCAGTGTTCCCCTTCTTGAAGCGGCGGGTGTCACGCTTCTTGTGGAACCGCTGAACATCGTGAAGGATCATCCGGGTTACTACCTTTGGGACTCGAATGAAGCTTTTTCGCTGATACGGGAAGTGGATTCCCCCAATGTGAAAGTCCTGTATGACGTGTATCACCAACTTCACATGCAGGAGCCGGTAGCCGAACGGATACAGGAAAATCTGCCACTGATTGGTCATTTCCATGTGGCCGGCTGGCCAGCACGTGACGACCGATTGTTTGAAGGCTTTGATCACACTGCGCTGTTCCGTATGATTGAAAAACTTCCCTACAAAGGTCTGGTGGGACTGGAGTTGTTTCCGAGAGCCGGCAAACTGCAGGAATTGTATGGTCGCCTGGAGGCATACCGATCATGAATGGGAACGGCCTGGCAAGCCTGGTGCAGCATGCACGGCTCCATATCCACGAGTTCAATGTTCACGAGCTTTTCGGGCTGTCCCAGCGCAACCGGCGGTTGCTGCACCATGGCATGTCTTATTTGCAGGAGGGTACCGCGACGGTGCGCATGGACGGAAAGGAATGGGTCATGCGCCCTGGCAGCGTGGCCCTCTTTCCTGCAGGCGTGCTGCATGATCATATCGCGCCCCCGCATGTGCACTGTGTGTTCCTGTGGTGGAACTATGAATTCCGGATTGCCGATACCGTGGATCTGATGCGTTTTTTTCCCATGCCAACGGTGTTTGACATGCCTCAGACCGATGTGTTCGAGGCGTCGTTTCGTCAGTATGTTTCTTTGGCTGAGACCTCCGAACAGCCGGCCTCCCTGGTGATGCGTCAAGCAAAGGCATTGGAGGTCATGGCGATTATTCTGGATGCAGCCATGAGATACCAATCGGAATCCATAAGGTCGGAATCCATAAGGTCAGAATCCACGAGGCAGGCTTCCGGCATATTGCCCCATATGACGCCGCAGGAGTCTTCGAGGCCATCCGCCACAATCACCGAGCCATTTCTCGGAATATTGGGCGAGTTGCTGGAGGATGCCGGCGAGGACCTGTCATTGACCGCTCTCTCAAGACGCTACAATCTGAACCCGACCTATATCAGCAACAGGTTTCGCATGTTGTTTGGCATCACGCCGGATCGACTGCACCGACGTATGGTTTTGGATCGCGCGGCCGCGAGGCTTCAGCATTCAGGCATGAGCATCCGGGAGGTTGCGGAATTGTCGGGATATGCTGATGAGGCTGCTTTCTCAAAAGCCTTTCAGCGCCAGCATGGCATTCCGCCAGGAAGACTTCGTTCCGGTGGATGACCAGTATAAGTACGGTATGTGTTTCACCTCAGATTGAATCTGGATGATGAATCGCCGCACGCCAAGGAATATCAACATCAATGACGGTCGCTCTTCCCATGTCATATGCAGGGCAGAAACATCTCCTTTCAGGGCTTGAAAGGAAATAACCTGCTTTATGGATTCCAGATAACAATGCCCAAACCCGCCATTCTTTTCGGGAAAAGATCAGGTAATTTTCTTCCGGCGCCTTACCTGTCACCTTCAGGATTTTTGCCGTACAAGATTCCTCCATTTCCCTTTTGTGCTCAGTCCAACAGCACAGCTGTCTCCACGCGATTGCGTCCGCCATTCTTCGCCCGATACATGGCATCATCAACCAGACTCAGAATAGGGTCGGGGGAATCCATCTGTTTCGGTGAAGCCGTTACAACACCAAGACTGACCGTCACATGCTTCGATATGTCCGATACATCATGGGGAATGTCGAGTGCCTCAACAGCTTTCCGGATACGCTCCGCCAGTTCCCTGGCACCATGAATGCCAGTATCCGGCAGGATGACAACAAATTCCTCCCCCCCATATCGGGCGACAATATCGGAAGAACGGACGACTATCCTGCGGAACACTTCAGCCATGTGCCGAAGGCAGTCGTCTCCTGCCACATGACCATACCGATCATTGAAATTCTTGAAATAGTCCACATCCAGCATGATGAGCGACAACTCCGCCCCGGAGCGCTTCAATCTGGCAAATTCGGTTTTCAGGGCTTCATCAAAGGATCTGCGGTTTGAAAGACCGGTGAGGCTGTCTGTCAGCGAATTCTGCCGGGCGGCGTTCCTTTCCGCCTCCAGCTGATGAATCAAGCGCGCGATCTGCGCTTCGGCCTGCTTGCGTTCGGTTATGTCACGTATCAGGCATACGAGGTGAGGAATTCCATAGATCACAAGTTTTCTGGCTGAGACAGCTCCATCAAATCTGCTTCCATCCTTGCGTCCGAATTCGAATTCCATGTTTTCACAAAATCCCTCTTGCTCAAGTGCCGCAAGAAACAGTCCGCGTTCGGAGGTATCGCGCCAAAGACGGATCTCCAGCGTAGTTGTTCCGACAGCCTCTTCACGGGTGTATCCGGTCATGTCGGAAAAACTGTCATTGACATCGATCATGGAACCGTCCGACAACCTTGATATGAAGGCCGCATCGGGTCCTGTATTAAATACATTCTGCATTTTTTCCTTCTCGAGCAGGTTTTCCATGTTCAGCCGCTGATTCATCATGATGATGAATCCGTAGGTCCATATCATGCTGAATTCCCGCAAATTTATCACAAGTAAAAAGTGAAAACCATTGCAAAAGGCGCGTCTCAGTGAATATTTGCCTTGACATTGTCGCCCCAACATTGGTATAATTATACCAATGTTGGGGGGCGATCATATGTCTCTTGTACACATGAAGAACAAGAAGAACGGTGTGACCTATGTCTATGAGTCTGCTGGGCACTGGGACAAAGATAAACAGCAATCGAGAAGCGAGCGGGTATGTATCGGCAAGCTGGACCCTGTTACTGGCGAAGTCATTCCAAACAAATCCACGATGGGCATTCTGCCGAGAACTGCACCACGAGGGCCTGTACCGACGACTGAATGCGACCGCAGGTTCTATGGCGCCACCTATCTCTTCGATGCCATCGGCGCGAAACTCGGTATTGCTGCCGACCTGAAGAAGAGCTTTCCGGAGATTCATCGACAAATTCTTTCCATTGCCTACTACCTGATTCTGGAAGATCGTAACCCACTGAGTCGGTTCCCGCGCTGGGCCCGGAATCACTATCACCCTTATGGGGAAAACATACCATCCCAACGCAGTAGCGAATTGTTCGGAATGATTGACGAAAACGCGAAGCAGAATTTCTTCGCGCTCCAAGCTGGGCGGCGACTTGAAACCGAGTTTCTGGCATACGACACCACCTCGGTCTCCTCCTATTCGAAACTGCTGAATCAAGTCCGGGACGGACTAAACAAGGACCACGATCCACTTGCACAGATCAACCTGGCGTTGCTGTTCGGCGAGACCTCACAACTGCCATTCTATTATCGCAAGTTACCCGGCAACATACCTGACGTAAAAACAATCCAGAACCTGCTGGCAGATATCGACTTCCTAAAACTGGACAAGGTCAAGCTGGTCATGGATCGCGGGTTCTACAGCGAGGCCAACATCAATGCCCTCTATCACAAGCATTACAAGTTTCTGATCTCCGTAAAAACATCACTGAAATTCGTGAAGAAGAGTCTGGATGAAGTGCGCAGCACAATGGTCCTGCGTCCTCATTACAGCTCCCGATGCGGAATTTACTACGAGTCAATGTTGCTGGATTGGCAGTACTGCGAAACCAAGAAGCGCAGCAGCGAGATCGTGAAAGACACCCGGAGAGTCTATCTGCACCTGTATTTCAATGACCAGAAGGCGACGGATGACAAGATAGCGTTCAACAAGCTGTTGGACGGTTTGGAGGAAGAACTAACGTCAGGCAAGAGGAATCCGGACCACGAGAAACTGTATTTGAAGTATTATGAAGTTAATGCGACACCTGTCCGAGGCATCACCCTGGTTCCGATTCAAGAAGCAATTGCGGCTGCAGAAAAAGATTATGGCTTTTTCGCATTGATCTCCAATGGGATTAAGGATCCGTTGGAGGCACTGGAGGTGTACCGCTCGAAAGACCTGATCGAGAAGGCATTTGGAAACTTGAAGGAACGCCTGAATATGCGCCGGACCTCTGTCTGGTCTGAAGAGAACTTGGAAGGTAAATTGTTTGTACAATTTGTAGCTCTTATCTATCTGTCCTATATCAAAAAGGCAATGAGTGATAATAATCTCTTCAAGGACTATACAATGCAGGAAATGCTGGATGATTTGGATGTCATTGAACGTTTCGAACAACCTGGCCGAAAGCATAGAATTGGTGAGATGACCCGGAAGCAGGGCGATCTATATCGCTACCTCGGAGTAGAACCGCCAACCTTGGTATAATTCCACGGGAATTCAGGATATCATGCTGGTCATGATGGGCAGGATGAAGGCAAGGCTTAGGCTCAGTTCCTGGTCGGCATAGGTCTGCATGGGGGGCAGTAAAATCGCGAATGTCGCCCTTACCACCAGAAAAACTGCGAATACCAGAAAAGCAGCAGCAGTCAGAAAAGTCATGCCGGATTTCGGCATGTTTTTCCTGTCGAGCAGAACAGATGCTGTCAGAAAGGAAGCTGCGGCCAGCATGACGTTCACCAGAACAGTCCGCGCGGAAAGGTTCCGGTCGAAGAAAATGAAGAACAGATAGCCCAGAACAAAACAGACATAGGGTAGAACAATCGTCCATCGCTTTGCCGCTTTTCCAAAAAAGCGCAGCATGCCGACATAAAGAAACAATTGTCCGAGTATCAGCAAGGGATTGGCAAAAATGGAAACCCACCATATGGGCTCGAACGCCAGAAACAACATCAATGCGCCACCGAGGGCCATGAAGGAAGTACCGGTTACCCACCAACCGGTTCCGGGAAAGGAGCGATTCACCCGATATTGGATCAAAAGGACAATAGCCTGGACTGTAAACGTCAAGGCCTGCAGTACAATCAGGGTATGCACGTCAAATTTCATGTAACCTCAATCAGGAGGACTGTCCATCATCAAACCGCCCTTGGTTGCAATCATTGTATCACGATCTCGTATTCACATCGTCTGCATCCGCAACAATTCCGATATATCTCCGGCAAAACGGGACTCGACAGGTCATGTTTTCACAGGCATGCATTCCGGGTATACTGTTATCATCGCCTGAATTGACGTCGTCTGCCACCTGCTCTGCATGATGGATTGATGACCGTACCACCACCATCGTACCTCATGATGGATTGATGACCGTACCACCCATATCATCGTTCCTCATGATGGATTGATGACCGTACCGCCCCATACCATCGTACCTCATGACGGATCCTTGCCATCGCCCCCATCTTTCGCCTCAGAAGGAGCCTCCATCATGATGCAGATTCACTGTGGAAAAATCCGTCAGCTGGCTCTGTGCCTCCTCCTCCTCCTCCTTTTTCCGGCAGGCGCCGGATGTGCAGATACGGGCACCCAAGTCCGCATCGCCTATTCCCACCAGGGGTTCGAAACGGAGAGCTGGATTTTCATGTACGACACCCTGCAGCGTCTCGCCACGGAAAACGGATTTGAATTGATTGTCCGCAATGCGGAGGAAGACCCGGACAAGCAACTCGACGATGTTCAGGATTTGCTGGCCGCAAAGGTTGACGGCATCATTCTCGCGCCCCAGGATGGTGACACGGCTGTCGGTCTGATCGCCATGTGCAACCGGGAAGAGATTCCTGTCGGCATCCTGAACAGGCCGCCGTCCAATCTAAATGGCCATGCAATACTCGGTGCGACGGACAATTACCAGATCGCGCGCAAGACCGTCGAGTATCTGGCCACCGAAGCCTTGCGCCTGCATCCGGGAAAGTCGGCGCTCATTCTGGTGGGCGATTTGAATGATGTCAACGCCGTCGAGCGGCGTCAGGGATTTCTTGACGCACTGGCACTTCATGGGAAGGATATCGCTCCAGCCATACAAGTGGCAACGGAGTGGAACGCCGCAACTGCAGCGTCCAACCTCGAAGCGGCGCTGGACGAAAATCCAGAAATCGGTATGATTTTCGCCTCGTCGGATTTCCTGTATCCTGAAATTGAACGCATTCTTTCAGAACGCGGCCTGTGGCAAAAGCGCGGAGACCCTGGACATGTAGTGCTCGGGGGCATTGACGGAGACACAACTGCCGCCCGTCTGATGGACGAAGAATATGTGGATGCCACAGGTGTCCAGATGCTGGACCTGGAAGTCACACGAATCGTGCAGGCCATGCTGGATGCAATCCGGAACGGAAACAGGCAGCCCGACATGCGCGAAAAAATACAGGGTCTGGTTCTGACACAGGACAATTTGACATCCCGCCATATGGACATGTGGGGTAACCAGATCCGAGTGAAACGAAAGGATGCGGAATGAAGGACAGAAACATCCGCAGAAAGACTCCCAGACGCTCCTCAGGCACCCGATTCCTGGTTGTGCCTGCGCTCGTGCTGGTTTTTGCCCTGTCTGCCGTTCTTTTCTTCTATGCCTTCTTCAAGTCCGAACTACTGGACAGCGCCGTTCGTTCCCTCGCTGAAATCGCCCGTCAGGGCGCCGGTGCCGTCAAAGAGAATCTTGACAGCCGTTTCGAGGCACTGGCCGCGCTGGCCGCCACTGCTGTCGTCACGGACAGCCAGGTCTCCCTTCCCGACAAAATCGGATTTCTCGGCGACACCGCCGGCAAAAAAGGGTATCGGCTTCTCCTTCTATCTGACAGAACCGGCAAAACCTACGACAGCCTTCGCCAGGTCACCAATCAATCCGCAAATCCGCAGATTCAGGATGCGCTGCTGATGAAGCCTTCGCTTTCCGACCCATTTGCCTATGGCGGTCCTATGCAAAATGTCTTCGCCATGTCTGTGCCCATCAGGGGAGACAGCACAGCCATCGGGGTCCTGACTGCCTATATGGATGCGGAGGTGCTGCACCGTATCATCGCGACTATCGGCAACGGCAGTGGGAGTGTCTCATTTCTGCTGGACTCATCCGGAAACTGCATCGCAACGGCAAATGAATCAATTGTCCGAATCGGACAATTGACCAACGCAGGTTCCTCTTCCAACACGAAGCGTCTTTCCGATTATGCCCGCTTCATGGTGGAAGGCCGGAGTGGGTCCGGAGCCTATCGGGATGGAAATATCACCCGATACATCGGATATGCCGCAATCGGAAATACGGGCTGGTCACTGGGAGTGACCGTCCCGGAGCAGGAGATTCTCGGCAGGTTCAATCGTCTGTCCATCTGGCTGATGATCATTTCCCTGTTTGTTTCTTTGTTGATGCCGGTTCTCGCCTGGCAGTTCACCCGCCAGGCCCGGTTTCTTCGTAAACAGCGCCGTCTGGCCAGTCAGACCATCCGTTCAGCCAGTCTGTTTCTGATTGAGCTGAATCGAAGCATGATCTTCCAATCGGCAAATGACGGCTTTTCGGCACGAATCGGCAAGACACCCCTTGCGCTTGCAGGCACTTCTTTTGCCGTGATGACCGACATGGCGCCCGACAGGCTCT
Source organism: Clostridia bacterium (assembly GCA_020047785.1). Taxonomy (GTDB): domain Bacteria; phylum Bacillota; class Clostridia; order DSM-8532; family DSM-8532; genus JAEWSN01. The sequence continues at coordinate 12,102 of JAIFNI010000011.1, forward strand.
TCAGCCTGCTCTCCGATGGAAAGCCGCACACACTCAGACTAAGGACCAACGAAGACGCGGAAGTGCTGCACGTGGTCTGGCACATGCTGGATGAAGAGGATTCAAACTGGCAGAAGGTCACGTTGCTTGGCGTCGACATCACGGAACGCATGCACTTCACCGAGCAGCTTCAGGAACAGCAGGCCATGCTCGAGGAGACGCTGGCTTCACTTGAGGCAAAGGACGAACAGCTGACCGAACAGAACGCAAGCCTTCTCCTGTCCCGGAACACAATCCGTCACATGGCCTTCCATGACGAACTCACCGGCCTGCCGAACCGATCGTTCGTCTATGCGGAGTATGCAAAAATCCTCTCGGAAACACAAGAGGCCTTTCTTTATTATCTGGACTCGGACCGTTTCAAAATGGTCAACGACACCTATGGTCATGACTTCGGAGACAGGTTGATTCGAGCCATCGCCGACCGCCTGCGCACCTGTCTGGGCGATACGGTTCCGATTGCCCGAATGGGTGGAGACGAGTTCATCGTACTTGTCCCCAACCCGCCTGCATCAGAACAGAGGGATCCGGGAACGGCTTACGGGGAGAGGATTCTCTGCTGCTTCCAGGAACCGATAACGGTCGACAGGATTAAGCTCGAGCTCCGCTGCAGCATCGGCTGCGCCTTGTTTCCCGCACATGGCCGGACCATCGGGGAGCTGCTCAAGCATGCGGATCTGGCCATGTACCGTGCCAAGGAATCCGGCAGGGGAATGCTGGTCGTCTATTCCGATGAAATCGGTCAGCGCATGGATGCGAAAATGGATATGGAGAACAGGATGCGGCGGGGACTTTCAGAGGGGGAATTTGTTCTTTGGCAGCAGCCGCAGTATCGGATACGTGAAAAAGCAAGCGCACAAGCCGGAACATCGGCGGATCGCGCCGCGCTGGTTGGGTTCGAAACCCTGCTCCGCTGGTTTCCGGCAGATGGCCCCCCGATTCCCCCATCGGAATTCATCCCATTGGCTGAGGAGAATGGAAAAATCCTCGATATCGGGCACTGGGTCATGGAGAAAACATTTGAAAAAGCTGCCGGTCTCCTGCGTGCGGGCATAAAGGATTTGCACATGTCCTGCAATGTGTCGGGCATTCAGCTGCGTCAACCCGATTTCACGCGGAAAACGCTTGCGCTGTTTGAACAGTACGGTCTTCCGCCCGGCATCGCAGCCATTGAAATCACGGAATCCTGTCTGATTGAGGATTTCGGAGAGATGTCTCAAAAGCTGGCAACCCTGAGAACCCACGGCATCGCCATTCATCTGGACGATTTCGGCACAGGCTTCTCTTCCCTCAATTACCTCAAGCAGCTGCCGGTCGATCTGCTGAAGCTGGATCGCAGTTTCATCGCGCAAATCCACCGGAATCCGATGGACCGCGGCGTCGTGGAAAACATCATCCGCCTGTCCCATGATCTGGGGCTGGAAGTCGTTGCGGAGGGTGTGGAAGAACAGGCACAGCTCTCAGTACTGCAGGAAGCCGGCTGTGACCTCGTGCAGGGCTATCTGACCGGTTACCCGATGGATGATGCGGGGCTTGCGGCTCTGCTTGAGGTGGACATCCGAATCAACGCATAACAGGAGGTATTCATGGAAAAGAAACCGGTATGGGATCCTTTCACCGACTGGAAACCCGTCAAGGTGGACTGGATCAAGGTCAACATCTCCAAAGAGGATTTGAAGAGATTTCAGGAACGCAGCAATCTCAAGGGTCTTCTGCAGACGTCCGCCTTCCTGCTGATCATTGCCTGCACGGCCGCTCTTTCCCTGTATGGCTTTTCAAGCCGGAACTGGATCCTGATGGCCATTGGACTGTATCTGCATGGCATGATCTACGGTCATTTCGGTGACGGGATTCATGAGCTGACCCACAATACGGTTTTTTCAAGCAAGATCCTGAACAGGGCCGTCATCACTTTGTTCGGCCTGCTGGACTGGCCATTCAATCCTTACTTCTACCGGGCCAGCCATGTTCACTTCCATCATCGGTATACGCTGCACCAGAACAGCGACGGCGAAGACGTGCCGAATTATGTGGAGCTGGATGCCAAAACTGTGTTTCAGCTTTTCTTCAGGGTGCTTCAGATCAAATCCCTGATTCAGTGTCTGGCACGTTTGTTCACGTTGAAACCGACCAGCAAGGGATGGCGGATGCGTGGCTATGCGCTGGACCAGTGGGAAAAATTCGTGCTGGAGCGCGCGCCGGAAGGAGACAGGAAGGACATTCGCCAGTTTGCTGTTCTGTCCCTGATTGTACAAGTGCTGTTTGTGGCCGCATGCATCCTGAGCGGACAATGGTTCCTGATTGTCCTGATCACGCTGGCCCCCTTCTATGGTCCGGGCATCCATGGGTTCATCTGCGGCGTCCATCAGCACGCCTGCTGCGAAGCCAATCATCCTGATTTTCGCAAAAGCTGCGGAGATGCGAAACTTGACCCCATCAGCTCCATCCTCTATTGGCATATGGAGTATCATATCGAGCACCATATGATCGCATCCATCCCCTGCTATAACCTGAAAGGCTTTGGTCAGTTCGTCGCCGACCAGCTGCCGGTCAAGGAGCCTGCCATCCCCCGGATGATACGGCTGGCCAAGTTAAGTCCGCAGCGGTTCGGCAGCAAGGCGCAATGGCGTGAGGATTACGGGCGGTTCAAAGGGTTTTAGGTCTTGGAAAGAAAAAACATCCCTTGATAATCTCTCATTTTCTTCGATTTACTCTGCTTTTTGCAATTTTTCATAATCTCAAGCTCAATCTGCTCTATGAATGTCAGAAAATAATTGCCAGACCTGCCATTCCACCAACTATTTGTATTTCAACAGCAGATCCAGCATTTCCCTGTCCAGCTTGTGGCCGTTCCAGTCTTCATATTGGACGTCGGCACGCTGGCTGTCCAGTATGCCGAATGTTTCCGCCAGATTCCAGAGGGACCAGCCCCAGCCCTTCGACTTGAATGCCTTCAGATATGCCTCCAGAACCCTGAGCGACACGTCGTGGGGAGTTTTGTTGTATACACCGAATTCTCCCGCGAGAACGGGAATGCCGGTCTTCTCCGAAAATGTCTCCCAGGGCGCGATCGCGTTCTTTTCCAGCCATTCTCCGTCCATCATGTCCACGCCCGGACTGGGCAGGAATTTGCCTTCCACGCTCAGTTTCAGAGGGCCGGCGGGTTGTTTCACGCCCCATTCGGAGACGGAAGGCGTAATGCGCGCCAGCTGCGTGCCATCAGGACTCGTCAGGGTGACTTCCCGGAATGTCAGCCAATCTCCGGCGTCGCAGCCGATCCCGATTTCAGCGGCATTCCCGGACAGTTCGAAGGAGTAGGTCCTGTCGTAAAGATTCTGCCATATGTTCCATTCCTCAACATACCGGGCCTCTTTCCATTCTCCGGTGCCGGAAGCGCTGCTGAAATCATGGCGCCACGCTTCCGTCCCATCGGCCTTTACGACAAGGGAAGTGCTGGAGGAGACGGTTTCCACGAGGATACTCACTTTTGTCCCCTTCGGGAAGGAGCCCGACAGCTTCAGATCGCTCTGCGAGGCAGTATGATAAGGGCCGTACAGGTAGTTCGGAATGTTGGGGGAAGGAAAGACGGGATAAGGAAAATTGTCGGCGCCTTTGGCCCAACCTGCCTGATAGTGCGTGACCATGAACGGCTGATAAAAGTGCGGGGAAGCGACCACATCAGTCAAGTCCGTCATGCCGTACACGGGTTTTGAACTCCACTCCAGGCCATCGATGAAAATGGGCCTGTTTTCATCGATGGCGCGGATTCTTGCGATGACTGCATCCGAAGCCTTCATGTAGACGGCCTCCGTCATGCCGAAAGGTTCGTTGACAGGATTGAAGCCGAGTTTCGACGCGGGGATGCGCTTGTATCGCTCCGCCATCATGACAAGGGTGTCTCCCCATAAGTCCAGACTTTCCGCATCGTTCCAGACGGATTTCGCAGAGGAACCGTTGTTGCAGTCGAAGCCGGGGACCATGTGCAGATCAAAAAGAATGAATACACCATGGTCCAACCCGCGCTGCATGATTCGATCCATCTCGGCCAGGGAGGCGGAATTGAAAGTGCGTTTCGCAGGATCGTCGTATAGACGTGCGTAATCGATGGGAATTCGTGCGAAGTTGAAGCCGTATTCCTCCATGAACCGGAAGGCCCACTCCTCTGTGTCGTCAGGTGCCCAGGAAGCATAGATTCGCCGGTTCAACAGGTTGAATCCGTGAAAACCGGCAATGTCCTTCTGCGCAAGGTTCCGATCCTCCAGGTTCTGGTCTTTCAGGTTCTGGTCCTCGTCGGTCCGTTCCTCATTGGTTGACTGGATGGAGGAGGGGGTTGCGATGGTTGGAACAACGGAAGATTCTGTCTTCAGAACGGACGATTCAACCGTCACCTTCTCCGGTTTTTCGGTGCTTGCCGCGGAAGAGGGACTTCCCTCTTCGCCTGCAGCGGTAGATGAAGGGGTTGCTTCCATCGGCGATTCAGCGGTCACCGAGGTTTTCTCCGGTAAGATATCCCGTGCGTTGGCTTCCGCATTTGGTTGTCCGGCGCATGCAGAAACAAGCAACAGGGTTAGAAGGAGGAAGAAACATGAAACAAGCATTCGAGCATGCTTTTTTCTAAGGGGAATCATATGGAAAGACCTCCATGCGCAGATGCACCAGGAAATGTTCGCTTTACGTCATGATTATTCCAGCCCGAATCTCATGCGAATGTAGTCGGATGCAATGTGAAGATCCGCAGCTGCTTCTCTCGGTCCGCATGGCGGCTTCTTTTCGCCCCGCACCGCGGCCAGAAAGTTCATGGCATTGACCTGTGCGGACCATGCGCATCCGGCCGAATTCTCCACTGCCTTTCCATTCCCGGATCAGTGACCATGCATATTCCATGGCCGGGTCCGAACGCTTGTGATAACCGAGCATGTAGGTCACGTTGTTCTTTTCGGCCAGATCAGCCAGAATATCGCCGGATTCCGGAGAAACTTCGCGCTCAGCCATTGCCCATGTTCTCGAAGAAAAACAGCCCCT
>JAIFNI010000081.1 GCA_020047785.1 Clostridia bacterium
ACCTGCTTTCATCCGTCTTCGTGAAGACCTGCTTTCATGCGTCTTCGTGAAGTTCGTGAAGACCTGCTTTCATGCGTCTTCGTGAAGACCGGCTTTCACTGCTGCATTCCGAAGGAGTGCCTTGCCTTCCTTCATCCGGTTATGCGTGGAATGTCCGGCATCCCGAACCGCGGCGACTTCCCGACCGAACCAATCCGCAAGCGCCGACAGATCCTGTTCGAATCGTTCCAGCCTTTCACACGCCACTTCATTTGCCTTCGTCAGTCCTTTGCTTTCCGCATGAACCTTCCGCACCTGCTGCAGCCTGAATTCGAGGACTGCCAGTTCTCGGCGTGCGGCTGAAACGCTGCGCAGCAGATTCAGTCCGTGCTGATTGTCGGATAGGATAGCCAGGCAGAGTTCTGAGGAACCCTTCTTCCCATCCGGCCGCAGCAGGGTCAGCCGATATTCCTTATCCCCGAGCAGGAATGATTCCTGCACTTTCGTCCCATCCGATTCCGCCAGGAAAACACCGATTCGCTTCAGCAATGGGGTCAGCGTGGGAATGAATCGCTTCAGGGCTTCCCGGTCCGGCTGCTCTTCCCACTTGAGTCCTTCTCCGGTGAAAAGATCCCGGTTCATATCCCGTATTTCTCCGTCCCCGCCCACGATCAGGATGCATGGGGGCATGCTGGCATACACCCTGTCCACGGGGAATATGCCGTATTCAAACATGGTTCCTTGAAAAATGGCAATGGCAAAAAGAAGCAGCGAAACCATCGCGCAGATGGGCGTGTAGTCAAAAATCGCCTTGGACCCGAACACGAGGGGGTACAGGTTGGTGATGTACAGGGCATTGAAAACCATGGGGATGGTGATGGCTCCGGACAGGAGCAATACGGCGCTTCGGCTTCTGAGCCTGGTGTCCCGGAACCAGGCGATCAGGCAAAGCAGAAGCCCAACCCCCATCAACAGCCAGGTCGCGTAGGAATGCAATTGGGAAGCAGGACCGCGAAGGCTGTATTCCAATAAAAAAGTTGTATAGACCAAATGATGGAACGGGTTGGTCACGACCAGCACAAAATATGCGACAAATGGCGTCCAGGTCAGGAAAGCAAGCCACACCGGCATGGCCCTGCTGTAAAAAAAAGTCCATGAGAAGTGAAACAGCATGACGCCGGGAAAGGAGGAACCCACATACTGGAGAACGACAAATGCCCAGCGAAGTTCCACGGTCGGCGAGAGGGTTTTCATCACCTTCGCCACCATCCAGATCAGGAAAATGGCCTGAAGAAGCATGTATTGCTTCAATTGCGGCGTCTTGCGCGTCTTGAGCCAGATGTGACGATTGATGACAAGGGAGAGGCAAATGGAGACCATGTGGATGGACACAATGACAAATACCGTCCATGATTTCGACATCCGACAACCTCCTTCATGAAAAGGCTGGAAAACAGCCTGTCATTCAGAAAAGAACAACCTGGCGGTCTTCCTTGTCCTCCTCCTTCAGATAGCAGCCAATGGCCGGGACCGATGCCCGGTAATAATCCACAGAGGAAAGCGCAGCCTCTCCCAGCGTCCGAAGCGAGACCATGATGCTCCCCTTTTTCGATTTCAGCACCTGAACCCCCTGGGCGTCCCTGGTGCTCTTCACATTCAGTTCCGCCGTATTGAACACCAGCAGCTTGTCGATATTGCTCAATGCCGCCAAATCCTGTTCCGCAGTCAGATATAGCATGCGGATCAGTGGAGACTCGCCGTTGTAGGCGTTCGCGAGTTTTTTGCGGTTGGTTTTCGTTGCGTAGGCATTGAGGGCGACCCGTGCCATTTTTCCGTTTTCATAGGCAAAAAGCATGCTGCCTTCGTAATTGTCTGTGGCCACCATATAGACAGCCTTTTCATCCGGATCCATCTGGCACAGATTGACGAGGTATTCACCCAGATTGCTGGCTTTCGCATCGTTGATCTCATGAATGCGGAGCTTGTAGACGACCTGGTGGTCTGAAAAGACCAGGAGATCCGCCTTGTTGTGCGTTTCAATCTCCTGGATGATGGCATCCTCTTCCTTCAGCTTGTGATCATTGGCCGATCTCAGACTGACAAGCGCCACCTTCTTCAGATACCCGTGTGCCGTCAGGAACAGTTTCAGGTTGAAATCCTCAATCAGACTGTCGTCTGTGATTTCCTCCACATGGGCCTCATGCAGAATTTCCGTTCTGCGCGGTTGTCCATAGGTTTTCCCAAGCTCCGCCAATTGATCGGAGATAAGGGCAAGAACCCGGGATTCATGGGCCAAAATATCCTTCAGGTCGGCAATTTCACGCTCCAGTGCGGCGATGTCGGCCGTCTGGCGCAGGATGTACTCGCGATTCAGGTTGCGGAGTCTGATGTCCGCCACGAACTCCGCCTGAAGCTTGTCGATGGCGAAAGCCTTCATGAGGTTCGGCAGCACCTCGGCTTCCGTCTTGGTTTCCCGGATGATGCGGATGGCCTTGTCAATGTCCAGCAGGATTTTTGCCAGACCGGACAAAAGATGAAGCCGTTCGCCTTTGCGTTCGATATCGTACGCACACTGCCGATGAATGCAGTTCATGCGGAACTTCAGCCAGTTGTCCACAATGCCGCCGATGCCCAGCACCATGGGTCGGCCGTCAATGAGCAGGTTGAAGTTGCAGGCGAAGCTGTCCTGCAGGGTGGTCATGCGGAACAGCTTCTGCATGAGGGCTTCCGGATCGGCCGTGCGCTTGTAGTCGATGGTGAGGGTCAGTCCTTCCAGATCGGTCTCATCCCGCACATCGTTGACATCCCGGATCTTGCCGTCCTTCACCAGTTTCGTGATTTCGTCAATGATGGCTTCGGTGGTGGTGGTGTAGGGGATTTCGAAAACCTCGATCACATTGTTCTTCTTGTCTATGCGGTATTTCGACCGCACCTTGAAGGACCCGCGGCCGGTGGCGTAGATGCGTCGCAGGTCGGAATCACTGACAATGATCTGGCCCCCGGTGGAAAAATCCGGTGCCGGCAGGAGCTGGGTCCAGTCCACCGCGTCTTCCCGGATGTAGGAGATGATGGCCTCGCACACCTCCTTCAGGTTGAAGGAGCAGATGGAGGACGCCATGCCGACCGCTATGCCCTGGTTCGGATTGACCAGGATGTTCGGGAACGCGGAAGGCAGCAGGGTAGGCTCTTTCGTGGTGCTGTCGAAGTTGTCGGTGAAATCCACGGCATCCTTGTCGATATCCCGGAACAGGGCCTCGCACATGCCCGCGAGCTTCACTTCCGTGTAGCGGGCAGCGGCATATTTCATGTCCCGCGAATAGACCCGGCCGAAATTTCCCTTTGATTCCACCAACGGATGCAGCAGCGACTGGTTGCCTGTGGTCAGCCGCACCATCGTTTCATAGATGGTCTGGTCTCCGTGCGGATTCAGCCGCATCGTCTGACCGACAACATTCGAGGACTTCGTCTTCGTGCCTTTCTGAAGCCCCATCTTGTACATGGTGTACAGCAGTTTTCTGTGCGACGGCTTCAACCCGTCAATTTCGGGAATGGCACGAGATACGATGACGCTCATCGCATAGGGCATGTAATTGATCTTGAGTGTCTCGACAATGGCCTGGTCCGTATGGAGCGGACCAGCCGGGACTTCCGGTGCAGATGCCTTGTCATGGGCGCGTTTGCCGCCCTTTTCTTCCTTCATCGGTTTCAGCCGCCTTTTCGCTCTTCATTGGTTCCGTCAGCTCACATCCAGCATATCCATGTATTCGTGTCCGTGATCCGCGATAAAATCCTTGCGGCCCTGCAGATTGTCGCCCAGAAGCAGATCGAAGAACTCCTGCGTCTGCTCCGCGTCGTCCGGCATGACCCGGATGAGGCGGCGGGAAGTCGGACACATCGTCGTCGTCCACATCATCTCCGGTTCATTCTCTCCCAGCCCCTTGGAGCGCTGGAGCGTCACCTTTTTGCCTGCGAATTCCGCCAGAATTTCCGTCTTCTCTTTTTCGGTGTATGCAAACTTGACATCCTTGCCGCTGGTGATTTCAAACAGCGGTGACTCGGCGATGTAAACTTTTCCCACCTCGATGAGGGTTGGCACCAGCCGGTACAGCATGGCGAGGATGAGGGTGCGGATCTGGAATCCGTCCACGTCTGCATCCGTACAGATGATGACCTTGTCCCATCGCAGGTTGTTCAGCTCGAACGCGCTGAGATCCTTGTTGTGGCGGGTTCGGATTTCGACACCGCAGCCGAGGACCTTCAGCAGGTCCACGATGATGTCGTTCTTGAAAATCTGGTCGTATTCCGCCTTCAGGCAGTTGAGGATTTTTCCGCGTACGGGCATGATGGCCTGGAATTCGCTGTCGCGGCCCATCTTGCAGGAACCGAGCGCCGAGTCGCCCTCCACGATGTACAGTTCGCGCTTCTTGATGTCCTTCGTGCGGCAATCGACGAATTTCTTGACCCGGGTGGCCAAATCCATGCCGCCGCCGAGTTTTTTCTTCACATCGATGCGGGCGCGCTCCGCAGATTCGCGGCTGCGCTTGTTCACCAGAACCTGGCCGGCGATGCGTTCCGCTTCATCCCGGTTCTCGATGAGATAGATCTCCAGCTGCTGCTTGAGAAACTCAGTCATGCATTCCTGGATGAACCGGTTGTTGATGGCCTTCTTGGTCTGGTTTTCATAACTGGTGAGGGTGGAGTGTGAATTGGCGATCAGGATCAGGCTGTCCTCAATATCGCCGAACGTGATTTTGCTCTCATTCTTGTTATACTTCCCTGCGTTCTTCAGGTACTTGTCGATTTCGAAGACAAAGGCGTTCTTGACGGCTTTGTCCGGCGCACCCCCGTATTCCAGCCAGCTGGAGTTATGGTAATACTCCAGGTATTCCACTTCGTTGTTGAAGACGAAGGAAAACTGCATGCGCACCCGATATTCCGGCTTGTCTTCACGGTCCCGGCCTTTTGCACTTCCTTCGAAATACCGCACGGTGGTGATATTCTTGTCCCCGCCCAACTCATTCACGTAATCGACAATGCCGTTTTCATAACAGAACGACTCGGTCGTTCCCGATTCCTCATCCTTCAGTTCGAACAGAAGTCCGGCATTGGCGACCGCCTGGCGCTTGAGGACCTCCCGATAATGCGCCATGGGGATGAGAATTTCGGTGAACACATCCCGATCCGGCTTCCAGGTAATCACACTGCCCGTATGGGGATAGGCGGTCTTGGTTTTTTTCAAACCACCGATGTTTACACCTTTTTCAAAATGAAGGTTGTGACGGAAACCATCGCGATTCACCACCACATCCATCCACTCCGAACTGTACTGCGTGGCACAGGCACCGAGGCCGTTCAGGCCGAGGGCGAACTCGTAGTTGCCTTCCGCCGCATTGTTCTGGTACTTGCCGCCGGCATACAGTTCGCAGAAGACCAGATCCCAGTTGAACCGCTCTTCTTTCGGGTTCCAGTCGACCGGGAGACCGCGGCCTTCATCCTCCACCGTGATGCTCGCATCGCGATGACGGATGACATGGATGACCTTTCCATATCCTTCGCGGGCTTCGTCAATGGCGTTGGCCAGTATCTCGAAAAACGAGTGGGCGCAGCCCTCGAGACCATCTGATCCAAAAATGACGCCGGGGCGCAGCCGGACACGGTCCGCCCCCTTGAGGGACGTGATGCTCTCATTTCCATATTCCTGCTTCGGATTGACCGACATGTTCATCCTCCGTACCTGTGCGCAGGTGGTAAAAACCCTTGTGCCATGCAGGTCCTTTGCCTTTTTCCGCCGTATTTCTCCAGACAATCCGCCGACTGAAACATCCGCAGTGTCAAACATGTGTTCTTGAAACATTGTACCATTTCCAGCCCGCTGTCACAACGGAATCCTTCGGGCAAATCCGGCCTGCTTCACAACGGAATCCTTCGGGCAAATCCGGCCCGCTTCACAACGGGCCATTGAGCCACTTCCGGATGATGCGGCCGGCAATGGAATGAGGACCCGGGATACTCGGCATTGCTTCCCGTGTGTACCATTTTGCATCTCCGATTTCCACACCATCAACCTGAATCCCGCCGGAAGCCCACTCGGCCGTAAATCCGACCATCAATGAATCCGGAAAAGGCCAGGGTTGGCTGGAAAGATACCGGATGTCCTTTACCCGAATTCCAATTTCTTCCTGAACTTCACGGGAAATGCAGTCTTCAAAGGTTTCGCCCGGCTCCACGAAGCCTGCCACAATGCTGTACATACCAGCTGGAAAATGATTGCCGTGCGCAAGCAGAAGCGCGTCCCCCCGGGTCACCGCCACAATGATCGCCGGGGATAGCCGCGGATATTGCAGAAACCCGCATTTCGGGCAGGCCATGGCCCGTTCGTCCGCACGGGGTTCCATCTCGGTACCGCATCGACCGCAGAATTGGTTGTTCCTGCGCCAGTTGAGGATTTGCAGCGCACGTCCCGCCAGAAATCCGGCGTCTCCATCCAGGGTGGGAATCACTTCGCGAAGCGGTTGCCAATGGAACCCATCCGGCACGCCGGTCCAGAAACCGTCACTGCCCGGTTCCCGCCGGTCGCTGTCCGCTGCCGCCTGAACCGCACAGCAGGGATGTCCGTCGAAAGTGCCAAGCGGATGAACAGCGGTGACCGATTCCACCCAATCCAGCACGTTTCCGCCCAGTGGCAGGGAGTGGTTACCAACAGCATGGGCGTCATAGCCAATGCCCACGACATTCGTGCCCGAAGCAGTCAGCAGGCGGTCCTCCTGAAAGAAAAACCAAATGGTTTCCGGCAATGCACGAAAAAGCGCAATATCCATGCCCTCGATCGGCTTGCCATATGCAGGCACATATCTCGCGAACAGGCTCCAGGAAAGTGTTTCGGAATCCATTGGTTCCTCCGCTCCATCACTTGTCATTTTTTACTGGACCATCTTGAAAAAACGCCACACATCGGCTGCATGGCATGGATTCACGGGTTTTCCGCGCCACGCATCGGCATAAGTAATGGAATCTACGGGGTTGCTGCACGACGCGTTTGCATCCGGTCATTCATTCCGTAAAAAGGCCGCATGCCGGAAGCGTAAGGCTCCTGATGCATGCGGCCTGGATTGTCGGCAGTTCTGTTCCCCGATCCGGCCTGGGAATTCACAAGGAAAACGAATTCATAAGGAAAACGAATTCATAAGGAAAACGTCTTGTCCGGTCAGGAAGCTGAATCGACCTCGCTGCGTTTCTTTTTCTTGGGTGGAGCGATCAGGCGACGGGCTTCGCCATGAATGAGTTTCGGATTGCCGTGACCCGCGATGGCATCCCGATCGAGCACACACTTTTCCACGGTTTCCGTGGTGGGTATGTCGTACATCACATCCAGCATGATTTCTTCCATGATGGCACGAAGTCCGCGCGCACCGGTCTTGCGTTCCAATGCCCGGTCCGCGATGGCTTCCAGCGCTTCGTCCTGCACTTCGAGTTTCACGCCATCCAATTCGAACAGACGCTCGTACTGCTTGATGAGGGCATTCTTCGGTTTCGTCAGGATGTCGATGAGCGCGGAGCGATCCAGCGCATGCAGCGGCACCACGATGGGCAAACGTCCGACGAATTCCGGGATCAGGCCGAACTTCACGAGATCGGACGGATTGACGCTCTGGTATACCTCGCTGATGTCCATTTCCTTCTTGCTCTCGATGACGGCACCGAAACCCATCGTTTTCTTGCCGATGCGGTTCTGGATGATTTTGTCCAGACCATCAAAAGCACCGCCGCAGATGAACAGGATGTTTGTCGTGTCAATCTGCAGAAATTCCTGATGCGGATGCTTGCGGCCGCCTTGCGGTGGTACGGATGCGACGGTTCCTTCGAGGATTTTCAGAAGGGCCTGCTGTACGCCTTCCCCGCTGACATCCCGGGTGATGGAGACGTTCTCCGACTTGCGGGCTATTTTGTCGATCTCATCGATGTAGATGATGCCATTCTGCGCCCGGGGGATGTCGAAATCCGCCGCCTGAATGAGCTTCAGGAGGATATTCTCGACATCTTCGCCCACGTAGCCGGCTTCCGTGAGGGAAGTTGCATCTGCAATGGCAAACGGAACATTCAGGATTTTTGCCAGAGACTGCGCAAGATAGGTCTTGCCGCAGCCGGTGGGCCCAATCAGAAGAATGTTGCTCTTCTGGAGTTCGACATCGTCCTTTGTCTTTTCCGCCTGAATGCGTTTGTAGTGGTTGTAGACCGAAACCGCCAACGCACGCTTCGGCCGTTCCTGGCCCACGACGTACTGATCCAGTATGCCCTTGATTTCCGCGGGTTTGAGCAGCGAATCCTGCGACACCGGACTGCTGAACTCCTCGAAATCATCATCGATGATGTCGGAACAGAGTTCGACGCATTCGTCGCAGATATTCACGCCCGGACCGGCCACAAGGCGGCGGACCTGATCCTGCGTTTTGCCGCAGAATGAGCATTTCAACTGTTTTTTGTCATCCATTTTCGCCATTCGTCACCCCGGAATTCTTTTTTCCATGATTTGATCCACCAGGCCATATGCCTTGGCTTCGTCCGCGTCCATGAAGTAATCGCGCTCCACATCCAGCTGGATTTTTTCCAGTGGCTGGCCCGTTTTTTCAGCCAGCATTTTGTTGAGCTTGTCCTTGGTCTTCAGAATCCATTCCGCGTGGATACGGATGTCCGTAGCCTGTCCGCGTGCTCCGCCCGAAGGCTGGTGAATCATGACGGTGCTGTTGGGCAGCGCGAATCGTTTGCCCTTTGCGCCGGAAGCGAGGAGAAAAGCACCCATGGAAGCGGCCATGCCCACGCAGATGGTGGACACATCGGGCTTTACATGCTGCATGGTATCGTAAATCGCCATGCCGGAAGTAATGGAGCCACCGGGGCTGTTGATGTAGAGCTGGATGTCCTTGTCCGGATCATCCGCTTCAAGGAAGAGCATCTGGGCGACCACGAGGGATGCCGTGACGTCATTCACCTCATCGCTGAGCATGATGATGCGATCCTTCAGGAGTCTGGAAAAGATGTCAAACGACCGCTCTCCGCGGCTGCTTTGTTCTACGACGATAGGTACGAGGGACATGGGGGCCTCCTTTCGGCTTTGAGCCTGTATCGGTTGGAAGATAAGGTCATCCATGTTACGTGCGATTATCAGAATGGTTTGCGCGTCGCCATGAAAGTTTGACCTACTCTGATATTATATTCCCGGCTCCCCGACTTTGCAAACAAAAGATGCCGCTATTGCAGGCAAGGGGCGTCCCATTCCGGGACACCCCCACCTTTCCGGCAGGCAGCCTGCGGCTTCCTGCCATTCTCCCGATTCACATCAGCCAGCCACGGCACTTGCCACCATAAGCTTGATGGCCTTCTTGTTGCAGGCACTTTCCCTGACATGCTCCATGTCATGGTCGTGCAGCTGCTTCCGGATTTCCTCCACGGTCTGCCCGTACTGTTTCGCCATATCGGCAAGTTCGGCCTCGACCATTTCTTCGTCGGCTTCGATGCCTTCCGCCTTCACAACTGCCTCTAGCAGCAGGGACGAACGCACATTGTCCCGCGCATTGTCGCGGAAATCGGCACGAAGCTGTTCTTCCTTCATGCCCATCATTTCCATGTAGCGCTTGAGGTCCATGCCCTGATAGCGGAGGTTCATGTCGAATTGGCGCAGCATGCCGTTGAGCTGGGTCTCCACCATGGGTTCGGGAATCTCAACGGTCAGGTTGGCGGCGGCCGCCTTCAGGACAGCGTCCTCGAACTTGCCTTCCGCCTGTTCCATGGCACTTGCGGTGAGTGTCCTGCGAACATCCGCCTTGTATTCTTCGAGCGTATCGAATTCGCTGACATCCTTGGCAAATTCATCATCCAGTTCGGGCATTTCACGGTACTTGATTTCCTTCACGGTCACCTTGAACATGGCGGCCTGGCCGGCCAGTTCGGCACTGTGGTATTCTTCCGGGAAGAAGACATTGACTTCGGTTTCCGTCTTCAGGGACACGCCGATGAGCTGCTCTTCGAACCCGGGGATAAAGGTGCCGGACCCGATGACAAGGGTGTAGTCCTTTCCGGTACCGCCGGCAAAGGCAACGCCGCCGGTGAAGCCTTCAAAGTCGATGATGAGGGTATCTCCGTCCTGCACGGCACGGTCTTCCACGGTAATGAGCCGGGAGTTGCGCTCACGGACGCGGCCGATTTCCTTCTCCACATCCTCATCGGTGATGAGGACGGGGTCCCGCTCCACGGACAGGCCAAGGTATTCGCCGAGAATCACTTCCGGTTTCACACTGACTGTGGCGGTAAAAACCATGGCCTTGCCCGAACCGATGTCTTCCACATCGATTTCAGGGCGGCCGACCGGCTCGAGCCCCAGTTCTTCAACTGCCTTTTCATAGGCATCGGGGCAGGCAAAATTGATGGCGTCCTCATAAAAGACGCTTTCCCCATAGGCGCGCTCGATCATGCCGCGTGGTGCCTTGCCCTTGCGGAATCCCTGCAGGGCGAATCGACCTTTGTTCTTCGCATAGGATTTCGACATTGCTGCTTCGAACGCCGCCGCATCCACTTCGATGGTGAGTTTCACGACGTTTTTTTCTACCTGTTCCAGCTTTGCGCCCATGTAGTCGCGCCTCCTGATTGAATATTTACGGGGCGAAGCCCCTTGCCGCTTCCGGAATCCGGATGCGGACCTGGATGATGATGCTTCTGCCGGTGAGCTTGGCACATGTGTGCAGGTTCAGCCGTTTCTTCCATCCCTTTCCGACCAGTGAGCCTGGATCCGTCAAAAAGCAGGATGTGCAAAAGCGATTTATTATACCACAACATGCGTTGCCGTACAAGCTTCTCACGAAAACCGCGCACGGTCGTGTGTGGACCGCGTGTGGACCGTGCGCGCACCATACTCGGATCGGAATCAGGCCTCGTCGGCGATCCGTGTCGGTCTGAACTGCAGGTTGTCGGCTGCCACAAGCCGGTAATCAACCCCGTCGCGTTCCCCCTGAATGGCGGCATAACGCCCCCGGCCATGGAGATGTCCATACAGGCACCTGCCCACGCCATTTGCCTGCAGGATATCGGCAAAAGCGCCTGCTTCCCGCTGTGCGTTGAAAGGCGGGTAGTGCAGCAGGGCAATCGTCTCCTCGGCCTTCAGCATGGCGCCTGCCTGCAGGGAAAGTTTGAGACGCTCCTGTTCACGCAGGAAAATCTTCCGATCTTCCGCACTGAAGTCCTCGTCTCCGGGGGATTTCCAGCCACGCGCACCGCAAATGGCGAAGCGCCCGACACGAACCGCATCGTTGTGAAGAATTCTGATGCTGTGAAACCCATTCCCGGAAAGGAAAGCATCCAGCTTGGCCCGTGTGGTCCACCAGTAGTCGTGATTTCCCTTTGTCATGATTTTTTTCCCGGGCAACGCATGCAGCCAGGCAAAATCCGGAATGGCTTCCGGCAGATAAGTGGCCCAGGAGAAATCACCCGGCATCAGCACGGTGTCATCCGGACCGACCGTATGCACCCAGTTGTCCTGCAGCCGGGACACATGGTCGGCCCACTCCGGACCGAACACATCCATCGGCTTGTCGACTCCGAGTGCCAGGTGCAGATCGGATATCGCGTAGATTGCCATGAAACCTCCCGTCCTCTTGCCTCGGGGCGGTCATTCAGTCGGCGCGGACAATGAGGATTTGGGCGGATCAACCAAAGCAAACCGAAGAATTCCTTCTGCGGCCATTTCACCGTCAACCGTTGCCGTTGCATGCACCTTGCCCATACCGCGCCGGAAGGCAAGAAATTCCGCCTCCACCAGCAGGGTATCACCTGGTACGACCTGGCGTCTGAATTTCATTCCCTCGATGCCTGTGAACAGGCCAAGCTTGCCCTGGTTGTCCCGAAGCAGAAGTCCTGCGGCGCATGCCACCTGCGCCATGCATTCCGTGATCATTACCCCGGGCATGATGGGGTTCCCAGGGAAATGCCCCTGAAAGTAGGGCTCATTGAATGTGACATTCTTGATGCCGGCCACTTTCATACCAGGCACAATCTGAACGGCTTCCTCGTTTGGGAGTTTCGTCAGCCTGTCCACCATCAGGAAAGGGTACCGGTGGGGAAGTATCTGTTGCAGATCCAATGCATCAAGCCAGTCCTTGCGTCTTGTTGTCATGCAGCCTCCAATGCCGCCTCGCTGCCGATCGATCGGAACGGGCGTGCCTGCTGTCGGTCCAGATGTCGTCATGCTTCGGGATCCCAGTTGTGATAGACATTCCGGACATCGTCATGTTCTTCCAGCCGTTCTATCAGCTTTTCCATGTTTTCGGCCGCTTCCTGGTCTGTCAAAGTGGTGGTGGTTCTGGGAATCATGGTGACTTCCGCGGTGGCAAACTGCAGCCCCTTTGCCTCCAGTGCTTCCCTAACACGGGAGAAATCTTCCTGCGCCGTGATGATCTCAAAGTACTCCTCCTCGGCCGTTATGTCCTCCGCACCAGCTTCCAGTGCTTCCATCATGAGGGTGTCCTCATCGATTCTGTCGTCTTTCTCAATGATGATCTGACCCTTCTGGTCGAACAGAAAGGAGACACATCCCGATGTCCCCATATTGCCGCCGAATTTGTCGAAGAAGTGCCGGATGTCGCCGGCCGCACGGTTTCGATTGTCTGTCAGGGCTTCCACGATGACAGCCACACCACCCGGTCCGTATCCCTCATACAGGATTTCCTCGTAGTTCGTACCATCTCCGTCGCCCATCGCCTTTTTGATGCTGCGGGAAATGTTGTCGTTCGGCATGTTGTTCGCCTTCGCCTTCGCAATGACGTCCCTCAGGCGCGAATTGGAAAGCGGGTCCGCTCCGCCCGACTTGACGGCGATGGCCAGTTCCCGGCCGAGTTTGGTGAAGGTGTTGCCGCGCTGCGCGTCGGCCTTTCCCTTGCGGTGTTTGATGTTCGCCCATCTTGAGTGACCTGACATGTGATTCTCTCCCTCTTTTTTGTGCGATGCTGCTAGGTCATGACGCGCAGGAAAGTACCCGATTCCGAAAACGCGACAGACTTCAGATCCGCATATTGAATCTCAACCCTCGCGGCCGTGAGGTCCGCGATTTCGTGTTCAAACCGGTCGCGGCGTTCCGGTTCCAGATAAAGACGGATACGCACGTCGGCTGCATAGTCGGTGCCGGCTGTCAGATATCCGCCGGCTGAAAGATGATGCGCCACCTTGCCGGAAAGCGTATACTCCATGCTTAAAACTGTTTCCAGACAGGACCGCACGACCATGATGCCGGCATCCTCCACCCCCAGGCTTGCCGCATGCCCGTAGGCCCGCAGCAGTCCCGAAGCGCCGAGCAATACCCCGCCGAACCATCGGCTTACCACGAGAATGGCATTGGTGATCCCCTGCTTGTTCAAAACTTCCAGAATCGGTACACCCGCGGTTCCCGAAGGCTCTCCGTCATCGCTGAACCGTCGGATGGAAGTTCCGTCATCCAGGGCATAGGCATAGGCATGATGTCGGGCATCCCATCCGTTGGTTCGGATTTCCCGAAGGATGGCCAGCGCTTGCTCTTCCGTTGATATGGGGGAAGCCGTGGAGACGAAACGGGACCTCTTCTCTTCGTGACATCCCGTTCCGGCCTTGAGCAGCGTCTTGTAGAATTCCATTCACCGAACTCCGATCCCCGATGCTCGTGCCATTTTCGGATAAGCTTCCTGTGACTTGCTATGCTGCGGGCAATGCCGGAGATCACAATGGGGATGCTTCATGTGCATGGCCCATGAAACATCCCCACAATTGTAACAGATTGTGAACCGGCTGTTCAACCTTCATCCGAAGGATGACAAATAAATCCGTTTCAACCGGAACGACCGGTCTTCTCGCAGTATTTCCGGTAGGATTGTGTCATCAGCGAACGGTCCTGGCTGTATGTGATCATACCAACCGCCTCCGAAACGAGAAAATACCCGACTTCAAGCATTTTCTCCGGTTCACCGATGCTGCAGGCCTCCGTTTCCGCATGCATGACAAACCATGCGACCCGGTTGCATACGGGTTTTTGTCTGGTAATGGAATAAAACTCATAATAGGTTCTGCCCGCGCTGTCCAGAATGGATGCCACAATGCCCCCCTCATTCCGAACGCTGTGCATGGCTGTCTCCTCGGCCGTCAACCGATCCCGGATGATGCCTTTCGGCAGAACCCATTCTCCTTTTTCATTCTTCAGCAAAAATACCTTTTCGCCGCAGAAGACCACACCACCGGCACAGTCTCGCAGTTGCATATCGCGAATCCCCTTTCCCTTCACCTGAATAATGGACAAAAAAAAGGCACCGTCTATCAATGATAATCATGATTCCCGACTTGTGCCCCAGCTCTCGCCAAATCAAATGAACTCAAACACTATATGAAAGGAGGAACAAAATGAAAAAGCCACTCCACAACTTTCATTTACCCGGGGCTGGTAATCCGAAACATGGCGGAGTCATAAACCGGTCTTTTTATTCAGATTGCGCAACCCGGTCGCGCTTCCAAAAGCGGGGGCTCCATTGGGCTGACGCATCGTGCCGAACTGCTGCTGCAAGACGGCCTGATTCTGCTCCGCCAACCGCTGTTCCGCATATGTTTTGATGATATTGCGATCATTTTTCAGTAGAGAAGTCATTTTCAACACCATGTCAGCACTCCCTTTCGACAAGGCCAGCGATTAATACTCTGATCGCCTGAATGATGGCTCAGGCTTGACCCACGTAAAGGACGATTCTGCTGTACGATTGTACGCACCTGCACCTTGGCATTTACCTACACCTTGCCTTGTTTTCCAGAACTACTTCCTTTATACCACTTTTTCGTCCTGCAAACACAATCGGTATGAAGGAATTTGCTGGTGATTCGCCGCGAAGCATGTGTGGTCTATCCAGGAATTTCAGTCTGAAGGAAAAAATCCGCCCGGTTCGCAGTACTGCTTGCCGGGCGGATGATATGTCTTCATTCGATTTGATTGCCGGTCGAAATTCATGGAATTCCGGTTGAAAACCATGGAATTCCCGTTGAAAACCATGGAATTCTGGTTGAAAACCATGGAATTCAGGTTTTATATCACGGAATTTCAGTCGTGAACTTATGACTCCGGCTCAATCAATCCGTATTGTCCATCCTTCCTACGGTAAA
The DNA here is from genome assembly GCA_020047785.1 of Clostridia bacterium. Lineage (GTDB taxonomy): Bacteria > Bacillota > Clostridia > DSM-8532 > DSM-8532 > JAEWSN01. The sequence continues at coordinate 15,133 of JAIFNI010000081.1, forward strand.
CCACGTTGACCGTCTCATCCTCCGCGTTCGAAAAAACGAAGAAATTATGTCCAAGCAGGTTCATCTGCATAATGGCTTCTTCCACATCCATCGGTTTCAAGGCGAACTTCTTGCTTCTGACAATTCGAAGCTCTTCATCCTCCTCGATGGATTCAGGCAAATCGAAGTTTTCCATCACCATGGCTTCCTGATGGATACGCTTGCCCAATCTGGTCTTGTATTTGCGAATTTGACGTTCCAGCTTTTCGATGACCAGATCGATGGAGGCGTACATGTCGGCCGTGGTTTCCTCGGCCCTGATGAACAACCCCTTGGAATGAATGGTCACTTCAAAAATATTGCGGTCTTTTTCCACTTCAAAGGTGAGGTGAGCCTCCGTCTCCGGCCGGAAGAACTTTTCGAATTTTCCGACCTTTTTCTGCGCCTTTTCCATCATGGCTGTCGAAACACTGGTGTTTTTTCCATTCATGACAAATTTCATCAAACCAACCCCTTTCACCCTTTGCTCCTGCGGGTGCACGATTCTCTGAAATCGCCGGAACGGCTTTTACAAAAGAATCTTGTATTCAATTGTTACCACAGGCATCACGTGGGAAACAGCAGAAATGAGGAAGGAATCTTTGAGTTGACGGCTCATCTGGCGGCAGCCGTCAAACAGAGCGCATAGAAAAGATCGCGGCAATCTTTCCGCCCTCGTCCCTGTCTCAGAAAAAACGAATATGAATTTTTGTTCGGCTTCAGGGCAGCACACCTTCCCCGATCAACGCACGCAGGTCCGCCTCCTTGGCATTCAGCGCGGCTACGGCGGACACAACACCAAATTCAGCACGCAGGACGGCTCGTTCATTCGGTATGACATCGGAACGGCCGAACACACCGGCATCCTTTTTCAGATTAGCCTGGGACAGGCGACGTTTTGCCATCTCCAATTCCTTTTTGGCCAATGTCACCTGTTCTGTCGCTGTCAGGCGGTCATTGAGAAGATTCCTGACAGCAACCTCTATCCCGTCCTGCGCGTCCACCAGGGCAAGTCTGGCATATTCACGATCACGACGCATCTCGATGACGCGGCTGTGTGTTTCAGGGATGAACCCCTTGGCAATTTCCAGTTTCATATCCAGAAACCGGAGTGTTTCCGTCTTGTCGAAATAGGCCGCGTCCACTTTGCGGGCGGAGGTTATCCACTCCGGAAGCTTTGCCGAATCTGCAAAAAGTGTATCCAACTGCGCAATCGCATCGGTTTCAGATACGAGAAGCTCGGTATCAAAATCCGTTCCGGCCAGTCTCTTCACTTCCAACGAAGCACTGGCAATGGTCAAATCTCGCTTTTCCAGATCCAGCAGCGCATTGGTTACGGCATCTTCCGCATCATCCCATTCGGTGGCGGAAAGGATACCGGCCTCATATCTCGTCCTGGCTGCAGTGGCTTCCTCACGGGTCAGCGCCAGAAGTTTCTCATCCATTTTTCTCTGTTCCCGCAGCTGAACCAAAGACTGGATTGCCTTGTAAAGTCCGGCTTCACGGTCTATCGGCGCTTTTGCCTGGCTGATTTTTTCGGATGCGATGCTTGATTCATCCTGCAGGGGAACCACATTGCGCGTCAACGTGTTGTCAAACCCCTGCTCATAAACCCCAGTGTTGAATATTTTGGCAGCCTCTTTCAAGGAATTCGCCTTGTTGCTTTCCCTGACCTGCAGCTCGAGCTTGTCCAGTGCAGCGGTAGTCTTGTTCGCCATCATCTGCTCATATAAACCGGAAAGCGCAATCTGTATGGCTTCTTCCGCCGCAAATGCCGTGGTGACGCCGGCCAGCAAAGTAAAAGTCAAAAGCAGCGCGATTTTTCTTCCTTGCCATTTTCCCTTCATGTCAAATATTCTCCTTCCGCGGATGACCCACGCCCATTCAGCGGGGTAGTCAATTCACAACGATGTTTCAGTTGGACGGGTACATCGGGCCGAGTTGAGCAGCCTGCCTGAA
>JAIFNI010000248.1 GCA_020047785.1 Clostridia bacterium
TCGACATGCAATCAAGGATCAGAAAACAACTTTTCCGGCTTCTGCACCTGTGTGAGAAGCACGCATTCCAGCGGCCATACCACAAGCGCTCCTGCGCGGCGTATGGATTGATGTGCGCCAATCAGTTCCCGGCCTGCTCCATCCAGGGAGTCGGATCGATGCCGAAGACTTCGCAGGCAGTGCTGAAAACACTGTCCTGTTCGCCCATCTGCTCGGAGATTTTCTTGACGAGATCCTCGCTCTTCATTTCAACCGGCTCTCCTGTAATCCCTGAAAACTGCCAATAGGCCTGACATTGGAAGGCCATGTCCATTTTTTCCTTGTCCGATGCCCTGTTCCAGTCGAATACATCCTTGCCCATGAACTCGGCAAAAGTAGGAGCATCCTGCGCATCCTGCTCGCTGGCACTCGTGGTGTTTTCCGGGGCAGTGGCTTCGGATGCGCCCTCGTTGCCGGTTGAGGCACTGTCTCCGCTGTTCTCGGCGGAACTGTCGGTGGAAGCCTCGGAAGAGCTTTCTTCAGAGGCAGCGGCGGATTCGGCTGCTTCATCGGCAGCAATGTCCGTATCTGCGGATGCTGTCGCGTCACCGGCTCCATCCGCAGAATCAGGAGAATCGGGAGAAAAGGCGGCAATCAGGAAGAACGCGACGAAAAGGCCTGCAAGCACCAGCAGAATCATTTTCCATGTCTTCATCCTGGGCTTGACGGGGCCGGATTGGTTGTATCCGCCCTGGAAACCGGCATTCTGATTGGCTTGAAAGTTCTGATTGGGCTGTGCATTCTGATAGGACTGATAGTTCTGGTTGGGCTGAGCGTTCTGTGCAGGCTGAAAAGTGGAAGCAGGTGAATTTGGCGCAGACTGCAGGGAATTCTGCAGGTTTTCACGTGAGGCGGTGAGGGGCTGGCTGCAATTTTGGCAGAAATTGGAGGTGTCGTTGTTGGCGGTTCCGCATTTCGGGCAAAACATGGTCATTTCCCCCTTGAAGACTGAATGGAAGCGGGTGACTGAATAATATGAAAAGAAGGACCTCAACAGTATACCTCAAGATGGATGATTATGGTATGATTGGAACACGAAAAAATGCATCGAATGCGCATCGCGCCTGTGGAATGGAGAAGAAAAATGAATGATTTTCTGGTGTTTTTTGCTGTCGGACTCCTCACCTGTATCGGCGGATTTCTTTTGTGGAAACGGGAAAACCGCCTTTTTGGCCAATCGGTGACTTGCCGGGGGACCGTAGTCGGATATGATGAATACCTTGACCCTACGAAAGATGCCACGCGTTATCTGCAACCCATGTACACCCTGCTGGTCGAATACACGCTCAAGGATGGTTCCCTGATGCGTGCGAAGGAACAGGCAGGCTCCAGTGTAAAAAAATATGCGATCGGAGAAGATATCGGGGTCACATACAGTCTGGAGAAACCGGACTTTTTTGTGATATCCGGTGACAAAAGCAGAAGGATCATTTTCATCGGCATGATCCTCGTGGGGGCTGCAATGGTGGGGGCTTCGTTCCTCCTGCTGTCCCGCTGAGCCGCCGAATCATTGTGTTACCAATGAATAATCGCCTTTGTGCGTGATCGGGCAGGATGTCTCATACATCCTGCCCTTGTTTATTATCATTCAAGGGAGGGGATTCTTTTTTGGAACTTATTCATCCCGAATTTCGGGCGAATCATCATTTCCTTCGTGTCCATCCGTACCGTCAGTGTCCTTCCCATCGTCCGTGCCGTCATAGTCATTCGAGTCTCCGAAGCCGTCTGAATTCCCGGACCCATCAGAATTTCTGAAGCCGTCAGAATTCCCGGATCCGTCAGAATTCCCTGATCCGCCTGAGTTTCCGGATCCGCCCGTATGTCCGGACCAATCCGAATGTCCTGACCCGCCCATCTGACCGGATCCATCCGAGCCAGACCCTTGCTGACCGAAGCCGGAATCGCCATCCCGCCCGCCGGAATCGCCGCCAGTCTGCGAATCGGAACCGGAATCACCCAAGCCATCCAAGGCATCTCCCATTCCGCTGGCCGTCTGATAGTTCCCGAAGGCATCACCCAGGCGGCTGTCGAAGAATGGCAGACCCAGGCCGATTACGTTCATGAAACGATCGGAGGCGGACAATTGTTCGCCGGTGATGATGTCTCTGCCGGTACACGCGCCAATCAGGTCCACTGCGGTTCCCACGAAGGGAATGAAGCCAATCGCGATGGCCAGAAAGGAAGCGGCCGATGGCCCCAGTCCAAGAAGGGAAGCCAACGAAGCGCCGGGGGAGAAGAGCCAGTCGAAGAAGCTGTTGCCCGCTTCGCTCCATCCGCCATCGTCTCCCATGACACGAAGCAACGTGGAGGCAGAAAGAAAACAGAGCGCGAACATCAGGGCTTTGCCGGCAGCCGTCTTTCTTTTTTGAACCAGTCTGACACCCAGCCAGATGACGAGGGGAGAGAGTAGCAGGGCAAGCATCAGGAAAAATCCGAATGAGCCGCGTGGAACAAGAAAGAACGGCACCGATCCTGCCAGCCAGCCCAAAGAAAGTCCATCCAGTATGGCGCAGGGGTTGTCTGCGATGAACCGCTTGTCCTTCCGGCGCGACAGAGGTGTCAGATCGGTTGAAAGGCAATAAAGCAGTGAAATGCCCGTATCGGACATGCCATAGGATGCGGAAGCAAACAGGATGAATGAAAGGGCGAGGCCGAACAAAGGATTCTGGAACAGCAGGGAAAAACCGAGACCCAGGGACAGTCCGCCATAGAAGCGAACCATACGGGCGGTTCCAGAACGGCCGGATGCATATCCTGCCATGCGGGGGATTTCCCTGAACCAGCCTCGGACTACCCGTCCGAACCCTGACTGCATCATGCGTGAAAAGGGAGAAAGCAGGGCAGCCAGCAGGAGCGGAAGTGTGAAAAATGCGGAAATCTGGCGTGTCAGGTCAAAAATATCCTCATGGGTGCGTGTTGCGAACACAAGGATGAAGTTGTACCATTTGTCTCCGTTCAGGCGGAAGCCATTGTTCTCCACCACAAGGAAATACCAGTGGAGAAGGCCGGCGACAAGTCCGGCCGCTATGGCGAGAACAAGACGGGCCGGTGTGATGCGGAAGGCTGCGCGAAAATATTCTTTGAGAAAAGCACCGGTCAGGGAAGGCGGTCTGCCTGTCTTGTCTTTTGCGCTCATTTTCGGCTCCCTTCCATCACGGTGTATCGTCACCTTCCCACCATGGGGGCATCTGTGCCTGGTCGAAAGGGTAATCGAAGCGCTCGACCGGAAGGTCTTTCGGCAGGACAAAATGCGACTCCGGCACATCGTCGGTGAGAAAATCGCCGAAAGTGACGGTGCGATGCAGCTCCCCGGCAACGGATATCTTCACTTCCTTCAAGCCATCCTTCGTCATCGTGAACGCATAGGCAACCGGAGTGTCCGGGTCCTGCGGCAGAGGGACCGTGAAGGTTGTAACCGCTGCGCCATCCGAAAGGAGTGTTTCGCCAGCAGTCCCCTGCAGGGCGGCCAGCAGCTCGGCCTCAATCAGGTGGGGAACAATCCCTTCATATCGATATATGGCCTTTTTCACCGGCACAATGAAAAAGGTCTCATCCTGGAGCGCAAGTTCCCGTACTTCCAGCGCTTTTCCATTCATGTCAATCGCGGTGTATGATGCTGCGGCAAGGTCAGCCCGCCGTTCGTACAATCCTTCGGACCCTTCGCCCTCCACCGGTTTCATGAAGTACGAAAAGGTAAGACTCTCCGCGTTTCCAGCCATGAGGGCCAGATACTGGTAGGGTGTCGGAATCTCCATGGCTTCCGGGGAATCGACTGAGCCTTTCGATTCTTCTGTGGGAGCAGCCGGGGTTGCAGTCGCGTTGTCATCGTCCGGGGCATTGGTTTCCTCCTTCGAGGCGGAGTCGGAAGGCGCGGCTGTCTCTGTGGAGGAATTGGTGGATGCAGTGGTTTCCTGCTGGGAAAGGGACGCTTCAGCCGGCTTGTCCGATGATTGGCTCCTGGCGGAAGAGGAACAGGAAACGAACAACAAAGAGGCGATCAACAACAGGGCGATTCCGGTGGTGCGGTTCAGGACGGGCGTCGCCCGAATGAATCCTCTCATGAACATTCCTCCAAGGACCGTAGTATTCCTGCTTCACTTGTTACAGGGATATTATAAACCATTCGACTGGACAGGAACAATGAAAAAAATCCTGGCGAACCACCGCGGAATCAACAATTGGCGGAACAATCCGCAAGTCGGGAAAAGGGAGATGATTCCGCTGCTATGGGAAAGTTCTCGTTGCTTCAATCATGGCGCTGATGTTCTCCGGTGGGGTCGAAAAGGAGACCGGACAGCCGTTCGCCATGACAAATCCGCCATGTGCGCAAGCCGCCAACTGCTTCCGCGTCTCCCGCACGACCTCATCCCGTGTCCCGTCCTGCAGGACGTGAACACTGTCGAGATTGCCGAACAGGCAGACCTCCCCTTCCAATAAGCGATAGATCTCCCCGATGTCCAGCCGGATGCCTTTTTTCCCTTCCTCCACCATGAGGGCTTTCACGCCAAGTTGCCGAATATCCGACAGGAGCGGAAGAACGTCACCGAGGAAGTACGTGATGGGAATCAGGCCCATCGCTTCGACTGCCCTGTAAAAATCCCGTTGCGCCTCGAAAATCACGCTCCGGTATACCTGCGGTGAGATGAGATCGGCCGCGCAGTAGGTTTCCGAGCCGATGTAGCCGTTTCCGCCCATCTGCTTCAACGCTTCCATCCGCGGCAGCGTGGCGGCATAGCATTTGTGCAGCAGGTATTCCATCTTCTCCGGCTTCTCCATCAGCGCGACAAGTCCGTTCTCGAACCCGACACACCCATGCGGGTCCAGCACCGAGCAGACGGGATTGCCTTCATTGAGCATCAGCAAGGCATTCTGCCCATACCGGCACGACAGGATGCCGACATGGTCGAACGTGCCGCTCCGCAGGATATCTTCCTTCCCGGGATAGAAGGCTTCCACGTACTCATCGATGACGGCGAGTGATTCAAGTTCCCGGACAGCCTGGATAAGCCGCTCCTTCTCCACTCGGACGGCATCGCTCTCGACAAGCGCCGAGGGTCCCGCTGTCAGATGAAACATGTCCGGCTGGAATGATTCATAGAAGCCGACATCCACCCGGGCGAGTTCCTCTCCTCCCATCGACCAGGCCTCGGATTCCCCCGAATAATCCTTAATCAAACCGGCATGCGCAAATTTGTAGAGGCCCCACCAATGCGGCGTGACCGGTATATGGCCCGTATTTCCGCCGTTCAGGGTACGAAGCAGGTTTTCCTTCCGATTCATCTTTTGCCCCTTGATGTCCTTTCTTTACCATTGATGTCCTTTATTCCGATAAGCGTCTGACGCGCGCGATCTCCGATCCGGACTCCGGCAGATTCCGGAAAGTGAGGCCGGTATCCGCCCATTCCTGACCGCGCTTTGTTTCGCGCTGATCCCCATCCAGGAAAGAAACCTCGTACAGATCCTCCGCGAGAAGCCCCCGGAGGAAGACTGTTCTCTCGGTTGGCGCCTTCTCAAGCCGGAAGGCAAAAACAACCGAGTCCCCCGAAGCGGCGGCGAACTGGAAAACAGGAAAGCGTTCCCCTTTTCCCCCCATGACCGGCTGGGACGTCAGGCGATGGACATCGCCATGCAGAATGAAATTCTGCCAAATCTCCGAATAGAAGGCACCATGTTCCTTCAACCGTGCCAGACACCACTCTGGAAGCTCAGGCAACCGGTAGGAGAATCCGGGAATGCCCATCAGAACCGCCCGGATCTGGTAGTCGAAGAGGTGGCGCGGCATGTCAGCCCGAATCGGATTGGAGATGCCAAGGTTGTGGTCCCCAAGGATCTGGGACCAGGAAAAATGCAGGCAGGCGCTTTGGTGAAGCATGGAAAGCGCACCCCAGTAACACTGCAGGTGGAATTCCGTATAATCCGGATCGCTCAGGTGGGTCCAATGTGTATGGGAGAGCATGCCGACATCCATCCGCAATCCGCCCGAGGAACAGTTTTCAATGACAACATCCGGGTATTTTAGATGGATTTCCTCCAGAAGGCGATAATACCCGCGATAATGCGCGTGGAGCCCATCGCCTTCTCCGTGTCCATGCCCGGTCACATCACAACCGGGTGCCGGGTCGAGATTGAAGTCAAACTTGATCCACTTGGCCCCGTACTCGCCCAGAATCCGGTCGACACCCCCCATGGCCCAGGTACGGCCCTCTTCACTCCCCAGGCAGACATAGCCGAGGGGCTTGCCTTCGCGCCGCGCAATCAGGTGACCATGGGTGGCATGCAGGTGCGCATCCTTCCCGACCGCCTCGATCTCGCACCACAGCCCCGGCAGGATGCCAATTGATTTTGCTTTGTCGCAGAGCGCCTTCATGCCGGAAGGAAAGTCCTTCCGATTGATAATCGCCCAGTCGCCGCGCTTCTCATACCAACCCTGTCCGTCCTCATTACCACCGAACCAGCCTGCGTCCATCATCGCGTACCGGCAGCCGATTTCCTTCGCGAGTACGGCATTCTCCTGATAAACCGCCTCATTGATGAACTTGTCCTCATAAGGCCACCATTCATTGTATTCCAGCGGTACATCGGCGATTCCACCATCATTGAGGAGACTCAGCCGCGCACGGAAGTATCGCCGCATTTCCAGGCAGGCCGCTTCCTGATCAGCCCCCTCCGCCAGATAGAGGGGCGCCGATTCATACTCCCCGCCGGGGGCGACGTCCGTAAAGAAATCCTCCGTGGAAAAGCCCATTGTGAACTGGTGTTTTCCGGCCTCCGGAGAGATGGTGCAGTTCCAGCTTCCGGACCAGGCCAAGGCAACCGCCAGGTAACCACCCGGGACCGACAGACCGGCCCAGGGATCAAAGCCTTTACACGAGCGGCCCGAAGTGGAACCGAAGCGGAATTCGCCGTCGATGCGCTTTTCATGCGGAAAGAATTCCGAACCCCAATCCGAAGTGAAATAATGGAGCGTCATCCCGTCGGAAGGAATCGACCAGCCCGCGTCAAATTGCCGCAGACGAATTGTCTGCGGGGAATCGTTCCGAAACACGGCCGTGCATTTGGAGACACCGAACGAGCGGTCCCGTTCCACGGTCATCAGAATCCGCAGGTTCGCCTGGTTGTCGAGGAAGCGCAGGTAGGTTTCCCGGGCATCCCCGTCTTTCGTCACCTCCGTGGTGTGGGCGGACAGCTCGTGAAGCCAGCATTTGTCGTCGTATCGGATGCGGTACAGCAGATTCATTCCGATCTCCTCTCATACAGGTGCGATGATCGGGTTTTTATCGACGCCGGGCATGGTTCATTGCAATCATGTCGGGAATGCGTCGAGTCTCATTCCTTCCGATCAAAGACAATCTCGTTCTCGCTCAAATAGCGGTGCGTACTGGGCGCCAGATCCTTGAACCACAGACGGGCCCGTTGTCCCAGGAAGACACAAGTATGCCGGGCAGCCACGCTGTCCGGATCATCGGGTGGCTGCAGGGACGGGTACCAGAGCGTGTGTCCCGGCTTGCGAAGCAGCAGCTTCGGGGTGCTCCAGTCCTGGCTGTTGGTTCCCTCACCCAGGTCCGCATGGGGATTGAAGCTGATCCAGACCGAGTCCCCGGCCCAGAATTCTGAATCGACCCGTCCCATCACCATGACCCACCCTTGCAGGTGTTCGTTCCATGAGACCGACGGACCCCAGTGGAAACTGTGCCGCCCGGAGGAAACCGGTCCGCCGCCCTCGGTGGCATCGATCTGAAGGGAAGCAATGGGACGCCCGACAGCATCCCAGGATGCCCGAAAACCCGTTCCATCCCAGCGGAAGGCACGGCCGGCCGGTTGGTCCAGGTCCGCCAGCGCGACCCGAGCCACCGAGATGCACTGCCCGGATGCCTCCATTTCCGGGACATGGGTGTTCGGGTCATAAGGTCCCGGGTAACCATATTCGCCGAAGAAGACATACAGGAAATCACCGCATGCCACCGCCGAAGGGTCTCCGACCCCTCCTGGAAAGGTGAAGTTCCGATTGATGGGGGAGCGGATGAGCCGGTCGTCGCGGTCTTCCAGCAGAATGCCCCGGTCGTTCCAGGACTGTCCGCCATCGTCGGAGCGCATGATGCCGATCCGGCACACGGCCTGAACCGAAGAATCGCCCTGCAGGCCGGGTGGCCAGTCGGTATCCCGATAGCCCCTGCCGGTCTCTTCCTCCCATGGCAGTGTCGAGGGATAGTTTTCGTTGTGATAAAGCGCATAGAGGGTTCCGCCGGAGGCCTGGTAAAGCGACTCGAACCACACGGCGCCATGGAGGCCCTTTTCGCCGGGAAGCGCGTTGCAGGGGAGTTCCGCCTCCGTGAAATCCTGCTCGGGTCGCATCATTGCTTCCGGGACGCTTCTTCCCTGCGCATAGCGGAGATCCCTCGCATTGCCCCATACGGGGTCTTCGCCGTACTTGCCCAGGAAAATGCGCAGCAGGTCGCCCACCCAGGCTTCCGCCATATTGCAGTCCACAAAGGTTTTGAAGACAAGGCGGTCCGTCTCCTGAAGCTGAAAATGGAATTCGCCCATAGGGCCTCCTCATGGCCCGTCTTATTCAGCCATCTTGAAATTGTCGATGTAGGCCTGCCGTTCCGCGATGATTTCCTCAATGCCCATGCTCTTGCAGTTCTTTGCCCATTCCTTCACGAAGCCTTCAACTTCCGCTTCGTTCTTGGCAGAAAGCACCTTGGCCCAGAATTCGCGTTTGGCATCGATGATGGCCGGGAACTTCTGGCTTTCCACCTCGCCGGGAAGGAAGTAGTAGTCCTTCGTGGGCTTCATGTCGGCCTGATACAGATCCCGGTCGCTCTTGCGGTTTTCCCAGCCCAGCTTGTTGTCTTCCCGAATCAGAGAGGGAGGAGTCGCCTGTTTGTCGGTAATGGCCGGGACGTTGAAGACAAGCTGGCTGTAGTAGAACACACCGTAAGCCGCGCTCTTGTTCCAGTCCAGATCGTTGGTCTTGTCCTTGAACTCCTGCAGGAATTCATATTTGCCCTCGGCATTCCACTGGAAGGTGACGCCTTCGATGCCCGCCTGAACCAGCAGCTGACCTTCTTCGGTCGTCAGGTAATCCATGACGGCCAGCAGATGACGGAGAGATGCCTCATCCACGCCCTTGTCCACGATGAGGGAGGACCAGCAGCCGACCCAGTTCGTCCACTTCAGGCTGCGGGACTTCTCGATTTCCGGTGTCTGATAGATGTAGGGTGCCGCCACATACATGAGATCCGGCACCGTCTGTTTCGCGTTGTCGCTGAAGGTGTTCATGTCCCACCAGGGAGCGGTGGCGGCGGCGGCACGACCGGACGAGATCTTTTCCTGCACCTGCGCCTGCTTGATGGTGAGGGCTTCCTTGTCGATCAGCCCCTCCTTGACGAGGCCGTGGATGTACAATGCGGCCTGCAGCAGTTCCGGGCTGTCCGTGTATTCATAGTTCAGAATCTTGTAGTTGTTGTTCAGATCAAAGGGCAGGGAATAGCTGTCACGGCTTCCGAGAAGCGGGAAGAACGGCTGATAGAGCTGTTCCAGACCGCCGAGGTTCTCCCCGAGCACCAACCCGTAGGAAGCTTCTTCGCCGGTTTTCATCTCCGCCTTGCTTCTCCGCAGGTATTCGGCCAGGTCGGCCGGCGTCTTCGGGTAAGCCATGCCGAGTTTATCCAGGTAGTCCTTGCGAAGGAAAAGCCCGTGAGGCGCTTCCTTCAGCAGTTCGTTTCCGCGTCCGGTCTGGGTTGGGATGAAGTAATTCTTCCCTTCCTTGGTCTTGTACAGGTTCAGTTCCGGATACACGAGGTTGTACAACCCTTTGTAGTCCTTGAGGATGTCGGTCAGATCCCAGAGCCGGCCGCTGAGACCGAGCTTTTCATAAATGGTGCGGGTGTAGCTGTCGCTGCCGCCGAAAAAGATATCCGGCACCTCGTTGGAGGCCACCATCAGGTTGAGTTTCTGGTTGTAGTCGTCCCCGGTGGGAACCGTCATGGGCTCGTATTGCATCTGCAGATTCGTGCGCTTCATGATTTCCGGCGTGATGATGTCCAGGTCCTTCTCCATGCCGGTCCAACCCTGCTCGAACCAGGTGATCTTCACTTCGTGGGGTGTGGAGAATTCTTTCCACTGGGCCGCAAGCGCGGGACCGGATTCGGTGGGTTCAACGGAGGCGGCCTCCGAGGAGGCGCTGGCTGAGGCACTGGGGGTGGCGCTTTCCGTGGCGCTTTCCGACGGTGCGGCGGATGGCGCGTCGTCGGTGTACAGGCCGCAGGAAGCCAGAAGTGTGAAGGACAGGAGCAGGGCGAGCAGCAGGGCCGTCAGTTTGACATGCTTTCTTTTCATTTCATTTCCTCTCTTTCTCAAGTTCAAGCTGGAGGTGAAGATGGAAGGGAAGGAACGTGCCAGGGAAAGGCTTGATAATGACTGGAACGAATGTTGTCGCCTGGTACGGTCATCCTTTGACGGAGCCGACCATGATGCCTCGTATGAAATACTGCTGGGCTAAGGGATAAATCATGAAAATGGGGACAACCGTCAGAACGAGCATCGCCATTTTCAGCGATTCTGGCGTGATCTCGATTTTCCTGACCATGCCGCCGGCCGTGGACAGGTTCTTTCCCTTGAAGAAGCTCATCATGTCCGCCCCCTGCAGAATGTTGAGCAGGAGGGTCTGCATGGGCCAGAGCCGGGAATTGCTGACCATGATGGACCCGTCCAGCCAATCGTTCCAATGGGTGATGCCGCCGAGCAGGATGACGGTGAACAATGCCGGCAGGCACAGCGGCAGGACAATCCGGAAGAAAACCGTCCCATATCCGGCCCCGTCCAGCTGCGCACTTTCCTCCAGCGAATCCGGCAGATCCTTCATGCTGATCCGGAGCAGCATGATATAAAAGGGTGTAGCCAGCCATGGAATCACGTAAACCAGCACGTTGTTCGTCAGATGAAGGCTTTTACAGACCAGAAAGTAGGGAATGATGCCGCCCCCGAAGTACATGGGGATGACGATGAGCCAGTTCAGAATCTTGCGGAAGGGCAGGTCGTTCTTGCTGAGGGCGAAGGCGAACAGCGCATTGACCAGCATGCCCAGCGAAGCGCCCGTCACAGTGCGGAACACCGATATCAGGAAGCTGCCGGCGAGTCGTTTGTCCTCGAACAGCTTCGTGTAGTTCTCCAGGGTGAAGACGCGCGGAAAGAGATAGATGCCGCCTCGCATCGCATCCTTCCCTTCATTGAAAGAAAGCGCGATGACATACAGAAACGGATACAGGCAGATGGCCGCAAAAAGAATCATCACCGTGACATTGAAGACTTCGAAGACCCGTTCTCCCTTGCTCAATTTCATGTGCCGGCCTCCTTATCGCTTCAAACGAGTGATTCGTGCACCAGACGCTGCGACACCCAGTTTGTCAGGAAAAACAGCACCAGTCCGACGACGGATTTGAACATGCCCAGCGCGGCCCCGGTGGACAGATCGTTCACCGAGCCGCTTGTCAGGGTCCGGAGCACCGCCGTGTCCAGAATATCCGCGATGTCGCGGACCGCCAGATTGCCCATGGTCCACAACTGGTCGAAACCGGCATTCAGAAGACCGCCGACCGCCATGATGAACAGGAGGGCAATGGTTCCCGAAAGGACTGGCAGGGTGATGTGGATGGCCTGCCTGAAACGGCCCGCTCCGTCGATCATGGCCGCTTCGTAATGTTCGAGCGGGATGGTGGCGATGGCGGCCATGTAGAAGATGGTGCTGTAGCCGAGTGTTTTCCACAGATCCGTGAAAATGATGATGGGGTAGAAGAGATCCTTGCGCTGCATGAAGAGAATCGCCTCTTCCACGACCCCGAGGTTCATCAGAACCTGGTTCACGACGCCCTCGGATGAAAGAAGGCTGTACCAGACACCGGCCACGATGACCCAGGAGACGAAGTTCGGAATGTAGACGATGGTCTGGATGGTTTTCTTGAAACGCTGCATACGCAGCTCGTTGAGCATCAGGGAAAACAGGATTGGCATCGGAAACCCGATCAACAGTTTCAGACCGCTGATGACGATGGTGTTGCGCAAAGCTCTGGAAAAGACCGGTGAACTGAACACCCGCCTGAAGTTCGCAAAGCCCACCCATTCACTGCCGAAAAACCCGGAAACCGGGTCGTATTGCTGAAAAACCATGACAAGGCCGCCCATCGGCAGATAGGCGAAAGTCAGCAGGATGGCGAGGCCCGGAAGCATGAACAGATACAGCATCCGGTATTTCCGCAACAGGCGTCCGGTTTCTCCGGATATCAACGGTTTTGCCACTGCCGGCTCCTTCCGGCAGGAACCGGTCGTCCGGAATCGGCCGATCCGTCTCGCTTCCTGCCTGCGCTTCCAATCTATCATGACGGAAACCACTTGGAAGTGGACAGATGGCGGTTCTTTGTGGATAATCCACCGAATTGCAGGGTCAGGAAAAGCCATTGCCAATTGGAATTTGTCAACCCGCTTCGTTTGACGCAATCATCGCGCTTAATCCGGGAGGCCCGGTTCCCCATCAAGGAGGTCCTGCCGGAACTGCACGGGCGTCTTGCCCGTCTTCTTCTTGAAGACCCGGTGAAAGTACTGCTGATCCTCGTACCCGACCGACAGGGCGATGGACTTCACATCCTGTCGGGTCCTGCCCAGCAATTCGATGGCGGCTTTCATTCGAAGCGAAAGCAGGAAATCACTGAATCCCTGCCCGACTTCATTTTTCACAAGACAGGAGATGTACTTCGGACTGAAATTGAATTTTTCAGCCATCTGATCCAAGGACAGGGGAGAGGAGAAGTGTTCGCGGATGTATTGCACGAGCTGCAGCCCTTCCGGCTGTGCCTCCAGACAGGCGTCATCGAGACGGGTCGCGCAGTTCCGCAAGGCATCCTCCAGCTCCCTGGCCTTGATCGGCTTCAATACGTAGTCCCCGACACCATGCCGCATGGCCTGTCGTGCATATTCGAATTCGGCATATCCGCTGATGATGATGAACTGGGTCACCGGGTCCGCCCGGCGGACCTCCGCAATGAAATCCAGTCCGTTCATGCCCGGCATCCTGATGTCCGTGATGATGACATCCGGAAGCAGGCGTCTGTATTGGTCCAGCGCGTCTTCGCCGTTCTCGGCCTCGCCGACCACATGGGTGCGCAATGCGATTCCCTGCAGGGTGAAACGGATACTGCTTCTCACCAGGGGTTCGTCATCCACTATCAGAACCGTCATGTTTCCTCCGTCGATTCCGTGTCCCGAAGCACCGGAATCCTCACTTCAATTTCCGTCCATTCTCCGAAGGCGCTCCGGATGGAAAGGCCATATTGTTCTCCGTACAGCAGAGCCAGCCGTTCCTGGATGTTCCGCAGGCCGATGCCGAAGCGGGTGTCCGCCGAACCGCCGGTCTTTCCCGATACATGGGCCTGCAGGGCGGGGAGCCGCTCTCCGGATATGCCCGGACCATTGTCCCGGAGCTTGAAGACGACATCCGGTCCTGCCAGCGTGCCGATGATCTCGAACCGGTATCCGCCCTTCATTTTTTCCATCGCATGACTGATGGAATTCTCCGCAATCGGCTGGAGAATGAAGCGGGGGGTCCGGCAGGCGAGTACCTCCGGCTGAATGTTCCAGACGACTTCCAGGCGGCTTCCGAACCGGACCCGCTGAATATCGAGATAGTTGCGCAGGTGGCTGACTTCCTCCCGGATCGTTGTCAGCGTCGAACCATCCCGGTTTGTATTGTACCGGAACATATCGCTCAGCTTTTCAATCATGGTCGAGACACCTTCCATGTCTCCCTGCTGGGAAAGTGCCTTGATGGACTCGAAGGTGTTGAACAGGAAATGCGGGTCAATCTGTTTCTGCAGCGCATCTATCTCGGCTTTCTTGCGGAGGACCTGGTTTTGGCGGACCGAAGTGATCATCGCATTGAAGGAGTGCAGCAGATCCGCCACCTCGTCTTCGGACTTCAGCTCGATCTGGCCGGCAAACTCATTCTTCTCCGCCTCGTGGATGAACTGGATAAGCCGTTCGATCGGCCGGGTATAGGCCTTCGAGGTGAGGCGGGCCACCACGACCAGAAGCGTGATGGTGACGCCGGCCACCAGGAGCATCAGGAACTGGAACGTGAACACCTGGGTCTTGGCATACCGTTTGTCCGTGAAGGTGATGAACTGCCATCCCGTGTTCAGGGATTTGCTGGATGTGTAGTAGAAATCCTTGTTTCTGGTTCCGGTAAAGTGGTCGGAATCCCCCACTTCTTCCCGGATGCCTGCCAGGGTGAAGTACAGACTGAATCTTTCCGGGTCTGAATTATAGGCGATATGACCATCCGGGGTCAGGACCAGAAGGAAGCCGTTTTGTTCCAGACTTGTGCCTTTGAGCAGATCTCCAAGCACCTGCTTTTCGATGGAAGCGACCAGATAGCCGTCCGTGTTCCAGTTGTAGACATTCCGCATGCCCAGCACGAACGCGAACTGCTCCTCTGTGGATGAAACGGGCGGCACGAAGTTCGACACGAGGTTCATGCCGGACGGGCTTTCCTCGACCTGACGAAACCAGTCCGCGTCCTCGACGCCGCGTTTCCGGTAATCCCCGGTGACATCGGTCGGATTCGACGACATGACATACCGGAGGCGCTTGACGAAAATCTGGAGATGGACACGGCTGTAGAACTCGTGCACATTCTTCAGATAGGCGTAGGCATCCCGGTAGACGACGTAGGAGCCATACTGCGTGTAGTCTCCCCGGACGAGAGACTGGATGCTTGTCTGACGGCTGGCGGTCATCGCGGTGTTCCGCAGAATCTGCACATACTGGTCGAAGGCATTGACGGCCTGTCGTGCCTGCGTGTCCAGCAGGGTCGTCGTGTCCTTGTAGAGCAGATTGCCCGTGATGCCGGCCACCACGGTGCCCAGCGAGACAACCAGCAGGATGCCGATGACGCAGATGAGAACGAAAAGCCGGTTGGTCATGCCGTGGGGTATGCGGGCCAGCAGCTTGCCGAATGCCTTCTGTCCGCGAGGCGATGGATTCGCATTTCTCAAGCCCACTCCCACCTTTCGAAGAACATCTCTTCCCTGTAAATGCGCCGGTCAAACGACCAAATGTATATTTATATGTACATGGACGCATTTACAGTGCTTCCTGGTGATTCGAGGCGAAGCATGTAGGGTCTTTTCCATGATAGACCCTACATGCTTCGCCTTGAATCACCAGGAAGACCTCTAATTGCTGCGCAATTAGAGGATAGAGTTACTGCCTGAAATCACTTTACGCCGACGCGCATGCGATAGCAGAAATCCATCGGAAACGTGCCTTCTCCCATCCGCATACGGACAGACTTTTCAAAGGCCGCGATTTCCGGTTCCAGGGCCTTGGCGCCCGCCTTTCGCAGCGCCTGCAATCCACCCTGGCTCAACGCGATGGCGATGAACCGTTCGGCGTCACAGGATTCCGTGCTGGAAAAGACGATTTCACGCACATATCGAAACCGGCCGTATGCATGGAGATTCTCCAGATGATGGTCCTTGTTCCACCGGATGAAACTGTCCCGGGTATCCGCGTTTGTCCGCTCCAATGCGTGCGCGGTCCGGAACAGCACATTGTACGCGTGCTCCGTTTCCCAATGGCAGACGGGTGGCCAGTCACAGTCATACACGGCAAACACGCCGCCTGGCTTGAGGATCCGGTCTGCTTCCCGCAATGTCGTTTCAGGATTCATCCAGTGGAAGGACTGTGAACAGGTCAGAATGTCCACACTGGCATCCGGCAGATCCGTCGCATCCGAAAAGTTCTGCCGGAACGACAGGTTCGGATGGTGTTCTCCCTTTTCCCGGGCGATCTTCAGCATGTCCGGACTTGGATCCACCCCGACGACCTTTTCTGAAACATCACACCACATGAGGGTGGACAGGCCGGTTCCGCAGCCGAGATCCACCATCAGGCTGGAAGGCCGGCCCAGATACCGCAGCAGAATGTCCCGCACAACAGCCGGCGACTTTGGGCGAGCCTGATCATACAAGTCAGCGAACCCGGTGAAGCGATCCGCATTCTTCTGCAGTTCCGATTGTCCGGATAAACTCTTTGCCTGAGACATGCCGCCTCCTTTTGCCGATAACCGATATGCCCGGCCCTTATCAGACTCATGTCCGACCCTTATCAGCCTGTTCCCGACCCTTTTCAGACCCGTTCCCGACCCGTCTTCTGACATATGTTCATGATGTACGCCCGGCATTGAAATCATCACGCAGGATGTCCATGAACACTTCGTCATGGAACTTCCCACGCACAAAGTAGGATTGGCGCCTGCGGCCCATTTCGTGGAACCCGACATTTTCGTAGCACCGGATAGCCCGCTCGTTGAACGCGAAGACGCGCAACATCACATTGTTCAGGTTCAGCGTATCAAACGCGTGGGCCAACAGGAGCTTCAATACTTCCGCACCGAATCCTTTGCCGCGGTTCTCCTCATCGCCGATGAACAGGCCTGCTTCTGCGCATTGTCTCATTTGATCGATCTGGTGCAGACCGCAATTGCCAATCAGCTGGTCGTCCACCTTGCGAACAATGGCAAACTGTTGGGTTGACGCGTTGCTCTTGATCCACTCCTTCTCCGCATCGACGGACAAGACCCGGCTCGAACTGCCAAGCCCGTCTGTGACACACGGATCGCTGAGCCACTTCACATACGTCTCCGCATCCTCTGCCTGCATGGGCGAGAGATAGATCCGATCCCCGATGAGTTTTCTGAAGTACTTCATGGAGGGTCCCCCGTTTCATGGTTTTTCCCATCATACTGCTTTGCGTCGATTGTGACAACCACAGCCTGATTCAATCTTCGCATGTCCAAACCATTTCGGACATGCCGGATGGATGACTGGAGGCGCTATCTGGAGCAGGGCAACTATATTTTTTGGGTTGACATGCATCCTTCAAAACCATAAGATAACCCCATTATAGTGGGCATGATAGCGGCGCGACGGTTCCGGGTACCCTTTTTTAACGCGAGGCGACGGAAAGGGGAAGGCGGACGTCGCCGAGGCACCGGGAACCCC
>JAIFNI010000049.1:0-874 GCA_020047785.1 Clostridia bacterium
GATTGTCGCCTTCTTTTCTGATAAATAGCAGGTAAGTCGCCGGAAAGAAATTACCTGCACTTTTTCAGAAAAAAATGGCAGGTTTGGCCATTGTTTTCTGAAATTCATAGAGCAGGTTATTTCTTTCCAAGACCCAATTTCTTTCCTGCGCTTTAGTGCATCCGGCTGCGCATCATGCCCGCAATGTCCGAAGCCCAGGCGGATACATGGGGCATGTCGGTGATATCGAGCGGCCTGCCGTTTTTCACCCCGAAGAGAAGGCGAAGGAAGAGCGGCATGGCTTTTTCAAGTTTACCCGGGAACATGCCGGTCGAGATGGTCGGCACGGATTCCTGCACGGAAACCAGACTCTTCTGAATGGTGGCCTTTATGCCGCTGCCACCCTCGAACAATAGGTAGGACATAAGGAAATAAGCTACCGGAACCTTGCACATTTCCGCCTTGTGGGCCAGAACAAATGCGGTGGCTTCGGGAAGCCATTTCATGCCGTTGATGGGGGCGCCGACGACAATGCCGTCATACCCGTCCAGCGACTTGATTTCGGACATGGGACGCACCTCGGCGTCAAAATTCTTCTTGGCCAAAACGCGCTGAATCTCTTCCGCCGCTGCTTTGGTGGAACCTGTTTTCGTGGCATAAGCTACCAGAATCCTGGGCATGACGTTTTCCTCCTATAGAATTGATACAACCATCCTATAGGATGAACGGAAGATTGTCGAGAAGTGATTCGGAAATTCTGTAGAACAACATGATCGGAGTGTCAGGTTCAGACCAGAATCAAGGTTGATTCTCGTGTAAAAACTCGTTTCAACGAGTTTTTATGCAGGATTCCTTTGGAATCCTGCATGTGAATGGCACCTTTGGTGCCATTCAC
>JAIFNI010000049.1:886-17938 GCA_020047785.1 Clostridia bacterium
CAGCGGCTTTTGCCGCTGTATGCATGCAAGTTGCATTCTGCAACTTGCATGAAAAAGTCGAAAATCGACTTTTTGCACCAGAATCAAGGTTTGCCATCATTTCTCCAATGAAATCGCCATCAACTGGAATGCGCCGGCGGTCTTCCTGTTGGCCGGTCTTGAAAATCCCTGAGCGTTGAGGGGCTTCATCGTGCAGGTTGTTTCCTTCCAAATGCTGAGAACGGCTGGGAGTCAATCCGCCCGGTACTTGCTGTCGAGTTTTTCCATGAAAATGCCGACACCCAGACCGGCCAGAAAAACAGCGACGCTTTGCAGAACGACCGGGAACCCGATATTCGAATAGTCCGTAGGTGCAATGATTGCCGTGGAGGCCAGGACAATGCCGAGGATGAAATGAAATACACCTGCATAGGCTTTCTTCAGGATGATGCTCATCAATTTGGCGAAGAGCAGCACGCACAGCACCGCACCGATGCCTACAGGCAGAATGATGCCGGGATCAAGGCTCTTGATGCCGGCGGTCATCGGTTCATACAGGCCGAAATACATCAGGAAGTTCGATGGACTCAAGCCCGGTACGATCATGCCGAAGGCAAAGATAACGCCGGCCAGAATCCAGGTTCCCGCATTCAGCGGCATGGTCACATCCAGATACTCACGGGACGCCCATAGACCGATGAACGCAAGAACTGCGGTCACGCCGGCCATGACCAGGTGATAGGGTTTTCGACCGTTTTTTCCGGCTTCCTTGTACAAGGCGGGCAGTGTGCCGAGGATGCATCCGATGAAGCACCAAAGCACCTGGAATTCGGCTGTTTTCAGAAAATAGTCGAGTGGATACGCCAGGACGAAGATGCCGAAGAGGGCACCGAATCCGACCGGAATGAAAAAAAGCACATTTTTGATGAAATCTTTCCGGATGTCGGAGAGAAAACCGATGATTCGTTCATAAATGCCGAATACAGCTGCCAGCGCACCTCCGCTGACACCCGGCAGGATGGCGCCGGAACCGATGAATATCCCTTTGACAAAGCGAAACAGCCAGTCGAATATTGCTTTTGCCTGCATGATTTACTCCTGTCGTTCACGGATGCTCAATGGGGTACATGTGGAATTATACTGTGCTTTCCTGCAGATGGAAAGAGATGAACGATTTTTGTCCCGGGGGTCCGGCTGAACGCAGAAAGCAGAAAACAGCTTCGTGCGGGGGCTTCCGATTCTTTTCCGCCGGAATCATTCTCGGATTCCGTACTTTTCACGGGTGAAAGGTGATAACATAGAAACAGCGTCTTGATCTGACAAGTGAAAGTCCAGCGGTCGGAACCGCTCTTTTTCCTGCAGGACATGAATTTTTGCAAAGAGGCTGGTATGGACCGAAAGGGGAATCCGATGAGTATGATCCGGGAACAGGTGCGTCACAATCAGTTTGAAGCAGGCACAATTGTCGGCCAGACAGAGACAACGATCACGGTGGAATTCGGCGGGCAGTTCGGCACAAAGCTGTTTGCCTATCCATCCGCTTTTGAATCTTTTCTGGAACTTTGCAATCCCGTTCTGAAGAAGGAGATGGACGAGTTGATCACCCGGCTCCGTGCGCAGCGCGAATCGGAGCGGAAACAACGTGCGGATTTGTTGGAAAAACAAACTGCTGCGCAGAAGCAGCATGAGGAAGAGCGCCGCATTCTGTTTGAATTGAAGCGTGCAGGCGCAAAAAAGGCTTCTCCAGCCAAAAAATCACCTGCACAGTCAAAAAAGGCGGCGGTGCCATCCAAAACGAACGCTTCGAAAAAACCGATCTAGGCATCAAACCATTTTTTCGGGTTGTCATCACATGCCGGGTCTTTATTCTTTCCCGCATGCGTCGGAAGGGACGGTGTCACTTTTTGCGGCCATGTTCAGGGCCTTTCTGTGCAGTGCCTGAATCGCAATGACGACACCAATCATCAGAACGGCTGTCAGCAGCAGAATGTACTGTTTGTTGCCCATGACGATACCAAAAATCGGAAACCGGAAACCGGCGGTGGCCTCGATGAACTGACGACCCGCCAGTGTGCCCAGCAGCGCGGCCAGATTGTTCATGGTTGCGTAGAAACTGATGAAACTTGTCTGATCCTTCTCCGGCAGATTGATGTAGGCCATGTTGGCAAATACGAGGTTGATGCCCGGCGCCATGAGGAGGGCATAAACGACAGCAATGGGGTACAGGAACAGGGTCTGTTTCGTGATGAAGGCCAGAATGAAATAGTGCGGCAGAAAAAAGCTGACGGCGAACGTAAGGGTGCCGAACCAGGAAATGCGGTTCACCTGTCTCTGCCACAAGGGGGCGATGAACAGCAGGATCGGAATGTTGAACATGTTGACGAGGTTCAGGAAGAAGTAGCTGACGCCCATGTCCTTCAGCATGTAGACGGTGAAGTAGGGACCGGGGATATTGGCGGCAAAGGACCAGAGGCAGGCGGTTGCGACCGAAATCAGGTACTTCTTTTCCCGGAATGGCCGAATCAGCAGCGTGGTCAGGCTGATTGCCTCGCCGGAGAGAACATTCGGGTACTCCTTGATGCGGAACAGCAGAAAAATGTCCACGGCACACAGTACCAGCGCGATGCCGCGGAACAGGAGCAGGCCTTCCATTTCGTGACCGGAAGCCTTGAACTGGTCGACAATTTTTCCGGCGAACAGGATGGCTGTAAAGACAACAATGCCGTTGAGGATGCTGTTCAGTGTGAAGTAGCCTGCGCGATCCTTTTCAGGCACGCACTTGATGTGCCACACGGAAAAACCCGGTGCGGTCATCGCATTGATGAGGTTGATGAGGAGAAGGACTGCGATGATGAGCACGAGTTTCGTTCTGTTTTCATAGGGCAGGAACGGCACAAGTGCGATGACCACGATATTGAAAAAATAGATGACCATGCGGGAAAGAATCAGCAGTCTTTTTCTGCTGTGAAACCTTTCCAGCAGAAGCGGGGAAAGCACCTGCAGCAGATTGCCGACATAGCCCGTCATGGCGATCAGCCCGATGATGCCGTCGCTGGCCTGGAGCAGGAGCAGAAGTCCGGTGAAAAAATTGCCGCCGATAAAGTTGTTGACCGTACCGGAAGAGATATTCGCAAGAATGAGGTTGCGCTGGCTGATCGCCGGTTCTTCCACGGGCTGGAGGCGTTTGCGTATTCCAATTCGTAATTCGTGCCAACGGCGGCTGAGCCCGTCCATATGTTATCTCCGCGCGGCTGCGTCCGCCGCAGTCCATGCTGTCTTGATTCATTACGATGCGGCAGATTCCAGAAACCATCGTATCATAAATCATTGCGCGGGGTCAAAGCTGCCGGGAGACGATATGAAAACTCCCGGGTTTCACAGCAGTCTGTCGATTTTCAGAAGTGTGGACAACAGCACATTTGCCCCCTGCCAGCATTTCTCCGGCGGTGTGAACTCCAATTCGCAGTGGCTGTGACCATTGGCGCTCGGAACAAAAATCATGGTCGTCGGCATCAGATCTGCCACATATTGTGCGTCATGACCGGGACCGCTGTACAGCCGCATGCTTGCGTATCCATGTTCCTGGGCGCTCTTCTCGACGTATTCCGCCAACTCCGGCGCAAAAGCGACCGACTTCCGGCTCCAGGCTTCCTGAATGGAGACCTGGCACCGCTCGACTTCCCGTGGTATTTTTCGGATGATCTGCAGGACCTGCCGGATCACTTCCGGATTCTGATGCCTGGCATCCAGCGTGAATTTCACTTCGTCAGGAATGACCGTGTGAATATTGGGATGCGCGGAGATTTTTCCGGTCGTATAGACAAGACGGCTGTCCAATTCGTCGAATTCATCATGCAGATACTGAATGGTTTTGGCCGCGGCGTACAGAGCGTCCCTTCGAAAACGCATCGGGGTCGTGCCGGCATGGCCGGCCTGTCCGGTGAAGGTGAACTCATAATTGATCATGCCGCAAACGCCCTCAACAACACCGATGTCATGATTGTCGCCTTCCAGGACCGGTCCCTGTTCAATGTGCAGTTCGACAAAAGCTGCGTGCCGGAGCGGGGAGAGGCGGTTTTCCACACTGCCGCAGAAGCCCGAGAGAGCGAGTGCTTCCCCGAAGGTGATGCCGGTGCCGTCCTTTGCGGCCGAT
Source organism: Clostridia bacterium (assembly GCA_020047785.1). Lineage (GTDB taxonomy): Bacteria > Bacillota > Clostridia > DSM-8532 > DSM-8532 > JAEWSN01. The sequence continues at coordinate 5,019 of JAIFNI010000049.1, forward strand.
CGGAGCATTTCTTCCTTATCAAACTTGCCGCAGACAACCCCGGAGGACATCATTGCCGGCTCGAACCGGGCACCTTCTTCGTTTGTCCAGACCATGACGGTGATCGGATGCCGGTGGGGAATACCCTCTTTCACAATGGTTTCCACCACTTCCATGGCGACGATTACCCCGAGTACGCCGTCATAGTTGCCTCCCTGGCGGACCGAATCCAGATGGGAACCCGACAGGATGGCAGGCAGGTGCTCCGTGCCGGGAATGGTCGCATACAGGTTCGCCATGTCGTCGGATACGACTGTTGCGTCGATGGCTTCCATTCTTCTTTTGAATTCGGAACGGGCCGCCAACGCTTCGGGCGTCAGGGACAACCGTGTGACGCCTCCTTTTCCCGTGTCGCCGAAGCGGGAAAAAGCCTCTATTTTCTCCTTGATTCTGTCCAAGCTGCAGGTTGTCATCATGATGCCTCCTCTGCCTTGTTGATTCGGGTGGGCTTTTTTGCCTTTCGGGCTCCGGGGCCAATGGCCAGTGTCGGACAAACAACGACACAGAGATGGCAACCGACGCACTTTCCGGCATCCAGGACAGGACCGCCTGTGCGGGAATCCTGCCGAAGCGCCTGATGTCCGCCGTCCTGGCAGGAAACGGTGCATCGGCCGCATCCCACACACTTGTTCCGGTCGAATCGCGGGTAGCAGATGGTGCTCCGATCAAGAACCTCTGATGGAAGGATGTGCGGGACCGCTTTCCCCACCAGTTCCCTGACGGTTGACAGGCCATGTGACGCCAGATGCAGACGCAGCCCGTCCTGCAGATCGTCGATGATGCGATAGCCGTATTGCATGACAGCCGTTGTGATCTGGACGTTGTCACAGCCAATGGCAAGATACTCTGCCGCGTCACGCCAGGTTTCGATGCCGCCCATGCCGCTCAGCGGGACATCGGCCAGTTCGGCGCAGCTGCGCAACCCATGGAGAAACCGAAGTGCAATTGGTTTGACCGCCTTGCCGGAATAGCCGCCCACACTGGTTTTGCCCTGGACATCCGGGCCTGATGCAAAAGTGTCCAGATTGATGTTCATGATGCTCTTGATGGTGTTGATGGCCGCAATGCCCGTGGCGCCTCCCCGGATGGCCGCCAGGGCGGGCGGTTCCATGTTGCCGAGGTTGGGGGTCATCTTCGCCAGTATCGGCAGGGAGGAGCCTTTTCGGACCGCACGTGTGAAGGCGGCCACCAGGTCGGGATTCTGGCCCACATCCGAACCGAGACCATCAGCGGCCATGTGCGGACAGGAAAAATTGCATTCAAGGATGTCCGCGCCTGCTTCGGTCATGAGAACGGCGAGTTTTGTCCATTCTTGCTCATCGCGTCCCATGATGGAGGCAACGATGACTTTTGTCGGATAGTCCCGCTTGAGCCTTCGCAGGAAGTCCAGATTTTCTTCCAATGCATGCTCCGATATTTGTTCGATGTTCTTGAATCCGACAAACGGCACCGATTCCTTGCGTATGGCATCGAAACGGGGAGACACCTCTTCCGGCACGAAGGTGCCGATGGTCTTGAACGCGGCGCCGGCCCAACCCATGTCAAAGGCACGGGCAACCATTTCGTAGTTGCTGCAGACGACGGAGGATGAAAGGAAAAACGGATTCTCACAGCGGATGCCGCAGAAATCGATGGAGAGATCCATGTCGGGCATGTGCGCGGCGTCAAAAGCCGCATGCAAAGGCAGACGGGCGAGGAGTTCGTCGATCGGCACAGGTCGATTGATTCTTCCTTTCGGGCAGGCATTCAGGCAGGCTTTTTCCGAACAATGAAGACAAGGGAGATCCGGCAGGGTGCTTTTTCCCTGAAGGGCTTCCGCCAAACGTCTTGCAGCGCCTGTCGCGTTATCGAACCGGATCGACCGGATCACGGAATCGATCGGCAATCCGTGCGGACAGGCTTTTGTACAAGGCGCGGCGCTGCAGAGGAGACAGCCTCCCGCTTCCTCCAGCATGGAAATGTCCCGGTAGTTTTCTTCCTTTTGTCGTTTCATATCATGCATGCAATCACTTCCCCGGTTCCTGCATCCAAGAGCTTCAGGGACGCTGGTGTCCCGAACCCTGGCACGCTGCCTTCATGTTTCCGTTTTTCGGAAAATTTCTCCGTTTTCATCATTTTCTTGCTGTGCGTCGGATATTCAGTTCGTTTCCATCATTTTCTTGACGTGCGTCGGATATACTGTCCATATCCCGGTTCTCCGACAAATTCCCCGTTGTCATAGACCAGCCGGCCTCTCAGCCACGTCTGGACAGGATAACCATGCAGGGATTTTCCTTCCCAGATGGTGTGGTCATAGTCGGAATGCATGTTGGTGACCGAGATGGTGAAGTCCTTAGTCGGATCATATACGACAATGTCGGCATCCTTCCCGATGGCCAGGGAGCCTTTCTGCGTGCATCCGAAAATCTTCGCGGGATTCGTCGCACAGAGTGCCACTGCCCGGCTGAAGGATATGCGGCCTGCATTGGCAGCGGACAGCATATAGGGATACAGGTTTTCCACGCCGGCACATCCGTTCGGGATTTTGGTGAAATCATCACGTCCCCAGTCCTTTTCATAGCTTTGAAACGGACAATGGTCGGTCGCGACCGTATCGATTGTGCCATTCCGGATGGCTGCCCAGAGCGCGTCCTGGCTTTCCTGACCCTTGATGGGTGGGGAACAGACGAAGTTGCGCCCATCCTCACGTTTGTAGACGTCACTGGTGAATTCCAGGTATTGCGGGCAAGTCTCCACATAGATGTCGTGGCCGGCCAGTTTGGCGGCGATGGCAGTTTCCAGGCCCTCCTTGTCCGCCATGTGGACGAGGTACAGCGGGGCTTCGACGGATTTTGCCCAGTGAACGGCCCGTTTGTCGGCTTCCGCTTCCACGAATTCCGGCCTCGACAGATAATGGTACCAGGCGGAGGTTTTCCCCTCTTTCAGGAATCTTTCGACGTTCATGTCTATGACATCGGGGTTTTCCGCGTGCAGGTTCGTGATGGCACCGGTTTCCTTGGCCTTCAGCATTACCTTGATGAGCGTGGCGTCATCAACCATCATGCCTTCCTTTTTGTAAACGAGGAAGCACTTGAAACTGGTGATGCCGTAGTCGACGGCTTCCGCGAATTCATCCAGCAGCGCGCCGCCGTTCAGATCCGTGATGATGCAGTGGAAGGCGTAGTCCACGCAGGCTTGCGGCGCGCAGAGCGCCTGACGGGATTTTACCGTCTCGACCAGTCCGTGTCCCTTTCGCTGCATCGGGTAATCGAATACGGTTGTGACACCACCGCAGGCTGCGGCTCGTGTTCCCGACAGGTAACTGTCCGCCGAGACTGTGCCGCCGAAGGGCATTTCCAGATGCGTATGCACATCAATGGCACCGGGCAGGAGCATTTTGCCGGAACAGTCCACCAGTGTGACATCCGCGTTGTCGGTGCACCCGGCGGAAAGATTCGTCCCGATGACGAGATTCGTACCAATGGAAAGATTCGTCCCGATGGCGGTTATTCTGCCATCGGAAACCATCAGATCGGCGACATAGGATTCCGTTGCCGTGACGAGAGTACCGTTTTTGAACAGGATTCGCATGAGTGGCCTCCTTCAGAAAGGCGGACCGGGGTTCGTTTTTCGAATCCCGGTCCGCCGGAGGGATGGGTTTCGATCAGTTGACCTTGTGCTTGAGCGTCATGCCGGAGGAGTGAAAGCAATCAGTTGACCTTGTGCACAAGCACGAGGCCGGAACGCTGGAACACCTGGGCGACTTCGGTGAGGGTCATGCCGCCCGCGTTTGCCGCGATGAGGTTGGAAACCCAGGTCACGCCGAAATCAACCTGACCGGAGTAGACAGCTGTTGTCTCACTGATGTCGCCGCCGCCGGGCACAATTTTGACGTCAAGTCCGGATTCCTTGTAGAAGCCCTTGTCAAGCGCCACGTAGTAACCCATGAACTGGGCCTGCGGCAACCATTTGAGCTGGATGGACACGCTGGATTTCTCCGGTGTGCCGGCAGAAGAGGAACCGGCCAGATAGGAGGCATCCCGGATATCATCCAGGGTCATGGCCTTGAGTTTGTCGGCCGCGACCGAATCCTTGAGCATGATGTACTTTTTGGCGAGGTCCAGGGTCTGCTGCAGGGCCGCATCGTCAAGCTTGCCATATTCGGTGACAGTGGCACCCTTCGTGTCCGTCTCGACCAGCTTCTTCACTTCGGAAGCCATGTAGGCCTGGTGCTCGCTGGAAACGGAGGAGCCGTTCTTGAAGACGATCTGGGCGGCTTCCTCCGGGTTTTCACAAGCATACTTCCAGCCCTTCATGCTGGCGGCGAGAAATGCCTTGACCGTGTTCGGATTGGCTTTCGCAAAGGCTTCCGTGCAGAATATGTTGTCTTCGAGCATCGCGACGCCCTCATCGTTCATGTCGATGGCCTTGACCTTGTCACCGTACTTGTAGCCGCCGTCGTAGGAATTCTTCACAAGGCCGAGTTCATTGTAGGTCATGGCGGAAGCGAGCAGAATGGAATCATCATCAAAACCATCCATGTCGAAGGCCTGACTCAGAAAGGTTGTCGGCTGGACATATTTCGACAGCAATGCCTGGATTTCGTATTCATTGCCGAGACCCCAGTTGCCGACCATGCCCTTGCCGGCGGCATCCTTGACAATGGATTCCACGGTTGCCGCCGCATCGTAGTACATGCCGGCGGCCTCGGCCGAGGCGGAGGGTTCCGTGGAGGAAGCTTCGGGGGCGGCGGTTGCTGCGACCGACTCCGAAGAGGCTTCGGCCGAGGCGGAAGCGGCTGCGGGCGCTCCACCCGTACAGCCTGCGAGAAGGGAGAGCGTGAGGGCGCAGACTGTCGCCAGTGCGACCAGGTTGATCGATTTGCCTTTTGATGTCTTTTTCATGTTGTCTCGAGCCTCCTTACTCAGTTGCGGGGTCCATTGCGTTCTTCCTGCCGTGTCTGTGTCGATGTCCGTGATGTGTCTGTACGGGTTGTTGCGTGTCCGTAGCAAGTCTGACCCTGTGTCTTTCTTCGGGGTGCATGGCGGATCATGCCGCAGTTGTGCTGATCCTTTCTGTGGTGAGTTCTATTTCAAGTTGGAGAGTCCGCTATCTGCGGCCCTTCAACAAACTGCCTTCGGCTGCGAGCAGGATGGCATAGAGCAGGATGCCCATCAGGCAAGCCGTGAGGATGTACGCCCATGCGGTGGCATATTGTGCCAGAACGATGTTTTCCCGGATCTGCCGCCCGACTCCGACGATATACTCTGCGAAATATTCACTGACCAGCGCGCAGATGACCGAACCCGGTACGCTGACCCGCAGAGCCGTGAAAAGGAAAGGAACGCTGTTCGGGACCCGGAGCTTGAAGAAAACGTCCGTCCGCCGTGCGGCATAGGATTTCATCAGGTCCTCGGAGTATGGCTTGAGTTCCGTCAGCCCCCGATAGGCATTGATGCTCATGACAACCATCGTCATCAGCGTCACGACAAGAATTTTTGCCAGCATGCTCCGGGTGTCGGCGTCCCGGCTGAAGTCTTTCGTCAGGTTGTTGAGAATCGGCGCGACGGCGATGATGGGAATGGCATTGAAGGCGGAGACAACAGTCAGGCCGCCGATTCCCCATTTCGGGAAAACCGCCGCGATGACACCGAGCAGATAACCGAGCATGGATCCGAACAACAGTCCGGTCAATGCGACGATGGCGGTTGCGCGGGCATTCATCAGAATTTCAGGAGCATTGTCGGCGATGATGGTCAGAATTCGACCCGGCAGCGGCAAGGTGAAGGTATCCGCGCCCAGTATGCGGTGGAGAACCTGTGTCTGCCAGAGAATCAGGATCAGCACGCCGAAGACGATGGGATACAGCAGGGTGGTCAGGTTCTCCGCGTCGAACCGGCGCCGGTCTGCAGCGGGCGCTTCCGGATTGGAAACATCCTGCTGCGTGGCTGCGATTCGGACGGATATCTCTTCAGGCGGGTTCATCGAGCTGCGCAGGTTCATCGAGTTTCACCTTCCTTGCCCACCGGTGCGGGGCGGCCAGTTTTTCAATCACGGACATGAGGTGGTAGCTGAGGATGCCGACGATGGCACTGAGGAAAACAATTTGCCAGAAGACGTATATCGTCATGGCGTGCTTGAGGGATTGTGAAAGCATGGTACCCAGTCCGCCGCCGCCCTGCAGTGTATCCACCAGGATGGAGGCGGTGATGGCCATCGGAGCGGAGACCTTCAGGCCTGTGAAGAAGTAGGGAATGCAGGAAGGGATGAGCAGCTTCCGATAGATTTCAAACTTGCTCGCCGCGATGACATGCATCAATTCGAGTTTTTCCCCGGGAACCGCCTTGAATCCGGCCAGCGTGTTCGTTGCCACAGGATAGAAGGTCAGGATGGCGGCGATGATGACGCGGCTCTTGTCGATGTCCTTCGTGACAGCCAGTACGATGGGAGCCATGCCGAGGATCGGAATCATCTGGATGATCATCAGATACGGGAAGGCGATTTTCTCCACGGTCTTCATGAGGTTCATCAGCAGGGCAAGCAGGAATCCAATCGCGGCGCCAAGCATGAAACCGATGCCGGCTCGGGCGAGGGTGATGCCGGCATTGGCCAGAACAATCTGAAAGGCTGTCTGACTGCCGTTCACCAACTTCGTGCTGAAGACCGATTCGACGATCTGGTACAGGTGGGGCAGCACGTTTTCCGGTGTCCGCTTGGTCTGCGCCACCAGGGTGGCACCGAGTTCCCAGATGAGAATGAGCGCGAGCACCCAGACAAAAGTGGCCAGCCGGTTGCTGTCTTGTTTCCGGTTCGGCTCCATGCGGTCACACCCCCTCGAAACTGTTGCGGACCTTGGCCACGAGCGCGCCGAATTCGGGCGTGTTTTTGATTGCGAGTCCGCGTGGCCGGGGCAGTGTGATGTCCACGATGGCGGACACCCTGCCCGGATGCGGGGAAAGGACCACGACACGGTCCGATAGGAAGACCGCCTCCGAGATATTGTGTGTGACGAACAGGATTGTCTTGTTTGTTTTGTTCCAGATTTTCAGCAAATCCTCGTTCAGTTTTTCCTTGGTGAATTCATCGAGGGCGGAGAATGGCTCGTCCATCAGCAGAATCTCCGGCTTGATGGCCAGCGCCCGGGCGATGCCCACACGCTGCTGCATGCCGCCGCTCAGCTCATGCGGGTATTTCTTGCCGAAATGATAGAGTCCGACCAGTTCGAGCATCTCCGTGACCGTTGCTGTACGCGTCTTCTTGGGCACACCCTTCAGTTCCATGGGCATGCATACATTGCGGCGAACTGTCCGCCAATCATAGAGCACGGGATTCTGGAACACGATGCCGTATTTCTTCTGAAGCCTGATTTCCCTGGGTGTCTGCCCTCGGACGGTGATGCGGCCGGAACTCGGCTGCTGGAGGTCGGCGATGGTGCGTAGCAGGGTTGTCTTGCCGCAGCCGGACGGCCCCACCAGGGAGATGAACTCCCCCTGCCGGATGTCCAGGCTTACGTCCTGCAGGGCGACAACCGGCGCAGCGCCTTTTTTTCCGTCAAACCGGACGGATACGTGCTCCACTTTGATCTCCGGTTCGTTCGCGTCAAGCACGACGGCGGGTCCGCCTGCCATTGCATCCCTGCTGCTTCGTTTGAATACGCTCATGGGTCACGCTCCTTTCCGGGTGTGTTTGCCTGTTTCGCGGTTGAATCAGAGGAACTCCCTGTCCAGCTGCTTGTTTCGTGGCTGCATCAGAGGAACTCCCTGTCCACTTCCGAAAGGACCTCGTCGAGTTTTGCCAGCTCCTCTGTCAGCTGCGCCTCCGTGATGATCAGGGGTGGCGCGACGATGACGACATTTTCGTGCGTATAGGTCATGAAACCGCGGGATGCCAGTTTTTTTGATATTTTCCCCATGATCCCGTCCGGGTCCTTCCCGTAAGGGACGATCGCTTCCCTGGTCAATTTGTCCTTCACCAGTTCCACCCCGGAAAAAAGACCGATGCAGCGCACGTCGCCGACACAGGGATGCTCCCGCAGGCTTTCGAGGATTTTTTCCAACAGTTTGCCGACCGTGACGACATTCTCAAGAATCCCGGCCCGCTCATATTCGCCGATGCAAGCCAACCCTGCCGCGCAGGCCAACGGGTGACCGCTGTAGGTCAGGCCGCAGGAGAGAACATGGTCGTCGAAGTACTCCGAGATGGTCCGGCTGACCACGACACCTCCCAAGGGGACATAACCGCATGTCACACCTTTTGCGAAGGTGACCATGTCCGGCTTCACGCCGTAGTGCTCGAAAGCGAACATTTTTCCCGTCCTGCACCAACCCGTCATGACCTCGTCCACGACCATCAGGATGCCGTATTTGTCGCACAAGGCACGGACACCCGGCAGATAGCCCGCCGGCGGGATGATGATGCCGTTTGATCCTGTGACGGTCTCCAGAAAGATGGCGGCGATGGACTCGCGCCCCTCGTACCAGATTTGTTCCTCCAGCTTGGCCAGGTAGTATCGGGTGGCATCCGCTTCTGTCGCAAAACTGATGGCCTCCCGATACACGTAGGGGTCAAAGAACTTCACGAATCCGGGAACACCCGGTTCCAGCGCAAACCGTCTGGGTTCCCCCGTCAGATTGCCTGCGCCGAACGAGGAGCCGTGGTAGCTTCGATATCGGCTGAACACTTTGCTGCGGCCGGTGAAGAGCCGGGCCATCTTGATGGCGTTTTCATTGGCTTCGGCTCCTGCATTCGTAAAGAAAACCTTCGCCATGTTGTCCGGCATGAGACTGACGATTTTTTCGGCCAGATCGGCCCGGGGTTCGGACCCGTAGGACGGCGCGACAAAACAGTATTTGTCAGCCTGCGCCTTGATTGCTTCCGCGATGGCCTTGTTCCCGAATCCGAGATTCAGGTTCACAAGCTGGGAGGACATGTCCGTGTACCGGGTCCCCTTGTCATCCCAGAAATAAATGCCTTCCGCTTTGGCGACCGGAATGGGGTTCAGACTGCCTTGCTTGTTCCAGGATTGCAGGTTGTATTTTTTCAACTTGCTTTTTACCGCTTCTCCATTCATTGTGAACCCTTTCCTGAATAACGGGGGCATCTGACGGATTGCACGCTTTTCACCCGTTTGTTCGCCATTTCTGCCAACTGAGGAAAATGAACAAAAACGCGGTGAGGAGCCCTGCTTTGGCTCCATCACCGCGTTCGCTGTTTGTTGTGTTCAGTGTAAGGCATCCGGGGGCAAGAATGCAATTGCTGAATGAACAGATTTCATTGTGCGGATGCACAACGCCGGAAATCTCCCTATTTTCTTTGGCGTTTATGAAAAAATGCAGGATTATGAAAATAATACGTCAAAAATGTCAATTTATATCAGTTCGACTAAAGCACGTCTCCAATCCGGAAGCCGAGTAGAAGCTGGAGCTTGTCGTCTAGTTCGAGCGGATTGCAGCCGGTAATCTGCTCAATCTTCCTCAACTGGTTCGTCACGGTGTTGCGGTGTACAAATTGCTTTTCCGACACCAGCTGCAGACTGCCGTTGAACGCCAGGTAGTCCCGCAGGAGTGGCGTGAGGGTGGTTCCGTTCTCCCGATCATAGGTTTCCAGCCGACCAACGGTTTCCTGGTGAAAACTCCGCAGGGTTTCCTTGTCATTGACAGCATAGAGCAACTTGTAAATACCAAGACTGTCATATGTGACAATTGTTTCATTCCGCCTCCCGGCCATCTCCATCGCGGACAGCGCCTTCTCAAAGTTCGCCGACTGATTCCCGATTCCCGCCAGGATTGGGCTTACACCCAGGTACAAGGTCTGGCCATGGAGCCGCTCCTGGGCGCGTCGGACGAAGCCCTGCAGGAAGGCATCCGTTTCCTGTGGGCTGCAGTTTGCCAGGACAAGGATGCGACACTCATTGTAAGTGAAAGTGACGAACTGCCCGCCGATTTCCTTTGCCATCCGCTCCGCGGACGACTTGAGCACAGTCCTCTGTTCCTCGGGATCTCCCGTGGGGTCCGGCTGCACGCCAATAAAGCAAAACCGGCTGTTGCGATGGAAGCCGTAGCGCTCCATCTGCATCATCTGGCTCTCCATGTCCCCGATCTTGAACAGGATGTTTTTCATCGTCGTCATGATCGTATTTTCCGTGTGCTCTGCCTGCATGATGCGGTGGCAGAAATCCCGCGTCATGTCGACCATTTTTGTCTCCCAGGGGATCGTGAAAAGCGGGAGGCCGGATTCGTTGCAGAAGGAAATGACGGATGGCGGGACCTGCCGCGTATAGGGGCCAATATTGACGACAAACGCGCTGACGCTTGCTTTTACCAGTTTTCGGGCAAAATGGAGCAGCCACTCCTCTTCGTGGTTCAGAATGCCGGCTGTGAAGACGAGTTCGCCTCCATGCAGAAATTTGCTGACATCATCGTCCTCGATGATGTGCACCCATTGCACGATGTTCTCCAAGCCACTCCTGCCGGCGAGGATGTTCATCCGGTACAGGAATGATCCGTTGTTGTAAAGGGTTTTGACGGTAACGGCCATTCGCGGGCTCCTTTCGATCTGCGGACTCTTTTCGATCTGCGGGCTCTTCTCGATCTGCTGGCTCCTTTCGATCTGCGGGCTCCTTTCGATCTGCGGACTCTTTTCGAAAAAAGACAAGGGTGCTGCCATTTCCGGCAACACCCTTGTCTCGATTCCCTTTCAGTATAGCATGGAGCACCCCTTCAGGGGTGAATATTCTCATGTTTCGCAGATGTCCTTCATCCTGCACGTCCCGTCGGGAAATTCCTGCAGAAATCGATGAAATCGGCAACCGGAAGGGGCTTGCTGAAATGATATCCCTGCATGACATCGCATTCCGCCTGCCGGAGGCGTTCGAGCTGAAGCGGTGTCTCCACCCCTTCGGCGACGGTTTGAAGGTTCAATGCTTTCGCCATGTTGATGATCATGAAAGCCAGTTTCTTGTTGTCCTGCCCGCCCAATTCGGCCACAAAGGACTGGTCGATTTTCAGGTAGTCGATAGGCAGCCGTGTCAGAAGGCTCATGTATAGATGGGAATTCCGGCATCATGCGAAAGCTGCGGATTTGAAGCTTTGTGTGGGTAGGGCTTGGAAGAGGTGGATTTGTCCATTGCACCCATCCATTTGTTTGAGTAAGATAAGTCGTGCACACTTGATGCAGTTACGCGGACAGGAGAAACCGATGCTGACATTTCTGCAGGACCTTCAATTGAATCAGACCCAGTGGCTCTGGGTTGGCGTGGCCGCGTTTCTTGTCGGGTTTTCAAAAACCGGCATCAGCGGGTTCACGCTGCTGGTCATCCCCATTCTGGCAACCGTGTTCGGTGGCAGGGATTCCACCGGCATCCTGCTTCCCATGCTCATCATCGGGGATGTCTTCGCTGTCGCGTACTATCATCGGCATGCCGCGTGGAAGGATATCGTACGGCTCTTGCCATGGACCATGGTCGGTATCCTGGCCGGCATTCTGGTCGGCGGACTCATCAATGACCGTCAGTTCAAGCTGATGATCGCGGTCATCATACTTCTCTGCCTGGTTCTTCTCATCCGGACGGAGCTGAAGGGCGAAGGCGTTCCCTTTACGGGGAGGAAGTGGTTTGCTCCACTGACTGGGATCGCAAGCGGATTCGCTACGATGATCGGCAATGCTGCCGGTCCCCTTTTCAGTTTGTATCTCCTTGCCAAGGGAGCAAAAAAGAACGACTATATGGGCACCTTTGCCTGGTTCTTCCTCATTGTGAATATGACAAAACTGCCTCTGCAGGCATTCGCCTGGCACAATGTTTCGCTGCGGACCCTTGCACTGGCAGGGCTCATGATTCCTGCCATCACACTCGGCGCACTGCTGGGAGCCGCTGTCGTCAAAAAGCTCAATGAAAAGCCGTTCCGCCTGATCATCCTTGGCGTAACGGCGATTGCTGCGATTCGATTGTTTTTTTGAGTGGTGGTCCTGTCGTTTCCACGATTTCCTCTCAAGAACCATGGACGGCAGGACTTCCATGCCAAATGAGCTGCGCAGCCTATTTGTAAATGATTTTCCGTATCGTCTCCGTGGAAAGAGAATACTCATCCGCCAACTCATCAATGCTTTTCTTGTGGAAATACTTTTTTCTTATTTCTTCATTGCGTTCTTTGTAAAACATCCTCGCACCGGAATTACATCCCCATTTTTGCCTTTCCACGCTGCTGGGGATGTAAATGGCCTCGCCGGAGGTGTATTTCTGTATCTCTTTCAGCAATTCATCCGGAAGAATTTCCGATGCATTTCGGTATTTCATGGAATGCACCTTTCTGTGAAGCATACAGGTTCTAGCTGTTTTTTGCCAGAAAATCTGCAAGCGAATCATATTTGTTCAGTACAGCTCCATGGCCTTCAATCTCGGATACGATGTATTGCTCGAGTTCCTGCGCTTTTTGCCTGAAGAGGCTGAGATTGTCCGCATTGAAACTGCCGAGCAAATCCATTTCCCGCAAACCGAATTCCTCCTTGATGATATTCATTTCGTGCTGCAGGGTCATGGCATCCGGGAATGTCCGCTTGTAGTCCTTGCAGTCGCAGTGATGATATATTCTGCGCCATGCCAGGGAGGCTTCCTGATACCAATCTGCCAGGTCAGCATAATTCGGGGTGCTGGTTCTCCCGGATTCTTCGGGTTTGCGTGATGCGATGAATATCCGTGTCGTGCCGATGATGTCATGGCTCAGCTTTTTCAATTCCTCAACCGACGATGCCTTCACAATCATTTCATGCAGGATGATGAAATTTTCGGGAACTTCTTTCATCTGCGCGAGTTCAACGGTCTCCAAATCGAGACGCTGCTTGAAATATCTCCCGTTGAGGCAGGCGACCGCAATGGAAAGATAGCGGGCAATGAATCCTGCAGACAT
>JAIFNI010000221.1 GCA_020047785.1 Clostridia bacterium
CCGTAATCCCGCAGAAATGTGCGGATGGGACTCGCATAGGTGCCAGCCCAGATGGGGCTGACCACAATTGTCAGATCATAGTCGGCCGGGTCATGGGTCAACGGCCCAAGAGGACTGCATCGTTTCGCAGTCGCCTGGAATCCGGAAAGCATGAAACCAAAAATTCCTTTTCGGTTCACCAGATCCGCCAACTGCTCGACATCCGCGTTCATTTCTTTTCCGACGCGCTCCGCAACCATCTTGCACGTCCCACTCCTTGTGGCATAAACGACGAGTATCTTCATCGCGCTACCCCCATTCTTTGCGAACGGCCTGTTCATGCCATTCTTCCTCATCATATCACAGCATCGGCTTACCGCAAGTGTCTTTCAGCGCGCATACAGACGACAGCGCGGTTTGCCGATAACGCCGAACCCTCCCAGCTTGAAGAAACGACTACAAAAAAAATGTAAAACACGCTTGACATCGAAAGTAAAGCAAACTATACTTTAAGTAAAGCTAGCTTTACGATTATCAAATTTTCCCTTCAGTCCATTTCCCTGTCTCTACCCTGTAAATACGCTGATCGCACTACATAATTGTATGAATATCGGCGTATTTACAGGGCTTCCTGGTGATTCGCCGCGAAGCATGCCTTTCCACATCCCACTCCTATCGCCTGAAATATCCCTGTCCGAAAGGAGGCCCACTTTTGAAAACCCGTATTGCATCCTTGCGATCCGAGTACCACATGACGCAGGAGGACCTGGCGAACGCAGTCTCCGTTTCCCGACAGACGATCATTTCGCTGGAAAACGGAAAATACAATGCCTCCCTGCAGCTGGCCTTCAGAATCGCCCGTTATTTCAACAAGAGCATCGAAGAAGTTTTTCAATTCGAGGAGGAAAAGTTATGATGATTCGCGCATTTTCAGCCATGGAAAACGAAAAGAAGCCCTATCCGGATCGAGTCAGGATAAGACTCATCCTGACAATGGGTCTTGCCCTGACAGGACTGCTGACGCTGATTCTGGCCCTTGTCTTCGCCGACCGGATAGCATCCGACTTCCAGGACGGTTTTTACGTGGGGGTCGGCAGTGGCCTGACCGTGGCAGGGATCATCCTGTCGCTGATGAATCTCCGGCTCCTGCGGAACGCGGAGGCCATGAAAAAGACCCAAATCGAAGAAACGGACGAGCGGAATCGCTTCATCATGCAGCGCACATCCGGACTTGCCTTCTATCTTCTGGCCTTCCTGGTCTATGTAGCCCTGATGGTCGCCGGTTTCTTTGATCTGACGGTCTTCATCACCTTATGCGGTGTGTTCTTCCTGATGGCGCTGTCGTTTCTGGTGGTCAAGCTGCTTGTCGCCCGCTCCTGCTGAAGACTGTCACAGGGGTCAGTCTGCCGGGAGAACATAAAGTCAGTCAGGATTGGATGCAGGCTGTCGGGCGGAGAACTTCACCGCCATTCCCTTTCCGCCTTCAGAATGAGTTTTTCCGCCTGTTCCTCCGACATTTCGGGAAACAGGAAATACAGACCGGTCGCGCCGTAGCGATGAACCAGACGCTCCGCGCCCGCCACCCAGTCTTCATAGCCGCCGTCCTCAATGGATATCCACAGCCCCTTGCCGGCTGCCCGGACCTTGTCGTACACGGGCAGCCATTTTTCACATGCCCCGTCCGGCTGTCCGGCTCCCGCTGTCCATTGGAGCGCGTCCAGTTCCACGATTTCCATCAGGGCATCGACATGCTTGATGCAGTCCGGACCATCCAGATGGTACAGGGAATGATCGAGCTGGCGGCACTGCTTCCGCAGGGAAGGCAGGACGAATTCCCGGAACTGGGCAGGCGACATCAGTGCAGAAAAATCGCATTGCACTTTGGCCGTCCGCCCGGTTCCCCATATCTGGAAGGCAGTGTAGACACTGCCGCCGTCATCCATGCGAACCAGGTCATGAAACCGGTTGTAATACCGGAAGTACAGGTTGTCGACCTGTTCCACGAGTTCCCTCATCCGTTCCGGCTCATCGACCAGATCGTAACAAAACGCCTGGGGTCCGCGCAGAGCGGAAAGAATGTCAACATTCTCGATGATGTCCGGGATGGAGACGGGAAAATCTTCCCCGGCCAGCAGACGACCTTTTTCCAACATTACCTGATGGATTTTCCACCATCGGTTTTCCGGATCGAAACGCAGCGGTCCGAACGTTTCCCAATCGTTCACACACTCCGAATACCAGAGCGTGTCCCATGCAAAAACAGGTTCGGAACCGAGATACAACGCCATCGAACCGGGACCGAGGTTCAGATCGAGGTTTGGAAAGGATTCCGCCAGAAAGCGGACGCTGCGGCAACGGTTCCTCAAGATGGCAACCGCCCTGTCCACATCCAGATACAAGGGTTCAGGCGTTGCCGCCGGTTCGATGGGATCGAGCGGTTCCAGCGGCTCGGATCTGCGCGCAATGATTCTCAAGAGCGGACGGTCACCCGGTTCCCTCTTCCACCAACGGGTAAAACGTTGTGTTGTATCCTGCCAGTTATCCTTTGAAAGCATAAGTCCTCCTGCCAATCTTGTTCATGCGTTTTATGCGTTTCCCGTCCAATATTCCTTCCTGGGTTTGCAACAGCTGCAGAGGATGCTGCTTTCCCTTACTATCAGCCGGGGCTCGAAGATTTGCCGGATGGATGACCTCATTTCGGTTCCTGCCAACCTTCCGAAGACCAGGTTTGCGGCCGCGCGGCCAATCTCGGCCTGTGCGATGGCCACAGTGGACATCATGGGGCGAACCTTGGTGGTGACATCAAGGTTGTCCATTCCGACAATGGAGATGTCATCCGGAACCCGCAGACCCGCATCCTGGATATACCGCTGTGCCGCCAGTGCCATGATGTCGTTCGCACAGCAGATGGCGGTCGGCGGTTCCGAAAGGGCCAGAAAGGACTTCACCGCACGGATGGCACAGCTTTCCGTATAGCTGCACCAGATGACGAGGTTGTCCGAGTAAGGGATTCCGCTTTCCGTCAATGCGGAAAGATACCCGTTGTGTCGCTCGCGGAAGAGAAGAAACTCGGCAGGACCTGCAATGTACCCGATTCGGACGTGTCCCTGCCTGGCAAGATGCCGGACCGCCTGGAAAACCCCCTTCTCCGCGTCCACACCGATGTAGTCGAAACGGTCGCCAGGCCTTCCCCCGATATCATCCTTGCAGATGCCGCTCAGCACAAGAGGTGCCTGAAGACGGTCGATCTCCTTCAGATATCCGGACGTGAAACTGAAATTGACGAGAATCATCGCATCCGCATAATGCTCCCGCAGCATCCGGAGCGCCCTGATCTCCTCGACGGGGATCGCATCCGTATAGTACAGGATCATCGAGTAGCCGTGTTCCTTGCAGACATCCTGCACCGCCTTGATCATGTCCACGTAAAAGGAGTTGTCTGTATCAGGGATCGCCAGCAGCACAAGACCCGTCTTTTTGGTCTTGAGCGTTCGGGCGGCCCGATTCGGCGTATATTTCAGATCCTTGACGGCCGCCTCCACACGCTGGCGGGTCTCCGTCTTGACATATCCGATGTTGTTGAGTGCCCGAGAGGCGGTTCCGGGAGAAACACCGGCTGCGGTCGCGATGTCGTAAATGGTGGGTGCAGCAGGCTGGTTGCTGGACTTCTTCAAGCTATCCTCCAGGAAACCGGTTTTATACTGTTTTTTGATGTTTCAAGTTCATCATACC
The DNA here is from genome assembly GCA_020047785.1 of Clostridia bacterium. GTDB lineage: Bacteria > Bacillota > Clostridia > DSM-8532 > DSM-8532 > JAEWSN01. The sequence continues at coordinate 3,712 of JAIFNI010000221.1, forward strand.
TGTCAAGGGTTCCCATGGCAAGTGAAATCACCCAGCCGGAATTTTTTGATGCATCTTTCTGCTTGCGTGTCAGAATTCCATTGGATATACTCATTGTGAAACCGGTTTTATATTGTTATCCCACCGCAGTTCGCAACAGATCCGTTCAAGACAATCCATGGAAGGGCGTATGAAACAGATTCGTCCCCCGCTCGCATGGCGCAGATACGACCGACTCTTTCCAAATTGGCACGCAAAGGAGACAACACCATGAAATTTGGAGTCATCGTCACAAACCGCAGTTTTTTCCCCGCCCATCTGGTTCTGACGGAGCGTCGGAATATTTTGGACAGGCTTGCGGAAAAAGGACATGAAGCTGTCATCCTGGATGAATCGGAGACACCGAATGGCGCTGTCATGGGTTTGTCGGACGCAAAGGCCTGTGCTGCGCTGTTTCAGGCGAACAGGAGCGACATCGCCGGCGTGCTGGTCATCCTGCCGAACTTCGGTGACGAGACGGCGGTGGCGGAAACGCTGGATCGCGCGAGGCTGGATGTTCCCGTCCTGATCGTGGCCTGTGATGACGACTTCGACAAACTGGAACTCATCAATCGCCGCGATGCCTTCTGCGGGAAGCTTTCCGTCATGAACAACCTGTACCAGCGCGGCATCCGGTTCACACAGACGTCCCTGCACACACTTTCTCTGACCGGTGATGCCTTCGGGAAGGAACTCGATCGTTTTGTCGGCATCTGCCGCGTTGTCTGTGGCTTGTCCCATGCCAGAATCGGCGCCATCGGCGCGCGTCCTGACGCATTCCACACGGTGAGGTACTCGGAAAAGCTCCTGCAGGCCAGTGGGATCACCGTTTCGGTTGTGGACCTCTCGGAAATCATCGCCCGCGCGCAGGCAATGGGCCATACCCCCGAGGTGGATGCCAAAATCGCTGAAATCCGTTCCTACGGACGGATCTCACCACTCGTCCCCGAAACGAAGCTGGAACGCCAGGCCACGCTGGCTCTGACACTGGAGGCATGGGTGACAGAGAATGAATGTGATGCCAGCGCCATTCAATGCTGGGATGCCATTCAGAATCATTTCGGCTGTGCCACCTGTCTGTCGATGAGCATGATGGGGGAACAGGGACGACCTTCCGCCTGTGAAATGGACGTGACCGGAGCAGTCACAATGCTTGCGCTGCAGCTGGCATCCGGAAACCCCTCCGCTTATCTGGACTGGAACAACAACTATGGCGGCGACCGGAATGTGTGCATCAACCTGCACTGCTCGAATTTTCCCAAGAGTTTCTTCGGTCATCCGGACGTGGAGATCGGTACACTGGATGTGCTCGGCACCACCCTGGGTCACGAGACCACCTTCGGCGCCATCAAGGCTCAGGTGTCCGAAGGTCCGATGACTTTTGCGAAAATAACCACGGATGACCGGAACGGGAAAATCAAAGCTTATGTCGGTGAAGGTTCCTTCCGCGCCGACAAGGTGCCCACACCAGGCGGCGTCGCACTCTGTGCGGTGGACAATTTGCAGGAACTGCTCCATCATATGGGCCGCAACGGGTATGAACACCATGTGGCCATGAACCGGGGACTCACGGCCGATATTCTCGAGGAAGCCTTCACCAATTACCTCGGGTGGGAAGTGTACCGACACCGCTGAGCTCGGAAAGGATGCAACCAGGGCAGGTCATCTGCTCGGATGGCAGTTTGAGTGAAGCGCCATGAATGACAGACGACAGGTGTAAGACCCTGAATGAAAGACCACAAATCAAAAATAACGAGAACAGGCTGTCAGGACATAATCCTGACAGCCTGTTCTCATAACCATAATTTCAAGAATTCAGGCCACTGCACCCGAGAACTGGCTGTTGTACAGGTCGGCGTAGAATCCACCCTTCTCCAGCAACTCCCTGTGGCTGCCCTGTTCGATGATGCTGCCGTTGTTCATGACAAGGATCAGTTCGGCATCGCGGATTGTGGAGAGACGGTGTGCGATGACGAAGCTGGTGCGGCCTTGCATCAGATTGTTCATGGCCTTCTGGATGAGCACCTCGGTGCGTGTGTCGACGCTGGAAGTCGCCTCGTCCAGAATGAGGATGGCCGGATCGGCCAGAATGGCACGGGCAATCGTCAGCAGCTGTTTCTGGCCCTGGGAGATATTCGTGGCCTCCTCGTTCAGGATGGTGCCGTAGCCTTCCGGCAGGGTGCGGATGAAGTGATCCGCATGGGCGGCTTTTGCCGCCGCAATGATTTCCACTTCCGATGCGTCTTCCCGCCCGTATGCGATATTGTCCCGGATGGTGCCGTTGAAGAGCCAGGTGTCCTGCAGGACCATTCCGAAGATGCCGCGCAGGTCCGCGCGCTTCATGTCCCGGATGTCTACCCCGTCGACGGCGATGGATCCGGCGTTCAGCTCATAGAAGCGCATCAGCAGGTTCACCAGGGTCGTTTTGCCGGCACCTGTCGGACCGACGATGGCAACTGTGTGCCCCTGTCTCACTTCGAGGTTCATCTTTTCAATGAGCGGGACATCCTCCACATAGCGGAAGTCCACATCACGGATGCTGACCTCGCCCTTCGGAGCGGTCAGCGCCACTGCCTTCTCGGACTCCGCCACCTGTTCCTGTTCGTCGAGCATCTCAAAGACACGCTCCGCACAGGCTACGGTGGACTGGATGATGTTGGCGATGTTTGCAGTCTGGATGATGGGCTGGGTAAAGGAACGCGAGTAATTGATGAAGGCCGTGATGTCACCGATCTTCAGGGTTCCCTTCGTGATCCAGATACCGCCCGCCACACAGATGAGCACATACCCGAGGTTGCTGATGAGGTTCATCAGCGGCCACATGATGCCGGATATGAACTGGGCTTTCCAGCCGGTCCTGTAGAGAATATCATTGCTTTTTTCAAACTCGCGCAGCGAATCCGCTTCCTTGCCGAATGCCTTGACCACTTTGTGGCCAGTGAACATTTCCTCGACGTGCCCGCTGAGTTTTCCAAGCACTTTCTGCTGGTCTGCGAAATACTTCTGGGATTTTTTCGCGATCAGCATGGTGGTGACGACATACAGAGGAAGGGTGATGAGCACAAGAAGGGTCAGAAGCGGGCTGATGGTCAGCATCATGATGATGTAACCGAGCAGGGAGACCACGGAGGTGACAATCTGCGTGAGGCTCTGCTGCAGCGTCGTGGAGATGTTGTCGACGTCATTCGTCATGCGGCTGAGGATTTCCCCGTGCGTGCGACCGTCGTAGTATTTCAATGGCAGACGCGTCAGCTTGTCATCGACTTCCTTGCGCAGCTGGTATACGGTCTTCTGCGACACGCCGGACATCACAAGACCCATGAGGAGCGAGAAGAATGCGCTGATGAGATAAACAATCAGCAGGATGGCAAAGATGTTGAAGATATAGGACATGTCGACCTTGCCGTTTGTGTCGCGGATAGCCTGTATGGCAGACTGCATCTGTTCTTCGGTCATGGTGACCTTGGTGTCGGTGGTTGTGAGGTCCGCTCCGAAGAACCAGTCCTTCAGATTGTTGTATGTATTCCCGAACCAGGCGAAGAAGCTGGAATCCTCCGTTGCAGCGCTGCCGGGTTCATCTGCGGTTCCATCCACTTTCGCGGAATCGGAGAACTGGACATTCATGCCTTCCGGCATGGATTTGGACAAGCCGAGGATCTTCTGTACGATGTCCGCACGCTCATTGGCGTCCGTTGTTTCATCGAGCATGGGCAATGCCATGAACTCCTGCAGGAGGGCCAGAGTTTCAGGGGATGGCATGGCATCAGCCTGCTTTTGCTTGGCCTGTTCCATCTGCTCATTGACCTTGTCCATGATCAGATGCTGCACCTTCGTCATCTCTTCGACAACCATCTTGGCCATGAAGGCATCCTGCATCTTGTTCATGGCCTGGGCCTGAACTTTCGGTGCACTGATGGTGAATGTCGTACTGAGCACGGCCAGCAGGATGACCAGCAGGAGTTGGGTTCGGTGCGGCTTCAGATAGCTCAACAGCCGACGGAAGGTTCCCTTGAAATTTTTTGCCTTTTCCACTGGACGGCCCATGCCGCCGGGACCGTGATTGCCACCGGGACCACCGGGACCACCGGGGCCGCGGCGCTGTTCGGGTGCTTTGTTTTTCGATTCATGCTGACTCATGCGATCTCCTCCTCGGACAGCTGCGATGAAACGATTTCACGATATACGCCGCAGCTTTCCAGCAATTCCCGATGTGTGCCCATTCCGGCGATGCGTCCTTCGTCCAGTACGATGATGCGGTCTGCATCCATGACGGTGCCCACCCGTTGGGCGACAATCAGGACTGTGGCCTCGGTGGTTTCACTTTTCAAGGCAGCCCGCAGATTCGCGTCCGTCTTGAAGTCGAGTGCGGAGAAACTGTCGTCGAACACGTAGATTTCAGGTTTGCGGATCAGCGCCCTCGCAATGGACAAGCGCTGTTTCTGTCCGCCGGATACATTGGAACCGCCTTGCGAAATTTCGTGCGCATACCCGCCTTCCATCGTATCGATGAATTCTGTAGCCTGAGCGGTTTCTGCAGCATGCCGGACTTCCTCGTCCGAAGCATCGGGTCTGCCAAAACGGATATTCTCCGCGATGGTTCCTGTGAATAGCAGTGCCTTCTGCGGAACAAACCCAATCTTGGCCCGCAGGCATTCCTGGGTCATTTCCCGCACATCCACCCCGTCGACGAGTACCGTTCCCGAGTCCACATCGTAGAACCGCGGAATGAGGTTGACAAGAGATGTCTTGCCGGAACCGGTGCTGCCGACGATGGCCGTCACCTCGCCGGGTTTCGCGTTGAATGATATGCCGTTGAGCGCGGGTTGTTCAGCCCCATGGTAGCTGAATTTCACATCCCGGAATTCCACATAGCCCCTGCCGGTCGGGCAGGAGGCATCCGGTCTCTCCGGGTCATTGATTTCAGGGATGAGACCCAGCACCTCGTTGATGCGGACAGCCGCCGCCGATGCACGCGGAACCATGATGAACATCATGGAAAGCATGATCATGGAGAAGAGTATCTGCATCGTGTACTGAATGAATGCCATGAGGGAACCGACCTGCATGGCCCCGTTGTCGATGCGGATGATGCCGAACCACAGGATCGCGAGGGTTGTGAGATTCATGACCAGCATGATGGCCGGCATCATGAAAGCCATGATGCGGTTGACCTTGATGTAGTTGTCCGTGAGATCCATGTTTGCGTCTTCGAAACGCTTCCGTTCATGCGCATCCCGGTTGAATGCCCGGATGACGCGGATGCCGGTGAGTTTTTCGCGGACAACCAGATTCATGCGGTCGATCTTGGTCTGCATCACCTTGAAGAGCGGCAGCCCCTTCATGGCGAGAATCACGATGATGGCAATCAGGACCGGGATGGCGACAACCAGAACCCAGGTGAGTCCGGCATCCTCCTGCCCGGCCATGATGATGCCGCCGATCATCATCATCGGCGCCATGACCATCATGCGGAGGATCATGATCAAAACCATCTGAACCTGGGTGATGTCGTTGGTGGTGCGCGTAATCAGGGTGGATGTACCCAGTTTGTCGAATTCATGAAGGGAATAGCCGGTGACCTGTCTGAAAACCTTGGTACGGATGTCCCGGCCAAACCCCATCGCAACGCGCGAAGAGAGGTAGCTGGAGATGGTGGCAAAAATCCCGCCTGCAGCCGCTACGATCAGCATGAGGGCTCCGAGTCGCCAGATGAGCGTTGTGTTGCCCTTCATGACGCCGTTGTTGATGATGTCCGACATCAGGGTCGGAAGGTACAGGTCCGCCTGGGTCTGGAGGAATACCAGCGCCAGAATGGCGATGACGGGGATGGTAAAGGGCTTGAGGTGTCGAAAAAGTTTCAGCATGTTGTTTCCGTCTCCTTTGCCTGTGATCCGTGACAAACCTGTTTCCCGTCCTGATCGAAACGCATTTCCTCCTGCATCTGTTTCATGAACGGCAGTGTTTTCCTCATGATGCGGATGAGATGACCGGCATCCTCCGGGCCGAGAAACTCGGCAAGATTCCTGAACAGCTGCGTCATGCCGGCTTCAAAACGCCTGTACTGCGCCATTCCTTCCTCCGTCAGCGACACGAGAACGGACCGGCGGTCCTGGGCATCCATCACACGATAGACCCATCCCGTCTTTTCCAAACCGTTGATGAACTGGGTGACGGTCGGATTGGCGATCTTCAGAATTTTGGCAATCTCTGAAATACGGATCCCTTCACCGGTCTCGACATGATGATGCGCGACCGTACCCATCACGGCCATCTCGCCGGGTTTCATGCCGTCTGCGGAGGGTCGGCGTGTTCCCCGCTTGAATTCCTGAAAGACGGACATCAGCTCCCTGGCTTCCGCCCGGGCGTCCCATCGTTCTTCCTCCATGCTGTCTGGCCCCTTTCCTGTACAGTGGTTCGTGGCGATAGTCTTTCTTGTGTACCCTAAACGGGATAGATTGCAAGACTAAATTTTAGCATCCCTATTAATTAGTATGACTAAGTATAAACCCAAAAAAAAAAGGCGTCAAGGTCGAATTCTTTCAGTCAGACAAGCAGGAAATGCGTCACCAAAGTCACCATCATCCCCTCGTCGTGATTTCAATGCGAACATCTCCTCTTCTGATGGATGTCGAACCTTCATACAATGGGAACGGACTTGACGGTTCATCGGCAAGCGAACACGAGGTAAGAAATGAAATCACCGAAAACACTCAAACCAGGCAATTCAGGGCACTTCCCCGCCACTCTGCTGGTTTTTGGGATTGTCGGCCTTCTTGCAATCATCATTGCCGCCCAGGAAGACAAGCCGGTCCGGATCGGGATGACCGGCGCGGAAATCCATTACGAAACCGGCATCGTGCTGTCTGTCTCCGATGAAAAGCTGGAGAGCAGCACGTATGAAAACACGCTGATTGTCGGAACACAGCAGCTGACCGTTCGCATTCTTTCCGGTGCCCAAAGAGGCCGCACCGCCTCCTTTACCCATTTCCTCAGCCCATCGAGCAGCATCATCGCAGAAAAAGGACAGCGACTGGTGCTGGCAGTTGATGTTCTGGATAATGGCAAAATGGGTGTAAGGGTCTACAGCCTGTACAGGGAACCGCTTCTCTATCTGATGGCCGTTCTGTTCTTTCTGGCGCTGGCATTGGTTGGCGGCAAGAAGGGCATTCTTTCCGGAATAGGACTGCTCTATACGTTCTTCTGCATCCTGCTCGTTTTCCTCCCACTCGTCACACGGGGAGTCTCCCCCATCCTGGCCTCCCTACTGCTGGTCCTGCTGGTCACCGGAGGCTGCTTCATCCTGCTGACCGGATTCACAAGAAAAAGCCTCTGCTGTCTGATTGGCACAACAGGGGGCGTTTTACTCTCCGGTTTGATTCAGGCGGGATTCAGCCATTGGGTCAAAGTCTCGGGATATCAGGCGGAGGAAGCAGAAAGCCTACTCCTCATCAGCCAGACAAACGGACTCAAAATCAGGGAGCTGTTGTTCGCCGCCATCATCATCGCTTCCCTCGGTGCCGTCATGGACACCGCCATCAGCATTGTGTCCGCCATGCATGAACTTCACCATCACAACCCGTTTCTGACATCGGGAGACTTGTTCAAGTCCGGCATGAACATCGGGAAAGATACCATCGGCACCATGTCCAACACCCTCATTCTGGCATTCACCGGCACAATGCTGAATCTGATGCTGCTGCTGCATGCAGCCTCCATCGAATACATGCAGCTCATTCACATGGACACCATCGTGATTGAAGTCGTACAGGCCCTGTCCGGCGCAATCGGGATCGTACTGACCGTTCCGCTGACAGCGTTCGTTACCGTTCGCTTGCTCAAACCCAAACGAAAATCCTTGCATTCCACACCCGTCCACTCGTATGAAATCGGGGCATAGACACCCGGTTTTGATAAAAAAAGGAGGCTGAACGATGAAACGAAACACCCTGAGGTTCCTTGCAGCATGGCTCATCCTGGTACAGCTCCTCTGCCTGATGCCACAACTCCCTGTCATGGCAGAAGCAGCAGCGACCACCGAGACCACACTGGTCGCTGGCAATACCGGTTGGTCGTTTTTTGATGGAAACGCAGACAAAGGCACGGAATGGCGCGGCGAAGGCTTCGATGACAGCACCTGGAAAACCGGGAATGCGCCCCTTGGTTATCCGGCCACCGACAACAATCCAATTTTTGGTGCAATATCCGGCGGCACTTTGGTTGCAAGCGCCAAGAGCCCGAACGCTTACATCACTTATTACTTCCGTAAATCCTTTGAAGTGACAAACGCTTCAGCCATCACTGGTTTGAATCTGACAGTTGGACTCGACGATGGGTATGTGATGTACCTCAATGGCCAGGAAATCCGCCGCACCTATGTGGATGCAGGTGCGGTTACATGGCAAACAACCGCCAACTATATCAACGAGCCCTCCAACGCCCAAGGCACCGATATCGCCGACGTCACAACGGCAGCCCTGCCGTTTCTGAAGAATGGCACCAACACCCTCGCTGTTGAAATGCACAACCGTGACAACAACAGCTCCGACATATATTTCGATATGAAGCTGGTCGCACAAGTAACCGGCGAACCGGTTCCATCTGCAGACCCAACCGTAGCCCCGGAACCATCAGGTGCACCATACGGCTTCAGCGGCCTGACCCTGCAACTTGGAGCAACAGCGGATGTGATGAATTTCAGCTGGATTTCCGCTGCTGATGCCACCGCTCCCACTGTCGCCTATGCAAAAAAGACAGACATGACAGGGGATGCTTTCCCAAGCAGCCAAGCGACCCAAGTCCATGGCACATCGGCTTCTGCCGCAGAAAGCAAACTCGCCAACAAAGCAACGCTGACCGGTTTGTTGCCTTCCACCGAATATGTCTACCGCATCGGCAATGGCACCAACTGGAGCGCGACCTATTCCTTTGAAACGGGCGATGCACAGAATTACAGCTTCGTGGCCGTCGGCGACCCGCAGATTGGTTCCAGCGGTGTTGCTGCGAATACTGCAGGCTGGGCGGACACGGTCAACAAGGCGTTGACCCTTTTCCCGGAAACAGACTTCATTCTTTCCGCCGGTGATCAGGTGAATACGGCCACCAGTGAATCGGAATATGCCGGCTTCTTGTCCCCGGATGCCCTGAAAAGCGTACCGGTCATGCCCGTGGCCGGCAACCATGACAATGCCGCCAACTATGTCCAGCATTTCACCCTGCCGAACCTCTCCGCCGAATATGGCGTGACCAGCGCCGGCGGAGACTACTATCATGTTTACGGGGATACTCTCTACATTGGTCTCAACTCCAACAACACCAGCGGCACTTCCCATGAAACCTTCATCCGTCAAGCGGTTGCCGCCAACGCCAATGTCAAATGGAAAATCGTCAACTTCCACCATTCCATCTACAGCTCCGCAAGCCACTCGAAAGAATCGGATATCCTGGGCAGAAGAGCAGCCTTTTTCCCGGTCTTTGATGCCTGTGACATCGACATGGTCATCATGGGCCACGACCACTGCTACACCCGCTCCTACCAAATGCTCGGCGACATCCCGCAGAAGATGATCTTCAACTCCATGCAGAAATACAGATTCTGGTTCTTTCTCTTTTCCGTGGCGTCCCTCATCATCATCGGGGTCTTCTCCTTCTCCATGAACCGCTTCATTCAACGCCCCATCAACAAGCTGATCAACGCATTCCAGCGGCTTGAAAACGGGGATATGTCCTTTGAAATCCAGCATGTGTATGATGACGAAATCGAGAACCTGTACCAGCATTTCAACGGCATGATCAAAAAGCTCGATTTGATGATCAAGCACGAATACCTGCAGGAAATCATGGTGAAAAGAGCTGAACTCAAACAGCTTCAATCCCAGATCAATCCCCATTTCCTATACAACAGCTTTTTTATCCTTTACACGATGACGCGGCGCGGCGAATATGAGATGCTTGAGAAGTTTGAATTGCAGTTGGGGGAATATTTTCAATTCCTGACGCGGAATGCTTCGGATGAAGTCCCTCTGTCCAGAGAAGTGGAGCATGCCCGTACTTATTGCGAAATCCAATCCCTGCGGTTTTCAAACCGCATCCAAATCTCATTCGACACACTGCCTCCCGAATATGCCGCCATCGCCGTACCCAGGCTGATTCTTCAGCCTATTGTCGAAAATGCCTTTGAGCATGGACTGGAATCGAAGGAAGCAGGCGGACTGTTGCGCATAGCCTTTGAGAATGGCCACGACTTTCTGGATATCGTGATTGAGGACAATGGTGACGGTCTTTCGGAAATGGATGTCGCCGGCATGCAGAACTCCCTCGTTTCAGAAGGCAATGCCATTGAAACGACAGGAACCGTGAATATACACAAACGCATTCAGCTGAAATTTCAGTCGGGCAGCGGGCTGATGGTGTCACGTGGAGGCCTTGGCGGACTGAAGGTTGTCATTCATCTTGTACTGCAGGAGGAAAAGGATGGTTCGGATACTGGTCGTGGATGATGAGCCCATCATAGCGGATGGGTTGTACGAAGAACTGCAGCTCTGCTCCGAACTCGATGCGGACGTGTACAGGACTTATTCCGGAAAAGGCGCTCTGGAGCTGCTGGCACGGCATCGCATCGATATCGTCGTGACGGATATCCGCATGCCGGGCATGGACGGCATGGCACTGCTCGAGAAAATCCGGGCAAGCTGGCCCGAGTGCAAGGTCATTTTTCTGACCGGCCACCGGGAATTCGATTACGCCTACAAAGCCATTCAATACAAAGGCTTGCAGTATGTTCTGAAAACAGAGGGATATAAACGAGTCATATCCGCGATCCAGTCTGCGATTTCCGAAATTGAAAATGACCTGACCCTGCATGACCAGATGGACAACCTGAGCAAGCGCATGGATGTCGCATCCATGTTTCTGCAGAAGGAATTTCTGAAGAAACTGCTGGACAGATTGCCGGAAAATCAACCGGACAGATTCCCAGTCCCCCCGCAAGACAGCATGCCGGGAAGTGTTCTGGCCCGTGCGGATTTTCAGCTATACGGAATCGACCTCGATATTGACCAACCGGTTCTTATGATTGTCGGGAGACTCGCACCATCGCTGCAATCCTTCGGGCATTCCGATTTCATGCACTGCTGCACGACCATCAAGCTTGTCAGTGAACAATACCTTTCACCGCACATGCACCTCGCCTGTTTCCCGGATGAGCAGTCCGACATGATCATTCTGGCACAGCCGAAAAAGACATTTGAACAAGCTCAGAAGGCAGACCCTGCCGTCAGCTGGCACCATGTGGCCCTTTTCGTCAATGAAACGCTGGAACTGATGCAGAACGCCATCCGGACCAACCTCGGCTGCACCATCTCCTTCGGAATGGGCTCTGCAGCGGATTTCAGAAAGGACATCCCGCAGACCTATGAAACTGTCAAACGCAGGATGGATGTTCGCATCGGTGCCGGCGAAGAAATGCTGATGACCGAGAACACATCCGAACCGGAGGAAATACCTGCGCCTCTCGAAACAGAATCGCATTGGAAGATGAAATCCAAAACCGATATCCTGTCGATGCTTCTTGACCGGGGAGATCGTGCCTCTTTCGATAAAACCTTTGACTCGGCCACAGCAATTCTGCTCAACACGAAGGACAAGAACAATCATGCGGCGTCGGAAGCCTACTTGTCCATTGCCCTGATGATCCTGACATATCTGAATCGCTGGCAGCTGCATGAGAAGGTATCTCAATTGGTTGATCCGGCTCCCCTGGTGAATGCCGATCTTCTCTCCACCTGGCAGGAAGCGGTCCAATATCTGCGCCGCATGTCTTCCCTGCTGTTCAATATTCAGCATATGGATGAGAACAAACGTGCAACAGACATATTGGCGCGTCTGAGAACCTATGTGGACAATCATCTCGGTGAAGATCTCTCGTTGTTCAGACTGTCCGAACTCATGTACTTCAATCCTTCCTACCTCTCTCGGCTTTTCAAGCAGCTGAGCGGTGAAAACCTGACGGACTATATCCAGCGCCAGCGGATCGATAAAGCGAAGGAAATGCTTGAAAAGAATGACCTGCGAGTCAATGACATAGCCTCAGCAGTGGGCTTCGGTTCCGCCACGAATTTCGGCCGTTTCTTCAAAAAAGCCACTGGCATCACGCCACTCGAATACAGGGACAGACTATCCGCCGACAAGGCGGGAGGCGGCAAAGCAGGAGGCGACCGGTAACTCACCGATTCCTTTTCTTGTTGTTCAGAAAGTCATACATGTCTTCAACGCTTAAAAAACCAAGTGCCTCCACCTGCGAAGCAACGATGGCTTTGGGTACATTTCTGCCGCCGGCATGGATATGAATCACAGTTCTCAAGTATTCTCCTCTGCCATCAATCCCTTCCCAAACTTTCCCATGTGAATTGACAAGCCCCAGCCTTGACGCAATCCTTACAATATCGTCGAATTTGAATTGCAGCATTCAAAGACCACCTCCGACATTTCATTGGTGCTCCTGCTGGACGCCAACCTGCGCAAATAGGGATAGTGTGCTCTGCGCTGAGGGATCGCCTTGAAGAACTCACTCCTCCCGAAATAATCCTTGACATATTCTTCAATATTGAGCAATAAATCTTCCTTTGCCTCGTTGAAGGACAAACCATATCCGAAAATACCGATTTCCTTCGCGATGATGGCAAACCCGTCCTCATCTTCCGTCACTTCAACATGAAATTTGTAACCCGTGTCCAAAACGTACATAAAATCATTTGTGGCCACAATCGAAACTGCTTCCACTTCATTATTTTTCGCATTCTCCACAATTACTTCATGGCCCTTCAAAGCTTCCCGCATCAGTTTGGTAAATGTCTGTTTCGCTTCGCTGATTGACCTTGATTCTATCTGGTTCGTCACACAATCACCTCCAACAGAAATACCGTTTGCAATCACTGTACAACAAAAGACCAATATGGTCAATATGGACAATGTGGATATATTGGGCTTTTAAGATAAAGCCGGGGTGTAATCGGGATAATCGGAATCTCCGGTAAAGCAGGGAATGGAAAGTAAAAACAGGAATATGGCGAAGGCGGTGAACCCGCCCTATAATTGGTATCAGCAGTCCGGACTGCACACAGATTGAAGGGGGTTTCATCATGAAAAGACCAAACTCCATCCTGCGTCTGGCCCTCCCCATGGCACTGTCATTCACCCTGCTGCTCGGTGCATGCGG